>NZ_JBHVJC010000033.1:0-106655 GCF_042799315.1 Streptomyces sp. NPDC057702 | reverse complement strand
TGGGCGGCGCGGCGATGGTCGTGGCCGGCTATCTGCGCGGTGCGCAGGGCGCCTGTGCGCGGCCGGCGGCGGCCGTGGGCGCGGCACCGTTGTCCGCGCCGGCCGGCCGGCCGCGCTCGGTGTCGGGCCCGGCACCGGGCGGCGGCCCGACCGGCCGGCCGGCACCCGGGTCGGGCAGCGGGGCGCCGGAGAGCCGGTGCAGGGCGCCACGCAGCCGGGCCAGCCGGGCGGCGTACGCGTGCTCGCGCGCCAGCATGCCCGACAGCCAGGCCAGTTCGGCGCGCAGCTGGTCGGCCCAGACCGGGTCGGTCAGCGGCCGGTAGGTGTGCAGCACGCCGCTGATCCGCCGCGCGGACTGGCGTAGCAGCCGGGCCGCCTCCACCGCCTCCTCCGCGTCCGAACCGCTCTCGCGGTGCAGCCGCAGGCTCCGCAGGAAGTCCCCCGCCTGTGCGTGCAGGTAGCGGGAGAGCACGTCGCCCGCCGTCGTCGTCGCCTGGCCCTGGTCGCCGCTGGTGACCGCTGAGCCCATGGCGTAGTCCGTCATTTCGTGTCCCCTGGTACCGGAGGCGGTACCGGTGACGGGTCCCTGCCTGGCCCCCGTAACCTCAACCGCCAGGTCATGTCGCTGTTGAACCACGCCGGCGCCTCCGGGCGTCGATGAGCATCTCCTGTACGTGCCGTAGCGGCCGGTCGTCCGCGTCGAGCGCGTGCCGGGTCCAGTCGCCGCTGGGCCCCAGGTGCCACGACGCCGTGGAGTCCGATGTCCCGGTCTCCAGGAGGCGGTTGAGCGCGGCCCGGTGGGCGGGGTCGGCGACGCTGACCAGCGCCTCGATCCGCCGGTCCAGATTGCGGTGCATCATGTCGGCGCTGCCGAGCCAGACTTCGGGCTCACCGGCGTTCCCGAACGCGAACACCCGCGAGTGCTCCAGGAAGCGACCGAGCACGCTGCGTACCCGTATGTTCTCGGAGAGGCCCGCGACACCGGGGCGCAGCGCGCAGATGCCGCGCACCCACACGTCGACCGGCACGCCCGCCCGCGAGGCCCGGTACAGGGCGTCGATGATGGCCTCGTCCACCATCGAGTTGACCTTGATCCGGACGTACGCGGGCTGGCCGGCCCGGTGGTTGGCCACTTCCTTGTTGATCCGCTTGATCAGCCCGTCCCGCAGCGACTTGGGCGCGACGAGCAGCCGGCGGTAGTTCTCGCGCAGCGAGTAGCCGGAGAGCCGGTTGAACAGGTCGGACAGGTCGGCGCCGACTTCGCTGTTGGCAGTCAGCAGTCCGAGGTCCTCGTACAACCGGGCGGTCTTGGGGTGGTAGTTGCCCGTGCCGACGTGCGAGTAGCGGGCCAGCGTCTCGCCCTCCTGTCGCACCACCAGCGAGAGCTTGCAGTGCGTCTTGAGGCCGACGAGCCCGTAGACGACGTGACAGCCGGCGGCCTCCAGCTTGCGGGCCCACTTGATGTTGGCCTGCTCGTCGAAGCGCGCCTTGATCTCCACCAGGACCAGCACCTGCTTGCCGGACTCGGCCGCGTCGATCAGCGCGTCCACGATGGGCGAGTCGCCGGAGGTGCGGTACAGGGTCTGCTTGATGGCCAGCACGTCCGGGTCGGCCGCGGCCTGCTCCAGGAACGCCTGCACGGAGGTGGAGAACGAGTCGTACGGGTGGTGCAGCAGCACGTCGCGCTCGCGCAGCGCCGCGAAGATGTCGGGCGCCGAGGCCGACTCGACCTCGGCCAGGTCGCCGTGGGTGCCGGCCACGAACTTGGGGTACTTCAGCTCGGGCCGGTCCAGCGAGGCGATCTTGAACAGGCCGGTCAGGTCGAGCGGTCCGGGCAGCGGGTAGACCTCGGACTCGGAGACGTCCAGCTCGCGGACGAGCAGGTCACGCACGTACGGCGCGATGGTCTCCTCGACCTCCAGGCGCACCGGCGGCCCGAAGCGACGCCGCATGAGCTCCTTCTCCAGGGCCTGGAGCAGGTTCTCCGCGTCGTCCTCCTCGACCTCCAGGTCCTCGTTGCGCGTCACCCGGAACATGTGGTGGGCCAGCACGTCCATGCCCGGGAAGAGGTCGCCCAGGTGGGCGGCGATGACGTCCTCCAGCGGCACGTAGCGCTGCGCGGACGCCTCAAGGAAACGGTTGAGCAGCGGCGGCACCTTGACCCGGGCGAAGTGGTCGTGGCCGCTGACGGGGTTGCGGACGACGACGGCCAGGTTCAGCGACAGGCCCGAGATGTACGGGAAGGGGTGCGCCGGGTCCACCGCCAGCGGTGTGAGCACCGGGAAGATCTGCTGCTTGAAGAGGGCGGTCAGCCGCTCCTGCTCCTTGTCGGTCAGTTCCGGCCAGCGCACGAGGTGGATGCCCTCGTCGGCGAGGGCGGGCCCGACCTCGGTCTGGTAGCAGGCGGCGTGCCGGGCCATGAGCTCGCGGGTGCGGTGCCAGATGAGGTCCAGCACCTCGCGCGGCTGGAGGCCGGAGGCCGAGCGGGTGGCGACGCCGGTGTGGATGCGCCGCTTGAGGCCCGCGACGCGGACCATGAAGAACTCGTCCAGGTTGCTGGCGAAGATCGCCAGGAAGTTGGCGCGCTCCAGCAGGGGGGTGTCCGGGTCCTCGGCGAGTTCGAGGACGCGCTCGTTGAACGCCAGCCAGCTCCGCTCCCGGTCCAGGAACCGGCCCTGGGGCAGCTCGTCGGCCTCCTCGTCGGGGGCGACGTAGGCGTCCGCGTCGGCATCGATGTCCGGTTCGAGACTCCGTACGGGCGGGGCGCCGACCGCGTGCGGGCGGTGGGCGGCTATGGAGCCGATCGAGGGCTGGGGGGCGGGGCGTGCCTGGTGGTCGGTATCGGGCGTACCGTGTGCGCCGTAAATAGCCAGTGCTCCGTTGCTCGTGGGCGCCGCGGGCGCGGTGGTGTGCGGACCGGTCGTGCCGTGGGGTGTCGCGTCGCCGGGGCGGGTCGCTCGCGTGTCCTCGCCGACCCGGGCGCCGGCGGTGGGCCGGGGGCCGCGTCGGTTACGCGCCGTGGGCTCGGCCTGGCCGCGCGCGGGGGTCTCCTGGGCCGTCCCCGGGCCCTGCGGCCGGGTCTGGTCGTGGGCGCTGGATTCGTGGGGGTAAGGGGCAGGTTCCCCGGAAGACTGCTGCATGTCCTTATTCTCCCGCGCATCGAGCCGTACGGGCTCGGCGGCGGGAGCGGGAGGCGGAACTGCGTGGAGCCTCCGGTTCGGGGCATTGGGCACAGCGGGCTGCATTCAGCGATGCTCGCAAGCGACGTTGAATCGCCGGTAACGGGCACATGGCTGTCAGGCAAGCGGGTCCCCTCGCCAGGGTGGCCACGACACGTCCCGCGACGGCCGCGCCGCCGGAACCGCCTCCCCCTCACGCGCCCCGCGCGCCCGCGCCCTACCGGCGCCTGGGGTATGTGCCCGGCTCGCACGCTTTCACGCGTCCGCTTCGCCCAACCGGGCGGCGCGGGCCGGCCTTTCGGCCACCGGACGGTGGGGCGGGTGAGGCGGATGAGGCACACACACCCGGGTGAGACCACGCGGCGCGGGGGCTTCGCGGCGAGGGGGGCTTCGCTACGGGGGTGGGATGTGCGCCGTGGGTGGGGGCTTCGCCGTGCCGGGTGCCTCGCCACGCGGAGGCGACCGCGTCGTGTGGTGGCTTCGCCACATGGGGGGGCTTCGCTACGGGGGTGGGCTGTGTGGCGTGGGTGGGGGCTTCGCCGTGTGGGATGCCTCGCTACGCCGTGGGCGGGGGCTTCGCCGTGCCGGGTGCCTCGCTACGGGGGTGGGCTGTGCGGCGTAGGTGGGGGCTTCGCCGTGTGGGATGCCTCGCCGCGTGGGGGGCTTCGCCGTGCGGGTGGGGGCCGGGGGTGGTAGGGCGGCGGCCGGGGCGTCGAAGGGCAGCCGGGGCGGCACGGGAAGGCCCGGACCGGCGGGGAGCGGCCCGAGCGACGGCCTGGGCGAGGCGGGGGCGGCCGGGCCCGGGCGCACAGCGAGGATCGACGCGAGGCGGACCGAGCGCGGTACGGCGACAGGCGAGCACGAAGCGCCCCACCGACAAGGCAGATACGGAGCAACCCGGCTAGCGAGGCGGGTACGGGACAGCCCAGCCGGCAAGGCGAACGCGAAACGGCCCCGCCGGCAAGGCGGACACGGAACACCCCCACCAGCGAGGCGAACGCGAAGCGGCCCCGCCGGCAAGGCGAACGCGAAGCACCCCCACCAGCAACGCGAGCACGAGACGACCCACGCCGGCAGGGCGAACGCGAAGCGGCCCCGCCGGCAAGGCGAACACGGAACACCCCCGCCAGCAAGGCGAACGTGGAACGGCCCCGCCGGCGAGGCGGTTGTCGGGTCAGTTCTCCGCGCGGTACATCAGGTCGGTCTCGTACGTCGTGAAGCCCAGGCGCTCGTAGACGGTGACGGCCGGCACGTTGTCGGCGTCGACGTACAGCATGCCGGTCGGCAGGCCGCGCTCGGCCAGGTGGCGGAGGCCGATCGCGGTGAGGGCCTTGCCGAGGCCGCCGCCCTGCTCGTCGGGGTGGACGCCGACGACGTACACCTCGCCCAGCTCCTCCTCGCGGTGCACCTTCGTCCAGTGGAAGCCGACCAGCCGGCCCGCGCGCTCGGCGAGGAAGAAGCCGGCCGGGTCGAACCACTCCTCGGCCTTGCGGTCGTCCAGGTCGCGCTGGGTGAGCGAGCCCTGTTCGGGGTGGTGGGCGAAGGCCGCCGCGTTCACCGCGAGCCAGGCGGCGTCGTCCTGGCCGGGGACGAAGGCGCGCACGCTCACGCCGGCCGGCAGTGTGGGTTCGGGAAGCTCGGTCAGCGCGTGCTCGCCCAGCGGGCGGCGGAGCTGGCGCAGCTCGCGGAAGAGCGCGAGGCCGAGCACCTGGGCCAGGTGGCGGGCGGCCGGGTGGCCGCCGTGCGCCCAGACCCGCAGTCGCTTGCCGGACTCGGCCAGCAGCGCGTTGCCCAGCGCCCGGCCGTGACCGTGGCCGCGCGAGCCGGGGCGTACCAGCAGTTCGGCGGCGGGCGGCTCCACCGGGTCGGTGTCCTCCAGTTGGGCGTAGCCGAGCAGCGGCCCGCCCCCGCCGCGCAGCACCAGATGGCGTACGCCCGTCCGCCCGCCGCCGCGCAACCGCAGCCGGCCCTGTTCCGATACGGCGGGCTGGCCGTCGGTCCTGGCCGCCTCGGTGATGAGTTCCAGCACCTCGCTCGCCGCGTCGGGGGTCAGCTCGTCCACGATCTCGATCCGCCGCGCCCCGCCCGGCTCATCCACCACGTCAGTCATGCGCCGAGCCTACGACCCCGCGCCACGCCACCCCAGAGAGCGACCCCTCCGGCGGGCGCGGGCCGGCGGGCGGGCCACCGGGGACGCGAGGTCAGGGGCGGGCCGGGCACGCGGAGGCCCGGGGCCGGCGGGGGCGGGCCGGCGGGTGCGGGGGCGGCGGCCTGGCGAGGCCGTCCAGCGGGTGCGGGGCCGGGGCGCGGGGCCGGCCGGGGCGGACCGAGGCGGCCGCTCCGGGGTGCGCGACGAGCGCGCGGGGAGGCCGGCGTGCGCCAAGGCGCAACCAACTCGTCACCTCAACCCCACTGACCCGCTACGCGCGTCAACCGTATGCTGCGGCCGACCCCGCGCGGTGCCCGCCCGCCTCGGCGTGCGCGACGCGCCGCACTCGCAGTTCGTGAAGGGAAGCCCATGCCAGCCACACCTCGACGGCGTCGCGCGGCGCGCGGAGTGACCGCGACGGCGGCGGTCCTGGCCACAGCGGCCGGCGTACTGACCGCCGCCCTGCCCGCCGGCGCCGACACCGAGAGCACCGCGCGCGGCGCCGAGCGCGGCGGCCACGGCCGGACCGTCGACGTCCAGTTGCTCTCCTTCAACGACCTGCACGGCACGCTGGAGCCCCCGCAGGGCTCGGCCGGCAACGTCACCCAGACCCAGCCGGACGGCACCACCAAGGCCGTTCCGGCCGGCGGCGTGGAGTACCTGGCCACCTCGCTGCGCGAGGCGCGCGCGGGCCACCGCTACTCGGTGACCGCCGCCGGCGGCGACATGATCGGCGCGAGCCCGCTGCTGTCCGGCCTCTTCCACGACGAGCCGTCGATCGAGGCCATGAACAAGCTGGGCCTGGACGTCTCGGCGGTGGGCAACCACGAGTTCGACGAGGGCTCGGCGGAGCTGAAGCGGATACAGAACGGCGGCTGCCACCCCAAGGACGGGTGCTACGAGAAGGGCAAGCGGTTCCCCGGCGCCGACTTCCCCTACCTCGCGGCCAACGTGACCAGTGAGAAGACCGGCAAGCCGATCCTCAAGCCGTACACCGTGTGGAAGCACAAGGGCGTGCGGATCGGGTTCATCGGCGTGACCCTGGAGGGCACGCCGGACGTCGTGACCGCCGAGGGTGTCAAGGGCCTGAAGTTCCACGACGAGGTCGAGACGATCAACAAGTACACCCGGGAGCTGAACCGCCAGGGCGTCAAGGCGGTCGTCGCCCTCATCCACGAGGGCGGCATGCCCGCCTCCGGCGCGTACGACTACGACTGCGACAGCCCCGGCCCCGGCGACGGCATCTCGGGCCCGATCGTGGACATCGCCAAGAACGTGAGCCCGCAGGTGGACGCGCTGGTCACCGGGCACACGCACCAGGCGTACGCGTGCTCGATCCCGGACCCGGACGGCGTGCCGCGCACCGTGACCTCGGCCGCCTCCTTCGGTCGGCTCTACACCGACACGACGCTGACCTACGACCGCCGCACCCGCGACATCGTGCGCACCCGCGTCCGATCCGCCAACCACGTCGTGGACCGGGAGCAGCCCAGGGCCCGCGACATGAGCGCGCTCATCAGGCGCTGGAGCGAGCTGGCGGCCCCGGTGGCCAACCGGCCCGTGGGCTACATCTCCGCCGACATCCCCGGCCGTGGCCTGAACGCGTACGAGACCCCGCTGGGCGACCTGATCAGCGACGCGCAGCAGGCGGGGCTGGCACCGGCGGACAAGGGCGGGGCCGAGGTCGCGTTCATGAACCCCGGCGGCATCCGCGCGGACCTGGCACACAAGGCGTCGGGCGGTGAGGGCGACGGGGTGGTGACCTACGGCGAGGCGTTCACCGTGCAGCCGTTCACCAACATGATGAACGTGCTCGACCTGACCGGTGAGCAGCTCCTGACGGTGCTGCGGCAGCAGGTCAGCGGCGTCAACGAGAAGCAGCCGCGCGTCCTGCAGGTCTCGAAGGGCCTCACGTACACGCTCGACCTCACCAGGGCGGGCGCGGACCGCGTCGTCACCGACTCGGTGCGGCTGAACGGCAAGCCGCTGGACCCGAAGCGGACCTACCGGGTCGCGGTCAACGAGTTCCTCGCCGGCGGTGGCGACGGCTTCCCGGTCTTCAAGGACGGCGGCAACAAGCTGGTCGCCGCCTCCGACCTGGACGTCTTCACGGCCTACCTGGAGGCCAACTCCACACCGAACGCCCCGCTCACCCCGCCGAAGGCGGACCGCGTCACGATCGTGAAGTAGCACCGACCCCGCACCGGGCCTGCCCCGCACCGGCCGGCCCCGTGGCGGGCCGCCCGCGCGCCGGACGCCCGCGCCCGTGCGGGGCACCCCGAGGCCCGCGCCCCCGTCAGGGGTCGCGGGCCTCGGCGGTGACGGGGTGCGGCCCTGACGGGCCTCGGCCACGGCGCGGGTGCGGGTGGACGCGGCGGGGTGGGGTGTGGGGGTACGGGGCGAGGTGGGGTCAGCGTGGCGCGGCGGGGTCTCGGGGGTACGCGGCGCGGCGGGCGCGGGGTGGGGGGTGCGGGTGACGCGGGAGTGCGGGGCCTGGGGTGCGGGGTGCGGGTGACGCGGAGTGCGGGGCGCGGGTGACGCGGGGGTGCCGGGGGCGCGTGGGCGCGGCCGGGGGTCAGAGCGCGGGCTTGGCGCGCTGGAAGCGGTCCGTGCTGCCGTCGCTCCAGTGGCAGGCCAGCTTCTCGCCGCCGTCGGTGACCTCGGCCTTGCCGGACATGGTCTGGCCCTCGCAGACCATCCTCATGGCGTTGTCGGCCTTGATCGTCCCCGAACAGGACTTGCCGCCGGGGGCCACCATGGACACCGATTCGCCGCTGATGGTGACCGTGATCAGCTTGCCCAGGGCCTCGCTGGCCGCGTGGTACCAGACGCCCTGCACGCTGGCGGACTGACCGCCCCCGGTGGCGGAGGCGCCGCCGGAGGACGTACCGCCCGAGGCGCCGCCGTCCCCCTTCGCCTTCTCCGCGCCACCACCGGACCCGCCCGAGCCACCTGATCCGCCCGAGCCGCTGGCGCCGCCCGAACCGCCGCTGGCGTCCGTGTCCTTCGTCGGCTCGGGGTCGGCGGTGGGCGTGGCGGGCTTCGCGGACGGGGCGTGCGGGGAGGCGCTGGGGTCGGGCCGCTCGGCCTCCCCGGACGCGCTCGGCTTCGGGGCGTCGGACCCGCCCGGGTCGGCGGGTTGGCTGGCCGGTTTGTCGGCCGCGCCCGGCCTCTTCGCGGCGTCCTTGTCCTGGTCGTCGTCACCGCCGCAACCGGTCAGGGTGAGGGCCAGTATCGCGACCGCCGATGTGGCGATGGACGTCATGTTTCGCACGGGGTTTCCGCTCCTGAGGTACGGGTGGAGTTCGTTGGGTCGGGAGTGCGTCGCGTGGCGGGGGTCGCGCGCGGGCGGCGCCGCGCGGGGCGTACCCCCTGGCACGGGCACCGCGACGAGCCCCGGGGCCACGCCGAGCGCGCGCCCGCGCATCGCGTGGTCCCCGGCGGGACAAGGGGAGTTCGGGGCTCGAAAGGGAGCCTGCCACGGCGGCTTCCGCGCGTTCCAGACCTCATCCGCTGCTCCGTGGATCAGTTCCCCTACACCGTGGATCAGGACCCGGGCCGGCGCGCCGCACGCCGCCGCGGCGTCCCGGCCGGCGCGCGGCGGCGCGGGAGACCGCGCCGGGGCCTCAGTCGGCCGCCGGCGCCGGCCACGGGTCGCCACCGCGCGCGGCGACGGCCGCGACCACGCGGGCGAGCACCTCCCCGACGGGCCGCGCCGGTAGTCGCCGCCCGTCGCGCAGCCGCACCGCGAGCTGCCCCGCCTCGGCCTCCCGGGCGCCGATGACGGCCTGGTACGGCGCCAGGCGGGCGGCCCGGACCCGGGCGCCCAGGGTGCCGCGCTCGGGGCCGGCGACCTCCACCCGCAGGCCGCGCGCCCGGCACCGCCCCGCCACGTCGTGGGCCAGGGCCACCTGCGCGTCGCCGACCGGCAGCAGGACCAGTTGGGTGGGGGCCAGCCAGGCGGGGAACGCGCCGCCGTGCACCTCGATGAGGTGGGCCACGGCCCGCTCGACGCTGCCGATGACGCTGCGGTGCACCATCACCGGCCGGTGCCGGGCGCCGTCCGCGCCGACGTAGCGCAGGTCGAAGCGTTCGGGCTGGTGGAAGTCGACCTGCACGGTGGACAGGGTGGACTCCCGGCCCGCGCCGTCGACGATCTGCACGTCGATCTTCGGCCCGTAGAACGCGGCCTCGCCCTCGACCGCCTCGTACGGCAGGCCGGCGCCCTCCAGCGCGTCGACGAGCAGCGCGGTGGCGCGCCGCCACGGCTCGGGGGCGGCGGCGTACTTGCCGCCCTCGCCCGGGAGCGAGAGCCGGTAGCGGGCGGGGGTGATGCCGAGCGCCGCGTAGGCCCGGCCGATCAGTGCCAGGGCGCCGCGCACCTCGTCGGCGACCTGGTCCGGGGCGCAGAACACGTGCGCGTCGTTGAGCTGGATCGCCCGTACCCGGGTCAGCCCGCCGAGCACCCCGGACAGCTCGGAGCGGTACATGCCGCCCAACTCGGCTATACGCATAGGTAGTTCGCGGTAGCTGCGGGCGCGGGAGCGGTAGATGAGCGCGTGGTGCGGGCACAGGCTCGGGCGCAGGACGACCTGTTCACCGCCGACGTCCATCGGCGGGTACATGTCGTCGCGGTAGTGCGCCCAGTGGCCCGAGATCTCGTACAGCTCCCGTTTGCCGAGCACCGGCGAGTACACGTGCTGGTAGCCGGCCCGGCACTCGATCTCGCGGACGTACTCCTCCAGGGCGTGCCGTACGGCCGCGCCGTCCGGCAGCCAGTAGGGCAGGCCGGCGCCGATGAGCGGGTCGGTGTCGAACAGGGCCAGCTCGCGGCCGAGGGTGCGGTGGTCGGACATGGCGGTCTCCTCGCGGTCGTGGGGCGAGCGAGCGGCGCCACGCGGCGGCCGGACCCCACGACGACAGCCCCGGGGCGCTCGCCCCGGGGCTGTGGATTCGAAGACTCTCGAAGACAACGGTCAGCGCGCCGGGACACTCTCCGGCGTCGTCGTGCTGATCACTGGCTTCATGCCGGCGACCGTAACAGGCCCCCCGGGGCGCCGGCGACCGCGTTTCCCTCCCCCTCCCCCACCCGGACGGCCGGGCCCGCGCCGCCCCCGCCCGGCCCACCCTCGCCGGGCCCGCGCGCCCCGCTCACCCGGGCGCGGCGGCGCCGCGCGCGGGCGAAATCGCGTTGCCGGGCGGGGCCCCGGGTGCTGAGGTGTGCCGCATGAACCACAGTGAGGCGCACTCGACGACCGACGACGGCGCGCGCGGCAGCGCGGCCGACCCCACGCGCGGCGATGCCACGGCCGCCCCGGGAGGCGGCGCGGACCCGGGCGACACGGACGGGCGGGCGCGCCTGCGGGCGGAGTTCGACCGGCAGCTGAGGGAGGGCGTACGCCCCGACGGCCCCGACTCCACCGTCGAGCGGGTGGGCGGCGTCGTACGGCACACCAGCACCCCCGCCGGCTGGAACGGGGTGATCTGGTCGGACCTCACCGAGGCGACCGCCGACGCCGCCATCGCCGAACAGGTCCGGCACTTCGGAGCGCGCGGGGTGGCCTTCGAGTGGAAGCTCTACGACTACGACGAGCCGGCCGACCTGGGGCGACGGCTGCTGGCGGCCGGGTTCACGGCGGAGCCGGCGGAGGCGCTGATGGTGGCGGAGGTCGCGCGGCAGGCCGCCGAGCCGCGACCGCCGGAGGGGGTGAGCCTGCGCCCGGTGCGGGACGCGGCGGACGTGGCGCTGATGGCCGAGGTGCACGCGCGGGCGTTTGGCACCGACGCCACCCGTCTGCATCAGCGCGTCCTGGAGCAGCTTGAGGACGGTTCCGAGACGATGCACGCCGTGCTCGCCATGGCCGGTGACGAGCCGGTGTGCGCGGCGCGCATGGAGTTCAACCCGGGCACCGACTTCGTCGGCCTGTGGGGCGGCGGCACGGTCGCCGCCTGGCGCGGCCGGGGCATCTACCGCGCCCTGGTCGCCCACCGCGCCCGCCTCGCGGCCGAGCACGGCTACCGCTACCTCCAGGTCGACGCCTCCGACGACAGCCGCCCCATCCTGGAGCGCCTGGGCTTCGTCCGGTTGGCCACGACGACGCCGTACGTGCGCGAGAGCTGACCGGGCCGGGCCCGGGCGCGGTGACGTTCGGCGCGGTGGCGTTCGGCCCGGTGGCGTTCGGCCCGGTGGCGTTCGGGAAGAGCGCTGCGCCCCCGGCGGGAGGCGGTGCCGGGGGCGCAGCAGTGGGCGGGCGTCGCGGGGCTACGTGGTCTCGGCGGTCAGGGCGAAGACGTCGTGGTGGCAGCGGGTGAGGCGGTCGACCGTCGCCCGCCCTTCGGCGAGCGAGTCGCGGACGGCCTCCCAGCCGACCGGCCGCGCGTGGTCGATCCAGCGCTCGGCGTCGGCGAAGTAGCGGCGTACGCGCACCAGTTGGCGGGCCACCACGTCACGTAGGGGTTGCGAGGGCTGCCGGGCGGCGACGGCCGCCTCCAGCTCGGGCCGGCTCAGGCCACAGGCGCGCAGGTCGTCGAGGGGGACGTAGAGCTTGCCCAGGCGCAGGTCCTCCTCGATGTCGAGGAGGAAGTCCAGCGTCTGGAGCCCGAACCCCCAGGCTATCGCCGCGTTCTCGGCGCCGTCGGCCAGTGGGGCACCGCGCTGGCCCAGCAGGGTGGCCAGCCAGCGCGAGGGCTCGCCGCTGACCCCGAGCATGTACCGCTCCAGTGCGGCGACCGTGTCGTACGCCTCCAGGGTCATGTCGGCGCGCAGCGCGTCCCCGGCCCGGCGCACGCCCGTCTCGGACAGCCGCCAGGTGTGGATGACGTCGCAGAACGCCAGCGACACCAGGTGCACCCCGTCTCCGGGCGAGCGGCGGCCGGCGGTGCCGGAGAGCGTGCCGAGCACGGCGGCGGGGGTGGCCTGTCGCGTGGCCTGGAGCATGCGGAAGAAGTCCCGGGTGAACGCGTCGTACAGGCGCAGCCGCTCCGTCAGCGGCACGCTCTGCGCGTCGGCCAGGTCGTCCGCGTGCCCGCAGAAGGCGATCATGGCGTCCCAGTACGGCCGCTGGTCGAGCCGTAGTTGGTCGCGCATCCAGGTGTGGGAGGCGTGGTTGTCGTCCTGGAGGATCGTCTCGCACAGGGCGTACGCCTCGCGCAGCAGCGGGTCGCGGATCTCGGCCGCGTCCAGTTCGCGGGCGGTCACGACGTGGGCCGCGCGATGACGAACGCCTGCTGCTCGCTGCGGCGCAGGGCGGTCTGGCCGGTGTAGATCCGGTCGAGGAAGTCCATCCGGTGCTGGTAGATGGCGGTGGAGCTGCCCACGCCCATGATCGTGGGCGTGTTGATCAGGAACGGCGTCTCCGCGATCAGGTACTTGGCCGCCCGGGAGGTCTGCTCGACGGTGGGCTCGGCGCCCTGGAGGTAGTTGCGCAGCACCTGGCGTACGACCTGGTCGTAGGACTCGCGGGTGGCGGTGTCGGACGCGATGAGGTCCTCGCTCTCCCGCAACAGCGCCTGGTAGCTGGGGCGTTTCTCGATCTCGGAGAGCCGGTGCAGGCCGCCTTCCAGGCCGGGTACGTCGGCCGCCTGCCAGGCCCGGGCGGCCCGGTTGTAGAGGCGGGACGCCTCGCCACGGGCCTTGCGCTCGGCCTGGTCGCGCTCGTACCCGACCGCCAGCCACGTGTTGACCCGGGCCGAGTCGGGGACCATGACGTCCACGCGACGGAACTGCGAACCGGCCCAGCGCAGCAGGTCGGTCATGCGTGCCTCGCTGAAGTAGCTGTTCCCCGGCGATACGCCGACCAGCGCGTGTTCACCGCGCGCCGAGACGGACTGGCAGTTGTCCGTCAACGGCTCGGTGATAAACGTTGGCACGATCGTCGAGGGGTTGGAGTTCGTCACAACGAAGCATTCCTTTCGATGTCCCGGAGTTCGAACCGATCACCGACGGGCCGGTCGTTCTCACGCTCCTTGCGGAGCACGACGGAGAGGGCGGTGATGTACGCGACGTCGAGCAGTACGCAGGCCACCGTGCAGAAGGGAAGCCAGGGGCCGGGGTATTCCGAGGTGTCGAAGAACCACGCGATACAGGTGGACGTCGTACCCACGCACTTCCAGACGGCGATGCCCATCGACTGGCCACGGCTGGACTTCCGGGCGGCCAACATGGCGAGGAACAGGCCGGACATGGCCACGTTCATCCCGAAGCTGGTGAGGACCACATCCCCGTCGTCGAACTCCCGGGAGAGGATCTCGATGCCCGCGTACGCCAGGCCGAGGACGACGACGAAACCCGCGTAGAACACGCGCGGTTGCAGGTAAGGGAACTCCTTCGGCCCGAACCGCAGCACCGTGTACAACAGGCCGCAGTCGACAATGAGCCAGATGACGCCGATGAGGACTTCGGCGCCCTCCACTTCCGAGTTTCCGCCCGACATGTGGTCGGCGGACCGGAAGAAGACGAACTGGAATTCCCAGCAGATGTTCATTGCCAGTGCCACGAGCGGAATGCAGTATGTCTTGTCACGCAGCCCGACCCGCACCGCCAGCACATACGTGATGATCCACCCCACACCGCATACGGTGGTGAGAACCATACGAATGCCGTCTACCATGTTCCCCCTCGGAGCCGTGCCGGCCAATCGCCGCCGATTCAGGCGACGGTTTCGATTGCACAGCGAAGTACCGCGACGTCACAACGGCGTGAGGGAGCACTACCGGCGGGGCACTCCACGGACCAAGCGCCCGGGATAACCCCTATAAGTATGCTTATTCTGGGGGTGGTGGGGCCCGCTCCGGGCACCGCGTGCACCCCGGCCGCCACCACCGGGACGACCCTCGCCGGCCCGTCCGCGACCCGCCCGGCGGCCACCTCGTGCGGCACTCAGTGCCGCGAGAGGCCGGGCGTCACCGGCCCGAGCCCCCGTACGCCGCGCCCACGTTCCGGACGCCGACAGCCCCGCCGTACGACCCCGCCCCGGGCCCGGCCACGGCGTCGGCGCGGTACGGGGACAATAGGGGCTGCCCCGCACGGGTGGGGCGCCGCGCGGCCCGAACCTCGCAGGAAGTTCTCACCTTGGCACAACATCACCACACGCCGACCCCGCCCGACACCCGACCGTCGGACGCGCCCGACCGCGCCGCGCCGGCGGAGGCGGCGGACGCGTCGGCGCTGCGGGCCGACTGCGGCCAGTGCTTCGGGCTGTGCTGCGTCGCGCTGCCCTTCACCGCCTCCACCGCCTTCGCGACCGACAAGGCCGCGGGCCGCCCGTGCACCCACCTGCGGACCGACTTCCGCTGCGGCATCCACACCGACCTGCGCGAACGCGGCTTCAGCGGCTGCACCGTCTTCGACTGCCTCGGCGCCGGGCAGCACGTCTCCCAGGTCACCTTCGGCGGGCGGGACTGGCGATCGGCGCCGGAGACCGCGCGGCAGATGTTCGACGTGTTCACCGTGGTGCGCCAGGTGCACGAGGTGCTCTGGTACCTCACCCAGGCGCTGACCTGGGACGCGGCCCGGCCGCTGCACGCCGAACTGCGCCAGGCCGCCGAGGAGGTGCGGCGACTGGTGAACGCGGACGCCGCGACCCTGGTCGCGCTGGACGTTCCCGCGCTGCGCCAGTCCGTGAACCCGCTGCTGCTCCGCACCAGCGAAGTGGTCCGCGACCGCGTCCCGGGTCGCAAGAAGAACCGTCGCGGCGCCGACCTCGTCGGGGCCCGCCTGGTCCGGGCCGCGCTGCGCGGCGCCAACCTGCGCGGGGCCCTCCTCATCGCCGCCGATCTACGCGACGCCGACCTGCGCGACGCCGACCTGATCGGGGCCGACCTACGCGACGCCGCGCTCCACGGCGCCGACCTCACCGGCGCCCTCTTCCTCACCCAACCCCAACTCAACGCGGCCCAGGGCGACGCCCGGACCACCCTGCCAACCGGCCTCACCCGCCCCACCCACTGGTAGGCCCACCGCCCGGGGCGAGGTCGCTGGCCGCTCGGGCCAGGGGGTCGCCCGGGCGGCGGGACCGCAGGGCCGCTCGGGCGGCGGGGGCGCTGGTCTGCTCGGGCTACGCGGTCGCTCGGGCCGCAGGGCCGCAGGTCTGCTCGGGCTACGCGGTCGCCCGCCCGGCCCGCACAGCCAGGGGGCGTCGGCCCGCCGGCCACCGGCTACCTGGCTCGCCCAGCCCGCGCGGTCACCGGCCTGACCGGCCGCCAGGCCACCCCGCCCACCCCGCCCACCCGGCCCACCCCGCACCGCCACGGGGCATGGCCGCCCGGCCACCGGCCTACCCGGCCGCTCCCGGGGCCGGTTCGCGCCTTACCCGTTCGGGGGACCGCGTGTCCGCCGGGGCTCACCCGTCCGAGGGGGCGGCGCCGGGCCGGGGACTCGCCCCGGGGGTAACGGCCGTACGGGGCACGGCCAGTCGGGCGCGGCGCCGCTGGCGGGAGCGCCCCGGCTGACGGGTGGCGCGCCTACTCCGGGCGGGCCGCCCACGCCGCGTCGCGTACCGCGTACGGAGCACGGCGAGGGCCGCCCGGGGGACGACGCGGCGAAGGGAGTCGGCGGACGACGCTGGGGGCCAGCCGGTTCGCCCCGCGAGTCGCGCGGGGCGACACGCCGCCGCGCGCCGGGGCGGACACCACGCCACCACCAGGAGGCCGCCATGCCCTCCCCGACCGCCCTCTCCTCACCGGGTCGCCCCGGTACCGCGCCCGGCCACGGCCGGCGGGGCCGCGCCGACCGCCCGCCCGGCATCGCGGACCGGGTCTCCGCCCTCCGGGACACGGCCGGCCCGTACGCCGTCGCCGCCACCCGCTTCGCCCTCGGGCTGCTCTTCCTCTGTCACGGCGCCTCCGGTTTCTTCGACCTGCCCGAGGCCCCGCACGGCATGGGCGGCCACACCCGACTCGCGGACTGGCCCGCCGGTCCGGCGGCGGTCATCCAACTCGTCGGCGGCGCCCTGCTGATGCTCGGGTTCGGGACCCGCACGGCGGCACTGGTCTGCTCGGGCTCGATGGCGTACGCGTACTTCGACGTGCACCAGCCCACCGCGCTGTGGCCGCTCCAGAACGGCGGCGAGGGTGCCGCGGTCTTCTGCTGGGCCTTCCTGCTCCTCGTCTTCACCGGCCCCGGCGCGCTCTCCCTCGACGGGCCGCTCCGCCGAGGGGCGCACCGTCACGGGGCACTCGGCCGCGTGGCGTGAGGTGGCGCGCTCCGCGCCCACCAGGGGGAACGCCCCACCACAGGGCCATGCCCGCCAAGGGGGAACGGCACCCGCCAGCGGGGCACGCGCCACCAAGGGGCGCCCCGGGCAGGGGAGCGCACCCGCCCGAGGGCGACGCGCCCGGCAGGAGAGGTCGCGCCCGCCGAGGGGCGACCCCCCGGTCAGGGGCGCTGTGTGGGTGGGTTGGTGGGCGGTGGTGGTGGGGCCGGGGTGTCGGGCGGGGGGTGGGGGGCGCCGGGGAGGTGGACGACGGCTGTGGTGCCGCCGCCGTCGGCCGGGCGGAGGGCGACCTGGCCGCCGGCCCGCTGCACCGTGCGGGCCACGATCGACAGGCCCAGGCCCGAACCGGGCATGCTGCGGGCCGACGGGGAGCGCCAGAACCGGTCGAAGACGTGCGGCAGTTCGTCGGCCGGGACACCGGGGCCGTGGTCGCGTACGGTCAACACGCCCTCGTGGAGCACCACCTCGACGGCGCCGCCGGGCGGGCTGAACTTGACCGCGTTGTCCAGCAGGTTGATCACGGCCCGCTCCAGCGCGGCGGGCTCGGCCGGCACGTACCACGGGGCGAGCCGCGCCGTGATCCGCACGTCCTTGCCGCGCAGCCGGGCCCGTTCCACCGCCGCGCCCGCCGCCTCGTGCAGGGCGGCCACCCGGGGCGAGCCCTGGCCCGGCGGGGCGTCGGCGCGGGAGAGTTCCTGGAGGTCGCCGATGAGCGAGGCCAGCTCCGTCATCTGCGCCTTGACGCTGGCCAGCAGCTCCCGGCGGTCGTCTGGCGGCAGCGCGCGGCCGGTGTCCTCGCTGCGGGCCAGGAGTTCGACGTTCATCCGCAGCGAGGTCAGCGGGGTGCGCAGCTCGTGCCCCGCGTCGGCGATGAGTCGCTGCTGCCGGTCGCGGGAGGAGGCGAGGGCGGCTGTCATCGAGTTGAACGAGCGCGAGAGCCGGGCGATCTCGTCCTGGCCCTCGACCGGGATGGTGGTGGCCAGGTCCTCGGTGCGGGCGATGTGCTCGACGGCCCCGGTCAGCCGGTCCACCGGGCGCAGCCCGGCCCGGGCCACGGCCAGGCCGGCGGTCGCCGCGCCCAGCACGCCGATCCCGGCGACCGCCGCCAGCACCAGGGACAGCGTGCGCAGCGCGCTGTTGGTCTCGGTCAGCGGTCGGGACAGCGACACGGCGAAGACGGTGTCGTCGACGGCGTAGGACTTGGTCAGCACCCGCACCGGCGCGCCCTTGTCGGTCCGGCCGTCCCGCAGCACCTCCTCACTCAGTCCCCGGGCCACCCGCAGGTCCGCGTCGGTGACCTTCACCGGCTTGGCGCCCATGCCCACGCACCGCAGCCCGTCCGGGCCCACGGTCTGGCCGTAGGCCACGCTCGGCCCGGCGTCCCGGCTGGGCTCCGTCTCGCCCTGCGCGCAGCGCTCCAGCGTGGCCTGGAGGTAGAGCGGGGTGACCCGGTAGCTGCGCAGCGACTTGTCCAGCTCGTCGCGCAACTGCTCGCGGGTGATCACCCAGCAGGCGACGGCGGACAGCGCGACGGCGACGGCCACCGCGAGCGCGGTCAGCAGCGCGAGCCGGGAACGCAGCGGCAGCCGCGTCCGCAGCGAGCGCCGCGCCACGGCCAGCGGGGTGGCCGTGCTGCCGGGGTGTCCGGGGGCGGGAGGTGGCGGCGGGACGGCCGCGCCCGGGGGCGGGGGGCCGCCCGCGTCGGCGGGCCGGTGCGGGGGGTGGGCCGGCGGCGGGGGGCCAGCGGCCGGCGGGGGCGGGGGCTGGCTCACTCGGCGGCCCCGCGCTCGTCACCGTGGCCGTCGGCGCGCAGCACGTAGCCCACGCCGCGCACCGTGTGCACCAGCCGTTGTTCGCCGCCCGCCTCGGTCTTGCGGCGCAGGTACATCACGTACACGTCGAGCGAGTTGGACGAGGGCTCGAAGTCGAAGCCCCACACGGCCTTGAGGATCTGTTCGCGGGTGAGCACCTGGCGTGGGTGGGCCAGGAAGAGTTCGAGGAGGGTGAACTCGGTACGGGTCAGCTCCACCGGCCGCCCGCCCCGGCTGACCTCGCGCGTGGCCAGGTCCATCCGCAGGTCGGCGAACTCCAGGAGCTGACTCGGGGCCGGCTCCACCTCGCCGGCGCCGTCGGCGTACGCGCTGCGGCGCAGCAACGCGCGGATGCGGGCCAGCAGCTCGTCCAGCTCGAAGGGTTTGACCAGGTAGTCGTCGGCGCCCGCGTCGAGGCCGGTGACCCGGTCGCCCACCGTGTCGCGCGCCGTCAGCATCAGGATCGGCACGGTCACCCGGGCGGCGCGCAGCCGCCTGGCCGCCGTCAGCCCGTCCATGCGCGGCATGAGCACATCGAGAACGATCAGTTCCGGCGCCCGGCTCTCGGCCTTCTCCAGCGCGTCCAACCCGTCCACGGCCTCGGTGACCTCGTACCCCTCGAACGCCAGGGAGCGCCGCAGCGCCTCCCGTACGGCGGGCTCGTCGTCGACGACGAGGATGCGGGCGGGGCGCTCACCATGCTCGGCGGGGCTCATCGGCGCGATTCCTTCTCGGGTACGGGCACGGGGCGCTCTGCCACGGCCGGTCGGGGGACGCGTCCCGCGCGTCGTCGGATACGCGCGGGGCCGGACCCGCCCCGGTGGCCGGGCCCGGCCTCAGCCTCGCACGGAACACCCCGCCGCCCCGGGGTCGCCCGGCCCGGGGCGGGGCGACCGGGGGCCGCGGGGGGGGGAGCCGTGGTCGTACGCGGGACGCGGCCGGGGGCGTCCGGGTACCGGACGCGAGGTCCGACGCCCACCACGAGGGGCGGCACCCGGACGCGCGGGGGCGGGCCGCCCCCCACAGGAGGCCCGCCCCCGCGCGGCGGGGTGGGGACGCTCAGCCCGGTCGCCGCACCCCGTCGCGTACACCCGCGCCCGCACGCGTACCCCCGCTCACACCGCATCCGGACTCACCCGCGCGTCAGACGTTGGTGCCGCCGCCGCGCAGGGCGTTCAGGTCCTGCTTGACCGTGTCGCTGGGGATGGCGAAGCCGAGCCCGACGCTGCCGCCGGAGCCGCCCGCCGAGGCGGGTGAGGAGATGGCCGAGTTGATGCCGATGACCTCGCCGCGCATGTTGATGAGGGCGCCGCCGGAGTTGCCGTGGTTGAGCGAGGCGTCGGTCTGGATGGCCTGGTAGCTGGTCTTGGACTGACCCACGTCGCCGTTGTACTCGCGGCCCTCGAACTCGAACGGCCAGCCGCTCCCGCCACGCGGGTCCGGCTGCTGCCCCTCGTCGCTGCCCACCGTCACCTCGCGGTCGAGCGCGGAGACGATACCGCTGGTCACCGTGCCGGTCAGGCCCTCGGGTGAGCCGATGGCCACCACCTCGTCACCGACCTTGACCGCCTTGGAGTCGCCGAGCTTGGCGGCGCGCAGGCCGCTGGCGTCCGCCACCTTGACCAGCGCGAGGTCCTTGGAGGCGTCGGCGCCGACCAGCGTCGCCTTCTTCCGACTGCCGTCGCTCAGCGCCACGGTGATGTCCTCGGCGCCGGCGACCACGTGGTTGTTGGTGACGACCTCGCCGTCCGAGGAGATGATCACGCCGGAGCCGAGCGACTGGCCCTGCGCCGTGCGCGCCGTGATCTCCACGATGCTCGGCGCGAGCGCCTTGGCCACCTCGGAGACGCTGCCGACGGCACCGTCCCTGGCCCCCGCGCTCACCACCGGCGCGGCCGAGTTGTCCGTCGAGCCCCCGTCGTGCCGGCTGCCGACGTACGCGCCGGTCGCCCCCGCCACCACGGCCGAGACCAGCGCGACGGCCGCCAGCAGCACGCCCGTCCGCCGCCGGCCCGCCCCGGCCCCGCCACCCGACGGGGTGTCCGCGCCGAAGCTGGCGTACGCCCCGCCGGGCCCCTGCGCGGGGAGCGGCTGGGTGGGGTGCGGCTGACCGGGGTACGGCTGAGCGGGGTGCCCGTGAGGGGGAAGCCCCTGGGTGGCGTGCCCCCGCGCGAGGTGCCCCTGCGCGGGAAGCGTGCGCGTGGGGGCCTCGTCGGGCCACGCCTGGCTGTCGGAACCGGTGGTCGCCGTCGGGCCCGGCCCGTACGACGGCGCGGGCGGCGCGGCGGGCGGCGGAGTCGCGCCGGGCACCCCCGTCGGCCGATACGTCGCCGCCGAACCCTCCGCCTGCGCGGCGGAGGAGGCGGAGCCTGCTACCTGGGCGGGGCCTGTGAAGTCGCCATCGCGGCGGAGGTCGTCGGTCATGGCTACGACTGTGCGGGCCGTTTATGAGAACTGCCTGAGACCGACCTGAGAAGCCCGACAGAAGCGCGTTGGGTGCGGATAAAGGGGCGCGTCGGACGGGGTGTCGACCGGCACCGGCCGGCACGTGTCGAGTGCGGTAGCCAGTTCACCCAACAGCCCCTGAGCCCACACGGTGGGGGGCTGTCGTGCGTGCCCACGCCCACCCGGCCGCACCCCTCCCCTCACACCCCGCCCCCACCCGCTCGGCGGCTCGTTCAGGGCGAACCACACGCGCTTGCCGGCCCGTTCGCGGGTGGCGGGCCAGGGCAGGCCCCACTCGGCGCGGAGACCCCGCACGGGGGATGGGCGCGGCGGGCGGTGGGGGTACCACGGAACACTCCCCGCCCCGTCGAACCCCGCGCCCCGCTCAACGCCCCGCCCCGCCCCGCGAACCCGCCGCCCCGGCGGCGCTACCCGCAGCCGCAGGAGCGGCGGACCACCAGCGCCGAGGGGAACTGCTTCAGGCGTTCGCGGCGGGAGCCGACCACCCGCAGGCCGTCGTCCAGGACCAGGTCCACGGCGGCGCGGGCCATCGCCGGGCGGTCGGAACCGACGGTGGTCAGCGGCGGGTCGGTCAGGCCCGCCTCCTTGACGTTGTCGAAGCCGGCCACGGCCAGCTCGTCGGGGACCTCGATACGCAGTTCGCGCGCGGCTCGCAGGACACCGATGGCCTGGTCGTCGGTGGCACAGAAGACGGCGGGCGGCCGGTCGGGGCCGGCCAGCAGCTTCAACGCCACCTGGAAGGCGTCGTACCGGTTGTACGGGGCCTGGAAGAGGCGGCCCTCGATGGAGCGACCCGCCTCCAGCATCGCGCGCCGCCAGCCCTCGACGTGATCGGTGACCGGGTCGCCGACCGGGGGTGTCTCCTCCGTGCCGCCGATGCACGCCACGTACGGGTGGCCGTGCTCCAGGAGGTGACGGACGGCGAGTTGGGCGCCGCCCACGTCGTCCAGGACCACCGCGACGTCGTCGATCGCCTCGGGTCGCTCGTGCATGAGCACCACGCGGGCGTCCCACGCCTCGATCTCGGCCGCCGCGTTCTCGCTCAGGCCCTGGCTGATGAGGATCAGGCCGGAGACCCGCATCCCGAGGAAGGCCCGCAGGTAGTGCACCTCGCGCTCGTCGAGGTAGTCCGAGTTGCCGACCAGGACCATCTTGCCGCGCTCGGCCGCGGCCTGTTCGACGGCGTGCGCCATCTCGCCGAAGAAGGGCTGCCGGGCGTCGGGGACGATGAGCCCTATGAGGTCGGTGCGGCGGGAGGCCATCGCCTGGGCGACGCGATCCGGCCGGTAGCCCAGCTCCTTGATCGCTGCGAGTACCCGCTCGCGCGTGGCCGGGGCGACCGGCCTTGGTCCGTTGTTGATGACGTAACTGACGACCGCGGTCGACGTACCCGCAAGCCGTGCTACATCATCCCGCGTCACCTTGGCCACGCGCGGAAGTCTACGCGGGTCCCCCTAGCCGTTTACCCGGCGTGCGGCCCCTGCTTTCGCTCCGTCCGCCGCGCCGGGGCGCCTGGTGACCGTGTCGCGGGGGTTTGCCCCTTTCGCACCACGAGGCTCACCGGCACCGCCCGCACCGCCGCCACCGTCACCCGTCGGCTCCGCGGTGGCCGCCTCGGCGGCGCGTTCGGCCGCGGCCCGCTCGACCTTGTCCGGCACCACGAAGCGGTAGCCCACGTTGCGTACGGTGCCGATCAACGACTCGTGCTCGGGGCCGAACTTGGCGCGCAGCCGCCGCACGTGGACGTCCACGGTGCGGGTGCCGCCGAAGTAGTCGTACCCCCACACCTCCTGGAGCAGCTGGGCCCGCGTGAAGACCCGGCCCGGGTGCTGGGCCAGGTACTTCAGCAGCTCGAACTCCTTGAAGGTCAGGTCCAGGACCCGGCCCTTGAGCTTGGCGCTGTAGGTCGCCTCGTCCACCGACAGGTCACCGTTGCGGATCTCCGTGGGGCCGTCGTCGGTGACGATCTGCTGGCGGCCCATCGCCAGCCGCAGCCGCGCCTCGACCTCGGCGGGGCCCGCCGTGTCCAGGAGCACGTCGTCCACGCCCCAGTCGGCGGTGACGGCGGTCAGCCCGCCCTCGGTCACCACGAGCAGCAGCGGACAGCCGGGCCCGGTGGACCGCAGGAGCTGACACAGGCCGCGTACGTGGGGCAGGTCGCGCCGCCCGTCGATCAGGATCACGTCGGCGCCCGGGGTGTCCACCAGGGCCGGGCCCTCGGCCGGCGCCACGCGCACGCCGTGCAGCAGCAGGCCGAGCGCGGGAAGCACCTCCGTGGACGGCTGGAGGGCGTTCGTCAGCAACAGGAGTGAGCTCATGCGCGCGTACCTGCCTCACTGCCGCCGGTCGTCGCCCTGCGCGTACTGTCGTGCTCGCTTGCCTTGCCCATGCGTCGGTTCCTCCTCGGTCCCTGCGTGGGGCACCTCCCAGGTGCGGCCTGGGGGAATTGTCGGCCCTGCTTCGTACGGTGACGTTCAGCACACGGGGTGCGTGGCTGAAAGCACAAAAGGACCTGGGGGCTGCTTTGCCCAGGTCCTCTGTCCAGCAGGATAGCCCAGCCGCCGGCGCCGGCCACGGCCGAATGTGCACCTTCCGTTGTTCCCTCGGTCACGTAGCGGCCCGTGGGGACCGGCCACGCCAGCCGCCGAACGGGTGATGGTTCGCGGATTTCCCGGGCCACGGGCGCCCCCGGCCGCCGCGTCGCAGGCCCGCCCCCGTCGCCCCGGCCACCGCGTCCGACGGCCCGGCGGGCCGGCGTCCGGCCATCGACGGGACGGGCCTCCCCCAGGACGCCGGGCCCGGCCGCGCGCCCGCCCCCGTGACGCGGTGCGCCGATGTGCGTACGCGACGTACGGACGCGGGGGCGAATCCCGGCCGCCCGGACGGGCTGAGGCGCGAGGGGCGCATGGTTGCGCACGGGCACGCTTCTCGCGCGAGAGCCTTGCCCTCGGCCGCACGGGTGAGGTAGCCGCCCCGTCGGCCGGGGGCTCGACGGGGCGGGAGCTCAGAGCACCTCGTCCAGCTCGCGCAGCAGCCGGCCCTTGGGACGGGCTCCCACCATCGACCGCACGGGCTCGCCGTCCCGGAAGACCATGAGCGTGGGCATGGCCAGCACCCCGTACGCGGCGGTCGTCGCCGGGCTGGCGTCCACGTCGAGCTGGACCACCCTGACGCGGCCGGCCTCCTCGGCCGCGACCGCGCTCAGCACGGGCGCGATCTGCCGGCACGGCGGGCACCAGTCGGCGGTGAACTCCACCAGCACCGGCAGCCCGGCCCCCAGCACCTCCTCGGCGAACGTCGCGTCCGTGACCTCGTCCACACCCTCGGCTCTGCTCATCATCGTCATCCCCTCAGTTCGCAGCGCGGCTCGGGGCCGCCCGTCACCAGCGCCTCGGCCTTCAGCAGCTGCGCGCCCACCTGGTCGCGCACCGCCCGCAACTGCGCCACCAGGTCGTCCAGTTCGGCGAGCTTGCGCCGGTAGACGTCCAGCGACGCGGGGCACGCGTCCCCGGCCGGGTGGCCGGCGCGCAGGCACTCCACGAACGGCCTGGTCTCCTCCAGACCGAAGCCGAAGTCCTGGAGCGTGCGGATCTGCTCCACGAGCCGCAGGTCCTCGTCGCCGTAGACGCGGTAGCCGTTGCCGCCGCGCCGGGCGGGCAGCAGCCCGCGGGTCTCGTAGTAGCGCAGCGTCCGGGTGCTGACACCCGCCCGCTCCGCGAGTTCGCCGATGCGCATGGCACGACGCTAGACGTTGACCCCGGCGTCAAGGCAACGACCGGCACGCCCGGCCGCCGACCAGCCGCGCCGCCCCCTCGCATGCCGTGAGCCCCGCCGGACGGGCGCCCGGCGGGGCTCACGGCAGGGGCCCCGGCCGCGTCGGTCCGGCCGGCCGGGTCGGGGTGGTCAGCCGCCGGGGGTGGGCACCGCCTCGGCCTCCTCCTCGCCGGCGAACTGCGCCGCGTACAGCCGGGCGTACGCCCCCTGAGCCGCGAGCAGCGAGGTGTGCGTGCCCTGCTCCACGATGGCGCCCGCCTCCATGACCAGGATCAGGTCGGCGTCGCGGATCGTGGAGAGCCGGTGGGCGATGACGAAGCTGGTGCGACCGGTGCGCAGCGAGGCCATCGCCTGCTGGATGAGCACCTCGGTGCGGGTGTCCACGGAGCTGGTCGCCTCGTCCAGGACCAGGATCGCCGGCTCGGCCAGGAACGCCCGCGCGATGGTGATGAGCTGCTTCTCGCCGACGCTGACGCCCGCGCCCTCCTCGTCGATGACGGTGTCGTAGCCCTCGGGCAGGGTGCGCACGAAGCGGTCCACGTGGGTGGCCTTCGCCGCCGCGACGATCTTCTCCATGGGCAGGCCCTCGGGCGCCCCGTACGCGATGTTCTGCGCGATGGTGCCGCCGAAGAGCCAGGTGTCCTGGAGCACCATGCCGATGTGCGCGCGCAGCTCCTCACGGGGCAGCGTCGCGATGTCCACCCCGTCCAGGGTGATCCGCCCGCCGCTGACCTCGTAGAACCGCATCAGCAGGTTGACCAGCGTGGTCTTGCCCGCGCCGGTCGGGCCGACGATGGCGACGGTCTGGCCGGGCCGCGCGGTCAGGGACAGGTCCTCGATCAGCGGCTGGTCGCTCGCGTAGCGGAAGCGGACCCGCTCGAAGGCGACCTCGCCCCGCACCGGCCGGGGGCCCCCGCGCGCCGGCCGTCCCCCGCCCGCGCCGGGGCGCCCGGCCGGGGTCTTGTCGAGGTCGACCCGGGACGGCTCGGGGTCGGGGCGCTGTTCGTCCGCGTCCAGGAGCTCGAAGACCCGCTCGACGGAGGCGACGCCCGACTGGACCAGGTTGGCCATGCTCGCGACCTGCGTGAGCGGCTGGCTGAACTGCCGCGAGTACTGCACGAACGCCTGCACGTCACCGACGGACAGCGAGCCGCTGGCCACCCGCAGCCCGCCGATGACGGCGACCAGCACGTAGTTGAGGTTGCCGATGAACATCATCGCGGGCTGGATGACGCCCGAGATGAACTGGGCCCGGAAGCTGGACGCGTACAGCCTCTCGTTCTCCTCGCGGAAGGTCGCGGCCGACTCCCGCTGCCGCCCGAAGACCCTGACCAGGGCGTGCCCGGTGTACATCTCCTCCACGTGCGCGTTCAGCGCGCCCGTGGTCTTCCACTGGCGGACGAACTCGGGCTGCGCGCGCTTGCCGATCCGGGTCGCGACGACCACCGAGACCGGCACCGTGACCAGGGCCACCAGCGCGAGCAGCGGCGATATCCAGAACATCATCGCCAGCACGCCCACGATGGTCAGCAACGAGGAGATGATCTGGCTGAACGTCTGCTGGAGGGCCTGCCCGACGTTGTCGATGTCGTTGGTGGCCCGGCTGAGCACCTCCCCGCGCGGCTGCTGGTCGAAGTAGCTCAGCGGCAGGCGGGACAGCTTCTCCTCGACCTCGGCGCGCATCCGGAAGATCGCGCGCTGCACGACGGAGGTGACCATCCTGGCCTGGAGGAAGTAACAGGCGCCGGCCACGACGTAGATCAGCAGCACCCACAGCAGGGTCACCCCGACCGCGTCGAAGTCGATGCCCTGACCGGGGACGACGTCCATCGCGGCGACGACGTCGGCGACCGTGCCCTCGCCCCCGTCGCGCAGCCGCTCGACGGCCTCCGCCTTGCTCTGCCCCTCCTGGAGCTGGCGGCCCACGACACCGTCGAAGATCAGGTCGGTGGCGTGTCCGAGGAGCTTGGGGCCGATGACGGTCAGCGCGACGGACACCAGGGCCAGCGCCACCACCACGGTGATGGGCGCGCGCTCGGGCCGCAGCGTGGCCAGCAGGCGGCGGCTGGACCCGGCGAAGTCCATGGTGCGCTCGGTGGGCTGGCCGCCCATGAACCGCGCGACCCCGACACCCGGCCCCGGGCCGCGCGGCGCGGCCTTGGCCCTGGCCGGCGGGGCGTCGGCCGGGCCCTCGGCCGGGCCCTGGGCTGATCCCCGGGCCGGGCTCTGGGCGGGACCGCCGGCCGGGCGCGGGGCCGGGGCGGGGGCGGGTGGAGTCGCGCCCTCCGGGTCCGGCTCGGGGGAACTCATGCCGCCTCCTGCTCGGTGAGCTGGGAGAGCACGATCTCCCGGTAGGTCTCGTTCGTGGCCATCAGCTCGGCGTGGGTGCCGGTGCCGACGACCCGCCCCTCGTCCAGGACGACGATCTGGTCGGCGCCCCGGACGGTGCTGACCCGCTGCGCGACGATGATCACCGTGGCGTCGGCGACCTCACGGGCGAGCGCGGCGCGCAACCGGGCGTCGGTGGCGTAGTCCAGCGCGGAGAACGAGTCGTCGAAGAGGTAGATCCGTGGCTCGCGCACCAGCGCGCGGGCGATGGCCAGGCGCTGGCGCTGACCACCGGAGACGTTGCCGCCGCCCTGCGCGATGGGCGCCTCCAGGCCACCCTCCAGCGCCGCCACGAAGTCGCGGGCCTGCGCGACCTCCAGGGCGTGCCACAACTGCTCGTCGGTGGCCTCCGGGTTGCCGTACCGCAGGTTGGAGGCCACGGTTCCGCTGAACAGGTACGGCTTCTGCGGTACGAGTCCGACCCGGCCGCCGGCCTGCTCCGGGTCGAGGTCGCGCACGTCCTGGCCGTCGATCAGCACGCTGCCGCCGGTCGCGTCGAACAGCCTGGGAACCAGGCCGATCACCGTGGACTTGCCGCTGCCGGTGCTGCCGATGAGGGCCGTGGTGTGGCCGGGTCTGGCGGTGAACGAGATGTCGCGCAACACGGGTTCCTCCGCCCCGGGGTAGCGGAACTCCACGTCACGCAGCTCCAGTCGCCCGCGCGGGCCCGACGGGGAGGCGGGGCTGACCGGGTTCGCCGGCGGCGTCACGCTGCTCTCGGTGCCCAGCACCTCCTGCACCCGCTCGGCGCACACCTCGGCCCGGGGCACCATCATCAGCATGAAGGTGCCCATCATCACGGCCGTCAGGATCTGCATCAGGTAGGAGAGGAACGCGGTCAGCGCGCCGATCCGCATGTCACCGCCGTCGATGCGCTGCCCGCCGAACCAGACGACGGCGACGCTGGAGACGTTGATGACCAGGATCACGGCCGGGAACAGCAGCGACATCAGCCGGCCGGCGCGCAACGCGACGTTCATCAGGTCGGTGTTGGCGCCCGCGAAACGCTCGCGCTCGTACCGGTCGCGGACGAAGGCGCGGATGACCCGGATGCCGGCGATCTGCTCGCGCAGCACCCGGTTGACCTTGTCCACGTTCTCCTGGACGCCCCGGAAGGCGTCCTTGAGGCGGCGCACGATCAGCGTCACGACCACCCCCAGGACCGGCACGATGACCAGCAGCAGCGCGGAGAGCGGCACGTCCTGGTTGAGCGCCATCACGATGCCGCCGACGCACATGATCGGCACCGTCACCATCATCGTGAACGTCATCAGGCACAGCGTCTGCACCTGTTGGACGTCGTTGGTGGTACGCGTGATCAGCGAGGGCGCGCCGAAGTGGGCGAACTCCCGCGCGGAGAAGGACTGCACGTGCTCGAAGACGGCGGCGCGCACGTCCCGGCCGAGGGCCATGGCGGTGCGGGCACTCAGGTAGACGGCGCCGATCGCGCAGGCCATCTGGAGCAACGTCACGGCGAGCATCACGCCACCGACGCGCAGGATGTAGTCCGTGTCCCCCTTGACGACACCGTTGTCGATGATGTCGGCGTTCAGGGTCGGCAGATAGAGGGTGGCCAGGGTCTGGATGAACTGGAGCGCCACGATGGCGGCGATCGGGCGCGCATAGGGCCGCAGGTACGCCCGCAATAGTCGGACCAACACATCGCGCACCCTATGTGAGGCCCCGTGCACCGAGCCCGGGGTTTACGCGGCGGGACCCGGGAGTGGGCGCCGGGGGCCGGCTCCGGCTCGGCGGGGCGGGCCCTGACGTAGGGCGCGGGCCCCTCACAGGGAGAGGCGGGCCCTGACGGGGGAGGCGGGACCTGGCGTGGGGGTCCGGGGCCTCGGGCCCCCGCCGTGGGGCGGGCGCGGGAAGCGGGGCGGGCGACAGGCGTCATCATGGAGGGCGGCGCGCGCCCGGTGTGCCGGGCGGGCCCCGCCCGCCGTCCCCGGGACGGGCGGGCGCGACGACGGCTACGAGCGGAACGAGACGAGGGAGTCCCATGGCGGCAACGGACACGGTGGCCCCGCCGACCGGGACCATGAGGTACTGGGCGGCGGCCAAGGCGGCGGCGGGCACCTCGGAGGAGCCGTACGCCGCGCGCACGCTCGCCGAGGCGCTCGACGCGGCCCGCGACCGGCATCGCGCGCGGCCGGAGTTCGCCCGGGTGCTGCTGCGCTGCTCGTTCCTGATCGACGGCGACCCGGTCGGCACCCGCGACCACGGCACCGTCCACCTGGTGGACGGCGGCACGGTCGAGGTCCTCCCCCCGTTCGCGGGCGGGTGAGCCCCCGACCATGAGCGACCAGCCCAACGACCCCTACCGCCCGTACGAGGGCGACGCCTACCCGCCGCACGAGCCGCCCGGCCAGCGGCCCACACCCGACGCCACGTACCCGCCCCACGACCCGGCGTCCGCCCGGCGACCCCACGACCCGGCCACGGGCCACCCCGGCCCGTACCCGTCGGCCCCCGCCCCGTACGCCCAGCCGGACGGATACGCGGACCACGCGCCGTACGCGGGCGACCCCGGGTCGGGGTACCCGGAGTACGGCGGCCACGGCGCCCAGCACGGCCACCCCCCACACCCCGGCTACGACCCCCGACACGGTCAGGGCGCCCAGCCCGGCCACGACCCGTACGCCGGCTACGGCACACACGGCACCGCCGCCGGCTACGGCGCGCCGGACGCGGGCGTCGGGCAGGGCGGCTACGGAAGCTACCCCGGCGAACCGGTCTGGCCCAGCTACGACGACGAGCCGGCCGCGTACCCGACCGCCCAGCCCTACGCCCCCCACCCGCACCACCCCTACCAGCGGCCCACGCCCGCCCCGGGCCCTGACGACTACGCCGACCCGGCCACCGGCGCCCGCTACCCGACGCCCCACGGCCACCCCGGCCCGACCCCCCAGGGCCACCAACAGGCCGGCGGGCAGGACCAGTCGGGGCACCTCCCGCAGGACCCGGCCGCGCGGCACTGGCAGGCCCCGCCGGGCCACGGCCCGACCACCCCGGCGCGGGCCGACTCCTACCCGCCCGGCACCACACCGTACGGAGCGGACACCCAGGCGTACGGAGCTGCCGCCCAGGCGTACGGGGCCGACACCCAGGCGTACGGAGCTGAGGCCCGGACCTACGGGCCGGGCCAGGGCGGTCAGGGCCAGGGCGGTCAGGGCCACCCCGCCGGCCAGGGCCACCAGACCGGGCACGGCCACCAGACCGGGCCGGGCCAGCAGGCCCCCGCCGCGTACGGCGGCACCCCGTACGACACCCCCCGCTACGACACCGGCGGGCCCGTCGCCGGCGGGCACCCGTACGCCGGGCCGGGCGGCGGGGCGCGCGGCGGCCCGGCGCACGGCCAGGCGGCGCACGACAGCGCGCCCTACGACACCACCCCGTACGCCTCCCCCGCCCCCGCGTCCGAGCACGCGCCCCCCGGTGGGGGCGGCCACGCCGCCGCCAGTGACGGGGGCGGCGCGGCGAGCGCCGGGACGGGAGGCGCCGACGCGCCGGCCCCGGCGCCGATGACGGCGGCCGAGAAGGCGCGGGCCGAGGGCCGGCCGCAGATCCTCGGGCCGGGGCTCCAGCCCGCGCTGCTGACCCTCGTCCTGGCCGGACTGCTGGCGGCGACCGCGCCGGTGGCCGAGCCGGCGCTGGCGGTGGCCGTGGTGCTGACGCAGGCGGTGACGGCGGCGGGCTGGTTCCGGCTGAACGGCATGTGGCCCGCGCGCCAGGGCATCGCGCTGGCCTTCCTCGCCGGCGTCGCCGCGGACATCGGGCTGCTGACCACCGACCGGGAGCAGGCGCCCACGGTGCTCATCGGCACCCTCGGCTGCTGGCTGCTGCTGGTGATCGTGCTCCAGCTGCGCAACCTCAGCCCGCCCGACGAGCGGCTGTACGGCCTGACCGCCACCGCCACCTCGGCGGCGCTCGCCGTCGTCGCGGCCGGCTACCTGGCCAGCGACGCCGACCCGGTCGTGATCGGCGCGGCCGGCGTGGGCGCCGCGACGCTGGCCCGCGCGCTCCCGCTGCCGGGCCTCGTCTCGGTGCCGCTCGCGCTGGCCGCCGCCACCGGCGCCGGCCTCGCCCTCGGGCGGGCCACCGACTTCGGCACGGCCGGGGCGGCCCTCGGGCTGGCCGTCGGGGTGTGCGCGCTGGTGGGACTGCGGGTGGCCAGCTACGACTACCCGTCGCGGTTCGTGCACCTCACGGCCGGCGTGGTGCTGCCGCTCACGGCCTCGGCGCCCGCCGTGTACGTGCTCGGGCGCGCCCTGGGCTGACCCGGCCGGCCCCGTCGACACCCGGCGAGCGTACGAAGGCCGGACGTCGGGCGCGGAAACCGGCCGGACTTCCTCGCGAGGCCCCCCGGATACGAGCGCACGTTCGGCTGATATCGGACGCGTACGGCTAGGCTCACAGCCTTGAGACACACCTGACCGAGACTCTGGGGGGCGAAGCATGTCGGACGCGGCGCATACGGACGCAGCGAACAGAGGCGGCCCGAGCGGCGCGCCGTACCACCAGGGGGCCGGTGGCTATGGCGAGGGGTACGACGCCCACGGGGCCGCGCCCACGGGGGGCTACGGCGACTACGACGACCGGGGCGCCCCGACGCCGCGCCGCCGTCGCGGGCGTGGCCTGCGCATCCTGCTGATCCTGGTCATCGTGCTGGGCGGGCTGTTCGTGGCCGCCGACCGGATCGCGGTCAACGTCGTGGAGTCCGAGGCGGCCAAGAAGATCAAGAGCAAGGAGAACCTGACCGGCACCCCCGAGGTGTCGATCAAGGGCTTCCCCTTCCTGACCCAGGTCGCGAGCAAGAAGTTCGACGAGATCGAGGTTACGTTCGACGGGCTGACCAGCGAGGACAACGGTCGGGCCATCCACATCAGCCAGATGAAGGCGACCATGCGCGACGTCAAGGTCTCCAACAACTTCTCCTCCGCCGTCGCCGAGCACGCCACCGGCCGGGCCCACGTCAGCTACGCCGACCTCTCCGACGCCGCCGGCCCCGGCATCACCGTCGGCTACGCCGGCAAGGACTCCGAGGGCAAGAGCCGGGTGAAGATCAGCGGCGGACTGCTCGGCTTCAAGATCAGCGCGTACGGCAGCGTCACCGTGGTCAACGGCGACACCATCCGGCTGCGCGCCGAGAAGATCCCCGCCGGCGCGGTGCCGGGCTGGGAGGACAAGGTCCGGCAGCGCACCGACATCGACCGCAAGGTGGACGGGCTGCCGGCCGGCCTGGACCTGAAGTCGATCGAGACCACCCCGGACGGCGTGGACATCGAGGCCGAGGGCCAGGCGGTCGAGCTGACGGGCTGAGCGCCCGCACCGGACGCGGGGAGGGCGGGCCCCACGGCACCCGGGCCGCCCTCCCCGCGTCCCACCAACGGGCGGGCGCGCCGCGAGGACTCCGCCGGGGCGCGGCGGCGAGTCGACGGATCGGAGTGACCGGGGCCGGCCCGACGCGGGCGACGACGCCTGCCGATACGCGAGTGTCCAGCCCCTGAGACGGGCGGGTCCGCAGTGCAGATGGAGCACGGGAAAACCCCGCACCACGCCGGGCTTCCCGCCCCTTCCACCCCTTCACCGTCTCGCATGCCAGGCATATCCGTCTCAACATGCGACACATCGGTGACACGCCAGCCCCCCGTCCTTACGATCGAACGCATGAAGCGACAGGCGGATCTCACGAAGCGGCGGGCAGTAGACCTGTGCCGCGTCGCCGCCATGCTCTGTCGCCCCGCCTGAACGAGGCCCCGTCGTTGGGGACGCACCGCGCACGTCCCGCAGGTCCGCCCCACCACCCGCCCGCCGGGCCCGGCTTCGTACCCCACCCCCGTGCAGCGCCGCGCATTCCGCCGCCGCCTGCCGGTTCGCCTTCCCGCGTAACCGTGCACCATCCGTATCTGCCCCGGAGGAGAACAGCATGAGCCGCAGCGACGTCCTGGTGGACGCCGAGTGGGTCCAGGCCCGCATCGACGACCCGAAGGTGGTCATCGTCGAGGTCGACGAGGACACCTCGGCCTACGACAAGAACCACATCAAGAACGCCGTCCGGATCGACTGGAAGACCGACCTCCAGGACCCGGTGCGCCGCGACTTCGTGGACCAGGCGGGCTTCGAGAAGCTGCTCTCCGAGAAGGGCATCGCCAACGACGACACGGTCGTGCTGTACGGCGGCAACAACAACTGGTTCGCGTCGTACGCCTACTGGTACTTCAAGCTGTACGGCCACCAGGACGTCAAGCTGCTCGACGGTGGCCGCAAGAAGTGGGAGCTGGACTCGCGCGACCTGGTCGTCGAGGTCCCCACCCGCCCGGCCACGGAGTACCAGGCCAAGCCCCAGGACTCCTCGATCCGCGCGTTCCGTGACGACGTCGTGGCCGCCATCGGCTCGCTCAACCTGGTCGACGTGCGCTCCCCCGACGAGTTCTCCGGCAAGCTGCTCGCCCCGGCGCACCTCCCGCAGGAGCAGTCGCAGCGCCCGGGCCACGTGCCCAGCGCCCGCAACATCCCGTGGTCGAAGGCCGCCAACGACGACGGCACGTTCAAGTCGGACGACGAGCTCAAGGCCCTGTACGAGGGCGAGGGCGTGGACCTGGCGAAGGACACCATCGCCTACTGCCGCATCGGTGAGCGCTCCGCTCACACCTGGTTCGTGCTGCACGAGCTGCTCGGCCAGAGCAACGTGCGGAACTACGACGGCTCCTGGACCGAGTACGGCTCGCTGGTCGGCGTGCCGATCGAGGTCGGCTCGGGCTCCTGAGCCACCGCCCACCCCGCTCTCCCTCCCCTTCCGGTCCCTCGCGACCTTCTTTCTCCCTGACGTAAGGACAGACACCCATGTGTGGAGCCCAGGCCGGCGGCCCGGACGCGGCGAGCATCAAGCCCGGTGAGACCACCATCCAGGGCAGCGTGACCCGCGACGGCGAGCCCGTCACCGGCTACGTGCGCCTGCTCGACAGCACCGGCGAGTTCACCGCCGAGGTGCCCACCTCGGCCACCGGACAGTTCCGCTTCTACGCGGCCGAGGGCACCTGGACGCTGCGCGCCCTGGTGCCGGGCGCCACCGCCGACCGCACCGTCGTCGCCCAGCAGGGCGGCCTGGCGGAGGTCGCCATCGCCGTCTGACGCTTCCCGCGCCAGCGTGGCCGAAGGGCCGCACCCCACGGGTTGGACGCCTGAGTACCGGGGTGCGGCCCTTCGTGCGCGCGGTGTCGGGGACATCGCGCTGCCCGCTCGGGGGCGGGCAGCGCGATGGGCAGGGCCGGTGCGGGGCGGGGAAGTGACCTCGCACCGTCCGGTCCGCGCACCGGGTGCGGGCGCGCCCACCAGTCGTACGCTGGAGGCATGTACGCGCGGCGGCGACGCGGCTACTTCCTCATGATGGGTACGTGCCTGACGCTCTTCGTCCTGGCATGGGCCGTGGTACGGCTGTGGTCGATCCCGGTCGCGGTCGGCATGTGCGTGGTGGCCATGGTGTTGCCGCCGATCGCGGCGATCGTGGCCAACCGACGCGGCCCCGACGACCGGTGGTTCGACGAACCCGGCCCGGAACCACCCCGCCAACGCACCGACCCGGACCCCGACAGCACCGGGCGAGACCCCTGGCCCGACCCCCGCCAGGACGCGGCTCCCCCGTCACCACCCCCCGCGCGCGGCGGCGCCTCGGCCGACCACGGCGCCCGCACGGGCGACGCCCAGTCCGACGCGTGGTGGGACGAGCTGGACGGCAAACACCACCGCTGAGCGGGACGCGGCCGACCGCGCCGCGCGCCCGCCGGGCCAGGCGGCGCCCCTCTCCACTGGCCCGGCCGCCCCAGCCGCCCGGCTCCCACCAGCTCACGGCAGGGCGCGCGGCCACCGCTTCGCCGTCGCCGGGTCGACTGCCGCCGGCGCCCGGCCAGTGCCCCCGCCCGGCCCGTGACCGACCGCTCGCCGACACGTCCGGCCAGCGGCTCCCGTCCAGTTCCTCCACGGTCGGCGCGCTCCCGACCGGCCCGCACCGGATCGCGGGCGGTCCGCGGGCGGCCCTCCCGGGGAGCGCCCGGCGCCTCCGGGACCGTCCCCGGCCGGCGCCCCCGCGAGCTCACGGGTCGGGGAACCACTCCCCGGCCCGGTCAGTAGACGAGGGCCTGGACGCCGTCGGGCATGATCTCGCTCACGAAGACCTGAGCGCCGGCGATGCGGGCGCCGGGGATGAGGTCGGACTCCTCGATGTCGCGGCGGGCCGCGCACTGCGTGCAGACGGTGAGCACGCCACCGCCGCCGAGGATGCCGTCGATCAGCTCGGGCAGCGGTGCCGCGTGCGGCAGCTCGAACTCCGCCGCCCGGCCGGGCAGCGCGAACCAGGTGGACTCCCCGGTCAGCCAGAGCGAGACCTCGACGCCACTGGCCACCGCGACGGCCGCCACCGTGAACGCCTGCGAGCACCGCTCGGGCGCGTCCGCGCCCGCCGTCACCTTGATCACGAGCTTCTTCGCCATGCGCTCACTGTAGGCGCGCCCCGACCCGGTCGCGCCGGGGGTCACGGCACGGGCACCCGCGGCCCGGGTCCGCCCGGCGCCAGGGGCCCGGCGCGCCGGGGCGACCGGGACAGCGGGGGCGGCATCGCCGCGTACGGAGGGGGCGGCGGACCTCACAGCGCCGGCCGTCGTGGCGCGGACTAGACTCGGGTCCGGTCCGTAACACCACACTGTGTCCGAGGAGCGCGCTCGTGCTTGAGACAGTCTTCACCCTGCTGCTGGCCCTGATGGCCGTGCTCATCGCCGCCTTCGCGGGGCTCACCCTGTTCAAGCTGTACCAGGGCCAGCGCTGACGGACCTCTCGCGCCCGCGCCGTAGCGCGGGCCCCCGCGGCAGCGCCCGGCACCCGCGGGCGTGACGTGCCGTCCCCGTCCTCACTACAGATCGCCTGAGTTCATGATCGAGATCCCGTCCGACCTTCACCCGGACCTCGTGCCCCTCGCCTTCCTCCTCGGCAACTGGGAGGGCGCGGGCGTCTTCGACTTCCCCGGCGCCGAGAAGTGCAACTTCGGGCAGGAGGCGACCTTCACGCACGACGGCCGCGACTTCGTCGAGTACGTCTCGCACACCTGGGAGCTGGACGACAAGGGCAAGAAGGTCCGCCCGCTGGAGTCGGAGTCCGGGTACTGGCGGATCGACAAGGAGCGCAAGGTCGAGGTCGTCATGATCCGCGACCAGGGCGTCGTGGAGATCTGGTACGGCGAGCTGGCCGACCAGAAGCCGCAGATCGACCTGGTCACCGACGCCGTCGCGCGCACCGCCGCCGCCGGCCCGTACACCGGCGGCAAGCGGCTGTACGGGTACGTCAAGAGCGACCTGATGTGGGTCGGCGAGAAGGCCACCCCCGAGGTGCCGCTGCGCCCGTACATGTCGGCCCACCTCAAGAAGGTCGTCGACCCGAGCGAGTGGGCCAAGGACCTCAAGGACCTGCCCGACGACGGCATCGCCTTCTTCAAGTAGCCTCACCCGCGCCGACCGCGCCCGAGCCCGACCGCGTACGCCATCCCGCGCGGCGGGACCCGGCCCGCCGAGGTGACCGGGGCGCGGCGGACCGCGTGTCGTGTCCGTTCGGCCGCGCCCGGTGACGCCGGGGGCCGGCCGTGGTGCGGTAGCGAGCGCGGCCCGAGGTCGCGAGGCCGGGCCCCGGGCCCGGTGCGCTCGCCCGCGCGGCGGGCGGACGCGGGCCCCACAACTCCATACGCGCCCCACGGGGGAAGTCCGGTGAGAGTCCGGCGCTGACCCGCAACGGTAGGCGGCACCGCGCGTCCCCAGGGACGCGTGCCGCGAGCCCGAATACCCGTGGTGGCGTCTGTTCCAGGACAACTCGCCGCGGACTGCGAGGGGACGCACTCGGCGTACGCTCCGGGCCGCTCCTTCACCGTACGGTCGCGCGGCCCGAGGTGAAGGGGGAGCCCCCGTGGCGACCACGACCGAGGATGCCGCCCCACCCGGGGCGGGCGGCCGGCCCGGCACGCCCGCGACCCGGCGCCCGCCCCGCCGACTGCCCCTCCTCCCGCTGATCATCGCGCTCGTCGTCGCGCTGCCCCTCTCCCTGGTGTGCGGCGTCGCGTTCGGCTCCTCCGGGCTGACCTGGGGCGAGGTGGTGCGCTACCTGTGGGCCGGGCTCGGCGGGGGCACCATCGCCTCCGACGAGGTCGCCCCGTACACCATCGTCTGGGAGCTGCGGTTCCCCCGGGCGCTGCTGGCCGCCGTGGTCGGCGCGGGCCTAGCCGGGATCGGCGTGGCCGTGCAGGCCATGGTGCGCAACGCGCTGGCCGACCCGTTCGTGCTGGGCATCTCCTCGGGCGCGGCGGTCGGCGCCAACGCCGTGCTGCTGTTCGGGGCGCTCAGCGGGCTCGGCATCTGGGCGCTGTCCAGCGCCGCGTTCGCCTCGGCGCTGGCCTCGATGGCCCTGGTGTACGCCGCGGCCCGCACCCCGCAGGGGCTGACCCCGCTGCGGCTGGTGCTGACCGGGACGGCCATGTACTACGGCTTCTCCGCCGTCACCACCCTGATGGTCTTCAGCGCCGAACACGGCGAGGCGGCCCGCTCGGCGATGATGTGGCTGCTCGGCAGCCTGGGCGGGGCGACCTGGCAGTCGCTGCCGATCGCCGCCGTCGTCGTCGCCCTGGGCCTGGCCCACCTGCTGTGGTCCGCGCGCCGGCTCAACGCGATGGCGATGGGCGACGAGACCGCCGCGGCCCTGGGCGTGGACGCCCGCCGGCTGCGCGGCGAACTCTTCCTCTCCACGGCGGCGGTGACCGGCGCGGTGGTGGCCGTCAGCGGGGCGATCGGCTTCGTCGGCCTGATGGTGCCGCACTTCGCGCGGATGCTCGTCGGCGCCGACCACCGGCGCGTGCTCGCGGTCGCGCCGCTGCTCGGGGCGGTGCTGCTGGTCTGGGTGGACATCCTCTCCCGGGTGCTGCTCGCCCCCGTGGAACTGCCCGTCGGCGTGATCACCGCCGTCGTCGGCGTGCCCTGCTTCGTGCTGCTGATGCGCCGCCGCGGCTACACCTTCGGAGGCTCGTGATGCGCTTCCCCACCCCCACCCCCACCCCCGCCCCGTACGCCTCGTACCCGCCGCACGCCCCGCACACCTCGTACGCCCTGCGCACCTTGCACGCCCCGCACGCCTCGTACGGCCCGCACACCCCGTGCGCCGCGTACGCCACGGGTGTCCGGTGTGCCTCGTCCGACCCGGGTGCCCGCCACCGGCGGGTGCGCCCGCACCCCCACGCCCGTCCCGAGTCCGGCAGCGGAGGCGCCTGATGCGCATCGACATCGAGAACGTCTCGGTCCACATCGGCAGCGCCCAGCTGGTCGCCGACGCCACCGTGCGGGTCGCCAGCGGGCAGGTGGTGGGCCTGGTCGGGCCGAACGGCAGCGGCAAGTCCACGCTGCTGCGCTGCGCGTACCGGGCGCTGCGGCCCAGCGCCGGTGCGGTCCTGGTGGACGGGGACGACCTGCACGCCCTCAAGCCGCGCGAGGGGGCGCGGCGGCTGGCGGCGCTGCCGCAGGAGTCCTCCAGCGAGTTCGACTTCACGGTCGGCGAGGTGGTGGCGATGGGGCGGCTACCGCACCAGAGCGCCACCGGCCGCGCGTCCGAGGCCGACGCGCGGGCCTGTGCCGAGGCGCTGGCCACCGTCGGCGCCGGGCACCTGACCGAGCGGGGCTTCCTGACGCTGTCCGGCGGCGAGAAGCAGCGCGTGCTGATCGCCCGCGCGCTGGCCCAGCAACCCCGCGTGCTGGTCCTGGACGAGCCGACCAACCACCTGGACATCGCCCAGCAACTGGAGGTGCTCGCCCTGCTCCGGGCCAGCGCGGACGCGGACGCGGCGGCGCGACCGGGCGCCGCCTCCCCCACGGGCCCGACCACGAGCGCCACCCCGAAGGACCCGGCCGACCCGACCGACCCCACGGGCCCGACCGGTCCCGCCGACCCCACCGAGTCGGCCACGAGCACCGGCCCGGTCCCGGTGGCCGACCCCGCCGCCCCGCGCCCCGGCGCCGCGACGGCCGGCCTGACCGTGCTCACCGCGCTGCACGACCTGAACCTGGCGGCCCAGCACTGCGACCTGCTGTACGTCATCGCGCGGGGCCGCATCGTCACCTCGGGCCCGCCGCACGAGGTGCTCACGCCCGACCTGCTCGCCGAGGTCTTCCAGGTCCGCGGGCACCAGGTGCGCCACCCCGTCAGCGGCGTCCCGCAACTGCTCTTCGACCGCCTGCCGGCCCCCCGCCCCGCACCGGCCCCCGCGCGGGCCACCCCGACACCGCCCGCCGAGGCCACGCCCGCCCAGGGCGCCCCCGCCCCGGCTCCCTGAGCTGCCCGTACACCCCCGCACCAGCCCGCCCCCCCGTCCCGTCCCACCATTGCTGAGGAAGTCCCGTGCGCATATCCCGCTTCCGTGCCCCCGCCGCCGTCGCCGCCTCGCTCGCCCTCGCCCTGACCGTCACCGGCTGTGGCGCCGACGTCTCCGACGACGGGAAGAAGGACGAGAAGGCCGCCGGCGAGGGCGACGGCCACTACCCGGTCACCATCACCAACTGCGGCACGAGGACGACGTACGACAAGGCGCCCGAGCGCGTGGTGACCAACGACGTCGGCATCACCGAGATCATGTTCGCGCTCGGCCTCGAAGGCCGGATGGCCGGTTACGTCATGCCCGACGACAAGGGCGACCTGGACGCCGTCCCGTACAAGGACGCCTACGCCAAGGTGCCCTGGCTCGCCAAGCGGGAGATCAACCGGGAGATGGTGCTCGACGCCAAGGCGGACCTGGTCTTCGCCGGGTGGAACTACGGCTTCCGCGAGTCGGAGGGCTTCACGCCCGCCGCGCTGAAGAAGCTCGGCATCGGCTCGTACCTGCTCACCGAGTCCTGCCGCAACGGCGTGGGCAAGGCGCGCGGGGTGATGTCCCCGCTCGACGCGCTCTACACCGACCTGCGCACGCTCGGGAAGATCTTCGACGTGGAGGAGCGGGCCGAGAAGCTGGTGAGCACCTACCAGAAGCAGATCGCCGACACCCAGGCGAAGGCGCCCACGAAGCGGCCGACGGTCTTCCTGTACGACGACGGGCGGGACAAGCCGTTCACCTCGGGCAAGTACGCCGGGCCGCACGACATCATCACCAAGGCCGGCGGCGACCACGTCATGAAGGACCTCAAGGACTCCTGGGTGGCGGTCGGCTGGGAGACCGTCGTCGAGCGCGACCCCGAGGTGATCGTGATCAACGACTACGGGGACACCAGCGCCCAGCAGAAGCGCGACTTCCTGCTCGCCTACCCGCCGCTGGCCAACGTCTCGGCGATCAGGAACAAGCGCATCTTCACCCTGGACTACGTGGACCTGGTGGAGAGCCCGCGCAACGCGGCGGCCGTCGTCTCGCTCGGCACGTACCTGCGCGGCGTGCGACTCGACGGGAACGAGAAGAAGTAAGGGAGACCTAAGTCACTTACACTGGCGGCGTGGCGACCACCGACTGGAAGAGCGATCTGCGGGCGCGCGGCTACCGGCTGACCCCGCAGCGGCAGCTCGTGCTGGAGGCCGTGGACACCCTGGAGCACGCCACCCCGGACGCCATCCTCACCGAGGTGCGCCGGACGGCGAGCGGGGTGAACATCTCCACCGTCTACCGCACGCTGGAACTGCTACAGGACCTGGGCCTGCTCAGCCATGCCCATCTGGGGCACGGCGCGCCGACCTACCACCTGGCCGCCCGGCACCACCACCTGCACCTGGTGTGCCGGGACTGCACGGACGTGCTGGAGGCCGACCAGACCATCGCCGAGCAGTTCACCCGCCAGCTCCGGGAGAGCTTCGGCTTCGACACCGATTTGAAGCACTTCGCGATCTTCGGGCGGTGTGCGAAGTGCACGGACGACGGGGAACCCGGTGGGGAGCCGCCGCCGGCGCCGTAGGCTGGGGGCATGCTGCGACAATCACCCGCCAGTCCGCTGCTGTCGCTGCCTGGCGCCGTACCGGCGGAGGGCCCGGACGAAGGGGTCGCCGGGCACTACGGCGACCTGTTCCGCGAGCAGCGCGCGCTCGCCGACGGCACCGGCTTCGTCGACCTCTCCCACCGGGGCGTGGTCACCGTCACCGGCGACGACCGGCTGAGCTGGCTGCACCTGCTGCTCACCCAACATGTCAGCGACCTGCCCGTGGGGCACGCCACCGAGTCGCTGATCCTCTCCGCCAACGGTCACATCGAGCACGCGCTGTACCTGGTGGACGACGGCACGACGGTCTGGGCCCACGTGGAGCCGGGCACCCAGACCGAGCTGATCACCTACCTGGAGAGCATGAAGTTCTTCTACCGGGTGGAAGTGACCGACCGCACCGAGGAGTTCGCGGTCGTCCACCTGCCCGCCGGCTCGATCGCCGACCTCTCCACCACCTTCGCCACCGCGACCGTACGCGAGACGCCCCACGGCCGGGACGTGTTCGTCCCGCGCGCCGACCTCGCCGCCTTCGCGGACGCGCACGGCCCGGCGATCGGCGTCCTGGCCTACGAGGCGCTGCGCGTGGAAGCCCACCGGCCACGGCTCGGCCTGGAGACCGACCACCGGACGATCCCGCACGAACTGGGCTGGATCGGCACGGCGGTGCACCTCCAGAAGGGCTGCTACCGAGGCCAGGAGACCGTCGCCCGCGTCCACAACCTGGGGAAACCGCCGCGCCGCCTGGTCTTCCTGCACCTGGACGGCAGCGAGGTCCACCTCCCCCCGCACGGCACCCCCCTCCGCCTGGCCTCCGACGGCCCCGAAGGCCGCCAACTCGGCTTCCTCACCACCTCGGCCCGCCACCACGAACTGGGCCCCATCGCCCTGGCCCTGGTCAAACGCAACGTCCCCCTCGACGCCCCCCTCCTGGCCGGCACCACGGCAGCGGCCCAGGAGGCCGTGGTCGAGCCGTAACCCCGCCGCCCAGCCCCCACCCCGGCCGCAGGGCACGGGGGTGGGGCGCGGTGCGGGGGTGGGGGTGGGGCGCGGTGCGGGCCACGCTGATGGGCCGGGCCGGCACACCCGGCTCGGCCCGCGACAGCGGGTTGGTCGACCGACGGTCCACGTCAACGCGCGCTTTAGGGGGGATCGCCCAGGCAGTCGCGGGAGGGCAACTTAGACCGCGCTGACGACCTTCGCAAGCCTCGGGCGCGCCGACGCCGCGCGGCATAGGCTACGTCGACCGCTTCGGCCGGGCTCGGGCGTAGATGAGCCGCTGTCTACCGCCGGCTGCCGGGTCGACCACGCATCCTGGGCCGTGACCATCCGGAGAGCCGCATGACTTCCATCGCGCTGTTCAACAACAAGGGCGGGGTCGGCAAGACGACCCTCACCTACCATCTCGCCCACATGCTCAGCCGGCTCGGGTACAAGGTCCTCACCGTGGACCTGGACCCGCAGGCCAACCTGACGGCCATGTGTCTGGACGAGAGCGAAATCGAAGAGCTGTGGGACAGGCCGTCCGAGTTGATCGACCAAGGCGAGGCGTTCGCCACCCTGCCTGGCACCGGCAGGGTCCAGATGGGTCAGACGATCGCTGACGCGGTGCGGCCGATCCTGGAAGGCACCGGAGACGCGGCGCACGTGCAGCCGGTTCGACTGAAGTCCGGGTTATGGCTACTGCCTGGCAGTCTGGACCTCAGCCGTTTCGAGGACAAGCTGTCCAACGAATGGTTCAAGTCCTTCGCCGGAGACCCTGCGGCGGTGCGCACGACAACCGCGTTCCACCGCGTCGTCAAGCACGCGGCGACGGCCATCGAGGCGGACGTGGTGCTCATCGACGTCGGCCCGAACCTCGGGGCCATCAACCGCGCCGCGCTCATCGCCGCCGACTCCGTGCTCATGCCGCTCGCGGCGGACCTCTTCTCGCTCAAGGGGCTAAGCAACCTGGGTCCGACACTGCGCGGATGGCGTCGCAGCTGGCAGACGCTCGTCCTTCCGCAGGTGCCCGCGCACATCCCCGCCCCGGCCGCGACGATGGCCCCTCTCGGGTACGTCATCATGCAGCCAGAGATGCGCCTTGACCGGCCGGTCAAGGCGTACGAGCGCTGGTTGCAGCGTATCCCGACCGTCTACTCCTCCGCCGTCCTCGACCAGGCGGCACCCCTGCACGACGACAACCAGTACCGCATCGCGACCCTGCGCAACTACCGGAGTCTGATGCCGCTCGCCCACGACGCCCGCAAGCCGATGTTCGACCTCAAGGCGGCGGACGGGGCCCTCGGCAGTACGCAGACGTACGTGCAGACCTGCTACCGCGAGTTCCGGGATCTCGCCGAGAGCGTGCTGCGGCGGGTGGAGACGGTGCGTGAGGCCGTGGACCCCGCTGCCGCCTCCGACGCCTCGCCCCGTTAGACCTCCACCAGGACCGTGAACGGGCCGTCGTTGGTGAGGGAGAGCTTCATGTCGGCGCCGAAGCGGCCCGTTTCGACGTGGGCGCCCAACTGGCGTAGGGCCGTGACGACCTCGGCGACCAGGGGTTCGGCCAGGTGGCCGGGGGCGGCGGCGTTCCAGGTGGGGCGGCGGCCCTTGCGGGCGTCGCCGTAGAGCGTGAACTGGCTGATGACCAGGAGCGGGGCGTTCGCGTCCGAGCAGGACCTCTCGCCGTCCAGGACGCGCACCGACCAGAGTTTGCGGGCCAGTTGCGCGGCCTTGGCCGGGGTGTCCTCGTGTGTCACGCCGACCAGGACGCACAGGCCCTCGCCGACGATCTCGCCGGTCGTCTCGCCGTCCACGGTGACCCTCGCCCCGTCGACCCTCTGTATCACAGCACGCATGTGCACCATGATGCCCTGCCGCCATCTGGGCTGTTCGGGTGTCCCGTCAGTGCGGACGGACCGCGCAGAGTGGCACGATGCGTGCAGGCGGTGCGTTATGTGGACAACGCGACCAGCTCGCGCACCGTTTGAGGGGACGGAAACGCATGATTACACCCGGCGCCGGACAGTCTCCCGGCTCCGTACCAACCGCTCGGTCGTCGTCCGCGACGCCCCCGGGGGCCTCGGCGTACCCGCCGCGGGCCGTCGCTGACCCGGTGCGGGACACCTGGTTCGGCGGGACGGTGGACGTACCGCACACGCGCTCGCCGGGCGGGCGGCCCGGGCCTCTCGTGGAGGCCACCGCGACCGTGCTGGCCCTGGACGGGTTGCGGCTGGCCGAGCTGCGCGCGCTGCGCCGCAGCTCGCAGGCGGAGGAGGCGGACCTGAGCTACGTGCGCCGGCTGCTCCAGGGGCGGATCGACATCATCCGCGCCGAGCTGGCCCACCGCGCGGCGCCCAGCGCTCCGGCGCCGGTCACGCAGGCGCCGCGCACGGTCGTGGACCGGCTCTCGGAGATCCTGACCGACGGGCCCACGCGGCACCGGTCCTCGGCCCGCCACGTGACGTTGGGCGCGCCGCGCAGCGGCCCGTACCGGCAGCTCGCCGAGGAGATGTTGGCCGAGGTCGAGCTGTCGGACCTGCGGGCCAGGACGAGTGAGGAGCTGGATCGCGCCATCGGCCGCCTCACTGCCTACGAGCAGCGGGTTTCCGGCCGTCGGCAGCAGTTGCAGCGCACGGCCGACGATTGCGGGGCCGAGATCACGCGCAGGTACCGTGAGGGGGAAGCGCAAGTCGACGACCTGCTCCCGTAGAGGTGCCCGGGGAGGTCGCACTCCCCGCCCGCACCGTACGCAGGAAGGCCGACGATGACCTCCTCCCCAGGTTCCCCCGCCACCGCCGCTGGCGCCGCCCAGCCGACCGACATAGCCCCGGTCCTCGCCGAGGTCGTACGCTCCGGCTTCGTCGAGGGCCGCCACCGCGGCTCGCTCGTGGTGCTCGACGCCGACGGCGGCGTGGAGTGGTCGCTGGGCGCGGTCGACACCCCCGTCTTCCCCCGCTCGACCAACAAGCCGATGCAGGCCGCGGCCGTGTTGCGGGCCGGCCTTGAGCTGTCCGGCGAGCGGCTGGCGCTGGCGGCGGCCAGCCACTCCGGCGAGGGCTTCCACCGGGACCTGGTGCGCACGATGCTCGCCGAGGCGAACCTGCCGGAGAGCGCCCTGCGGACCCCGCCGGACCTGCCGCTGGACCCGGTCGAGGCGGAGGCGTACCTGGCCGCCGGGCAGGTGCGGGAGCCCGTGACCATGAACTGCTCGGGCAAGCACACGGCGATGCTCGCGGCGAGCGCCCGCAACGGGTGGCCGCTGGAGAGCTACCTGGCGCCCGAGCACCCGCTCCAGCGCCTGGTGCACCAGGTGGTGGAGGAGGCCAGCGGGGAGCGGGTGACGCAGGTGGGTGTCGACGGCTGTGGGGCGCCCCTGTTGGCGCTCTCGCTGACCGGCCTGGCCCGCGCGTTCCGCTCGTTCGTGCGCGCCGAGCCGGGCAGCGCGGAGCGGCGGGTCGCGGACGCGATGCGGGCCCACCCCGAGTACGTGGCGGGCACCCGCCGCGCGGACACCTGGCTGATGCGCGAGCTGCCCGGGACGCTGGCCAAGATGGGCGCCGAGGCGGTGCAGGCGGTGGCGCTGGCCGACGGGCGGGCGCTGGCGTTCAAGCTGGACGACGGCGCCTCGCGCGCGCTGGGCCCCGTCCTCGCGCGCACGCTGACCGCGATGGGAGTGGACGCGCCGGTCCTGGCCCGGATCGCGGACGTACCGCTGCTCGGCGGCGGCGAGCGGGTCGGTCAGGTACGGGCGGCCTTCTGAGCGGCGTGGGGGCCCGTGGCACGCGGCGACGCGTGGGGGTACGGGGCCGACGGCGTACGGAGCACGGAGCACGGACCTCGGGGGGAGCCGGGGCGGCGCCTTTCGGGGCACGGGCCCGGCGCCGTACCCGGGGCCCGGGGAGGTTGGCCGTGTCTCGGGCCGTGGCGGGCCCCGGCCGTGACGGGGCAGCGGCGTACGGTACGCGGGGCCGGGCTGCGGCGGGCTTCGGCTGTGGCGGCACAGCGACGTACGGCGGCGTCGGGCCGGCCGAACGCAGGACAGCGACGGGGAGCTTGGTGTGTCGCGTGCCGCAGGGGGCCCGCTGAGAGCTGGGGCCCGTTGAGAGCCGGGGCCCGCTGGGGCCGCTGCGACATGGCGGGCTCGTGAGGTCCACGCGAAATGTGATGCAGCCGGGGCCGCTGATACCTAGCGTGCTCTCATGTCGCTAGATATTCGCACCATCACCGAATCCGAGGTTTCCGACTGGCTCCGTGCCCGTCACACCGGCTTCCTGCTGGAGCCCGCGATCAGCCAGGAGGAGGCGGAGCTGCGCCGGCCGGGCCTGGACCTGGACCGCACACAGGGCGCCTTCGACGACGGCCGGTGCGTGGGCTGTTTCCGCAGCTTCTCCCAGGAGCTGACCGCCGTCGGCGGCGCTCCGGTGCCGACCAACGCGATCACCAATGTCAGCATCGTCCCCACCCACCGCCGCCGTGGGCTGCTGACCACGATGATGGACCGCGACCTGCGCGCCGCCAAGGAGCGCGGCGACGCCGCCGCCACGCTGATCGCCGCCGAGTACCCGATCTACGGGCGGTACGGGTTCGGCCCCGGCGCCTGGACCAGTCGGTGGACCGTGGACGTCGCCAGGGCCGGGCTGAACGCGAACTACGCCCGGCCGGGGGACGCCGGCACCCTCTCGGCCAAGGGCCGGGCCGCGCGGATCGCGGACGCGGGCGGGCGCGTGGACATGGTCGACGGCGCGGAGATGCTCGCCGAGGGCCCCGCCCTGCACGACCGGCTGCGGCGCTCGCTGCACGGCATGGTCAACCGCGACGAGCGCGCGTGGCGCCTGGAGACCGGCGACCTGCGCTACCCGGGCACGCCGTGGAAGGAGCCGTTCCACGCGCTGTACCGGGGCCCCGACGGCACCGTCGAGGGCCTGCTCACGTACACCGTCGAGCAGCACTGGGCCGCGAAGGTGCCCGAGAACACGGCCCGGGTGCGCTCGCTGCTGGCGACCACGCCGGCGGCGGAGAGCGCCCTGTGGTACTTCCTGTTCTCGGTGGACTGGGTGGTCCGCGTCGACACCTGGTACCGCGCCCCCGACGACGTCATGCCGCTGCTGCTCGGCGACCCGCGCGCGGCCACCCCCCAGTCGTACGCGGACTGGCTGTGGATACGCCCGCTCGACGTGCCCCGCCTGCTGGAGGCCCGCACCTACCCCGTCGCGGGCGCGCTCGTACTCGACGTCCACGACGCGGCGGGCCTGGCCGGTGGGCGATTCGCGCTGGAGGCCGGGCCGGACGGCGCGCGCTGCGCCCCGACCACGCGCGAGCCCGACCTGAGCATGGACGTCGGCGAACTCGGAACGCTGTGGCTGGGCGACGAGTCGACGGCCCGGCTGGTCACCCTCGGCCGCGTCGAGGAGCACCGTACGGGCGCCGCCACCCTGGCCGACACGCTCCTGCGGACCGGGCGCCGCCCGTGGTGCGCGGACGTCTTCTGAGCCGGGGCGCCCCCGCGGGCTGCACCTGTGGGGGGTGCTCGATCCGGAGGTCCTGTCGCGGCGGCGCGCGTCCCGAGTGGGGGTCCCCTGGCGGGACGCTGCCGGAGCGGGGTGCCCGGCCGGGCGGGGGCCTGTGGGCTGGCTGGCTGGGCGGAGGCCGGTGGGAGCGGGGTGGCCGTCCGGGCGCTTCACGAAAGCGGGGCGCCCTATCGTGGCGGGCTGCCCACCCCGGGCGGAGCGCCGCCGGAGCGGTGGTCCCCCCGGGCGCGGATCTGTGGGCTGGCTGTCCGCGCGAAGGCCGGTGGGAGCGGGGGCTCGACCGGGCGAGGTGCTGTGAGCTGGCGGTCCGGACGGGGGTCCGCCGGAGCGGGGTGGGCTTCCTGGCGGGTGCTTTACGGGGCGGAGTGTCCCCCCCCCGAGTGGCGCCGGTCGGAACGGAGTGGCCCTCTCCACGGGCACCTACCGCACCGAGGTGCCTCCCCGGGGTGGGCCGTTACCGAGGCGGGGCGGCCTCCCACCCGGGTGCCTCCCGGAGCGTGGCGGGCTCCCGAGCGGGGCCCTGTCGCGGCGGCGCCCATCCCCGGGCGGAGCGCCGCCGGAGCGGGGCGGGCGCCTGCCAGAGAGCGAAGCGGCTTCCCAGGCGGGCCGCTGCCGGAGCGAGGTGGCCTCGCAGGCTCGCGCGTACCGGAGCCGGACCACCTCCCGGGCACGTCGGTCGCGGGGCGGGCTGGGCCCCGCTGGGCCGGCGCTCACCGGGCCGGCGCCCGTCGGCCTCTCCCCAACCGGCCCGACGCGGGGCCGCGTCAACGCGGGGCGGTGCCAACGCGTGGCCACACCGATATCGGGCAACTCGCCGCGGGGCCGCACCGACACCAGGGAGCCCGGCACCGGCCGGCCCGACGCGGGGCCGCGTCAACGCGAGATGGCACCGACAGCGGGCCGCACCCGATGCGGGGCCGCACCGACACCAAGCAGCCCGCCGCCACACGGCCCGGCACCGGCCGGTCCGTCGCAAGGCCGCAGCACTACCAGGTGGCCCGCCGCGAGGCGACGAGGCGACGAGGCCCGCTGCCGGCCCGGTGTGGGCTTCTCCGGTGGTGGCGGGGAGGGGTCAGCACACGCTCTCGCAGCCCGTGGCGCAGTCGCACACGCTCTCGCAGCCCGTGCCGCAGTCGTACTCGGGGGTGGTGGCGGGGGTCGTGCGGCGGGCCGGTGCGCGTCGGGGGGCGGCGGTCGCGTGCTGGGGCGACCTGGTCGGGTCGGTTCCCTCGGCGGGGGTGGTGTCGTCGGTCGCGGCCGTCAGCAGTCGGCGGGGGCCGTTGCCCTCGGCGCCGAGTCGGTCGTACGGGTTGGCCAGCGCGCAGCGGTCGATGGACAGGCAGCCGCAGCCGATGCAGTCGGTCAGGTGGTCGCGGAGCTGCTCCAACTGGCGGATGCGCCCGTTGAGATCCGCCTGCCAGCACTGGGAGACCCGCGCCCAGTCGTCGCGGTCGGGCGTGCGTTCCTCGGGGAGCAGGCCCAGTACGTCGCGGATGGTCGCCAGCGGGATGCCCACGCGCTGCGAGACCCGGACGAAGGCGACCCGGCGCAGCGTGTCCCGGGCGAACCGGCGCTGGTTCCCGCTGGTACGTCGGCTGCTGATGAGCCCCTGCCGCTCGTAGAAGCGCAGCGCGGAGGCGGGCACGCCACTGCGTTCGGAGAGTTCGCCGACGGTGAGTTCGTAGCGGTTCTTGGAGAGTTGGGTCATGCCGCTCACCGTAGCTTGACTTCAACCAACGTTTAAGTCGGAGGCTTTGTGTATCGGCCCGAGGGCGGCGGTCACCCCGCTCCGGGCCGAGGCACGGCCGCGCTGTCGGGGCCCGTGCCGTGACCGTACGGCCCGCGCCGACGCCGGCCGTACGCCCCCTCGCCCACCCGCCTTCCGAGGAGACCTCATGTCCGACACCACCATCCGCCTGGCCATCATCATCGGCAGCAACCGTGGTGGCCGCTTCGCCCCCGTCGTCGCGGACTGGATCACCGAGCGGGCCCGCCAGCACGGTGGCCTGGAGCTCGACGTCATCGACCTCGCCGAGATCGCGCTGCCCACCGCGATGCCCGCGTACGGCCAGTCCCCCGGCCCGGAGGCGACGGCCGAGCTGGCCAAGCTGACCCCCGGCCTGGCGGCGGCGGACGCCTTCCTCGTGGTGACCCCGGAGTACAACCACAGCTACCCGGCCTCGCTGAAGAACGCCATCGACTGGCACCACGCGGAGTGGCAGGCCAAGCCGGTCGGGTTCGTCTCGTACGGCGGGGTCTCCGGCGGGTTGCGCGCCGTGGAACACCTGCGGGGGGTCTTCGCCGAGCTGCACTCGGTCACCGTCCGCGAGACCGTCAGCTTCACCATGGCCGGCCAACTCTTCGACCAGGACGGCGGGCTGAAGAGTCCGGAGGCGCCGAACGCCGCCGCCAAGGCGCTGTTCGACCAGCTCGTCTGGTGGGGCCGCGCGCTGCGCGAGGCGAAGAAGGACCACCCGTACGCGGGGTAGCGCGTCGGCCATCCCGTACGTGGCGCGGGCGGCCCGGGGCTCCCCCGCCCCGCCGACCCGCCCGCGCCACCCCCACCCCCACCTCGCACCGCACTCCCTCCGCCCCCACGCCCCCGCATCGCCGCCGCCCGACCGTGACCACAGGAGGCCCGCCGTGGCGTTCATGAGCCGCTGGTACCAGACCCCGCTCACCCCGCGCGCCGAGCGGCCCGCGCCGGCCGCGCGGACCTCGCGTGAACAGCCCGCCCCCGGCTGCCGCTCGGCCACCTGCCACTCCGGTACGCGCCGCGCCCCCCGGGCACCGGAGCCCTGACCAACCGGACACGAGTCGGAGTGGGAGCCGGAGCCGGAGTGAGGGTGCGGCCTGGTCTGAGTGAGAGCCAGGGTCGGGGCCGGGAGTGGAGTCGGGGGCCGGGTTCGGGTTCGGGTTCGGGGGCCGGGGTCGGGTCAGGGTCCGGGGTCAGGGCTGGTCCGCACCGGGCCGCTTCGGCCACACGCTCGAACCCCGGCCCGCGCGGGCCTGGTTGGCCGGTGGGTCGCGCCGCGCGTGGGCGCCCGGCCGTCGCCGCGACCGGGCGCCCCGTTCCGCTACCCGCCGATCCGCCGCGCGTGGCCGGCGGGCGGGGACCCGCCGAACCGCCGCCGGCGTTCGGCTACTTGCCCGTGCGGCCCAGCACCTCGGTGAGTCGCTCGATGCCGTCGGTGCCGTGGCCCTCGTCGATGGCCCGCTGGGCCACCGCGCGCGCGGCGCGCAGCACCCCGGTGTCGAGGTCCCGGTCGTCGGCGGCGTGGATGACGTGGTCGATGCCGGCCGCGACCGAGATGATGTGCGAGTCGTCGCCGGGGTAGACGCCGTCGTCCACGTTGCCCGCGAGCAGGTCCAGGATGGGCGGCAGGATGTCGAAGATCCCGCGCGCGAACGGGGCCAGCTCGCGGGCCGTGATGTCCTCCTTCCTCGCCAGCGCGAACGCGTGCAGCAGGCCGCTGACCGAGGTCCAGAAGAAGTCCAGCAACGCCACGTCGTACGCCGCGGCCCGGCCGTGGTCGGTGCCCTGGTAGGTGGCCGAGCCGCCGAGGCTGGCCAGTGTCTCGCGGTGCCGCTCGTACAGCGCCTCGGGGCCGCTGAACAGGAAGACCGCGTTCGGCGTGCCGATGGTGACGGTCGGGGTGAGGATCGTGCCGTCGAGGTAGTCGGCGCCCCGCTCGGCGGCCCAGGTCGCCGCGGTGCGGGCGCGGTCGGGCGAGTCGGCGGTGAGGTTCACCAGCGTGCGGCCCTCGACGGCGGTGCCCGCGGCCTCCAGGATGCTGTCCGAGGCGTCGTAGTCGATCACGCAGATGACCACCAGTTCGCTGGCCGCGACGGCCGCGGCCGGGGTCTCCGCGAGCGTCGCGCCCCGCGCGACCAGTTCGTCGGCCTTGCCCGCGGTGCGGTTCCACACCGTGGTGGGGTGGCCGGCCGCGACGAACGTCGAGGCCAGCGCCCGCCCCATCGGCCCGAGCCCGAGCACGGTCACGGGGGCGGCGGTACGGGGGGAGGCGTCCGTGGCGGGTTCGGGCGTCGCGGGCGTCGAGGTCATGGCGGGCTCCTTGGGTGAGGCGTGGGTGTGCTGGGACGGTGCCGCTCGGCGGCGGTACGGGCGGTTCGGGATGGACGGCGGGTCGGTCGGGGTTGAGGGGTGGGTGCGGCGCGCCGAACGCCGTGCTGGGTTGGCGAGTTCGTGGAGGCGGGTGGTGTCCGGATGAGCGGGATGTCGGCGGGGGCGGGCGGGAGCGGGCTGGCGGGTGGGCGGGGGCACGCGGCGGTCGCGGTCCCGCGCGGTTGCGTACCGGAATGGGTGCGTTGGTCCCGCGAGGGGGACGAGGATGGTGCGCCCGGCCGGAACAGCGCGGACCCGGCACGCGTTGCGCCAGGAACGGGCCACGGTGAGGTGGGGATGAGCGAACAACCGCTGACGAAGAAGAACCGGCCGTACGTGTGCGGCCTCGACGCCGCCGTCGACGTCATCGACGGCAAGTGGAAGGTCCTGATCCTGTGGGCCCTCCACGAAGCGCCACGACGCTTCGGCGAGACCAAGCGGCTGCTGCCGGGCATCAGCGAGAAGGTGCTCGCCCAGCAGCTCAGGGAGCTGGAGTCGGACGGCGTCGTGCACCGTGAGGTGTACGACGAGGTGCCGCCGAAGGTGGAGTACTCACTGACCACGGCGGGCAGGGAGCTCAACGCCGCGCTGGGCCCGCTCGGCGCCTGGGGCACGCGCCGCATGGTGGGCCTCGGCATCGACTACCCCGGCGCCGAGCGACACGCGGCTGCCTCCTAATCCGCCTCGCCCCGCGACAACCTGCCACGTCTCGACGGAGAGTCGGCGAGCGCTCGGCCGGTGCGCTCCGGGGCGGCGGCGTGGTTCGGGCCCGGCCCCGGGTGGGCCGGCTCCGCACAGCCGGCCCACCCGACGGCGGCCGACGGGCCCGCGCGCGGTGGTCCTCAGGTCCGACGCGTCGGCCGCCATGCGGCGCTGACGTGCGGGGATCGTGTCGTACGGCATGGCTGCCGCGTCGTACGGCGTGGGTACACGGGGCTCCTCGGATGGTGGGGGCGGTCGTGGTGTCGGGTGCGCGACCGGCGCTACGGGGCCGGGGCACCGAACTCGCCGGGTCGTGGCTGGTGCTGGTGCTGGTGCTGTGCTGGCCGGTGCTCGTGTTGCTGGGTGGGTGTGCGCGTCGTGGGGGGCGCGGGGGGGATGCGCTCGCCGTGCCGGGTGCGGTCACGGCCCGGGTGGACCGGGGCCACGGGTCGGTGCCGGGCGCGCCCCATCAGACTCTCCCGGCCGCGCCGGCCCGACAAGTACGTACAAAAAAGTGAGTGCTTACCTCGGAGTCACCGATCCGGGCACGCCCGCGCGCGAGACCCTCCCCGCGCGGCGGGCCAGCCGGGCCGACCCCGCCCCGACCTTGGGTCACGACCGCCCGGCCCCGGCCCCACCCCGGCCTTCAGGGACGGCGGCCGGCCCAGCCGCCGGTCGCGTCCGCCAGCCCACCGCCCGGCCCCGAGAACCGCCCCCGCTCGTGCCCCGGCCGACCCCACCACCCAGCGACGGCCGCCCCCTCCCGCGCTCGCGAGGGCGTCGCTCCCGAACACCCCGGCGGCCCAACCCGGCAACCCGCCGCGACGGGGCCCGCCCCGCCCCCGGCCACCCCGAACGCCTCAACTCGCCGACCCGTCGACCTCACTCGCCCCCGTGGCGTAGCGGGCGACGATCTCCGCCGCCGCGGCGGCCAGTTCCCCGCGGACCGTCGGCGGGTCGATGACTTCCACGTCGGCGCCGAACTGGAGGAGTTGGCGGGTCGCGCCCAGCACGGCGTAGCCGATCTCGACCTCCGCCCACGCCCGGGCGTCCGCCGTCCCGTCGCCCCCCTCGCGGGCCGGGTCGCCGTCCGTCGCGTCCACGGGGGCGGGCAGCACCTCGACCCGGGTGGCCAGCAGTGAGCCGACGATGCGGACGAACATGTCCAGCCGCGTACGCCGCACCCTGGCCCGTACGCGGATCGCCACCGGGCGCTCCTCGACGTCACGCCGCAGCGACTCCCACGCGTCGGCGAGTTCCACGCCGGGCCGGCGGCGCATCGGTTCGTCGGTGACGGTCGCGGCGACGACGCGGTCGGCGCGGAACAGGCGCGGGGCCTCGCCCCGGTCGGCCACCAGGTACCAGGTGCCCGCCTTGGCGACGAGCCCGTAGGGGTCGACGGTGTAGGTGCGCGGGTGTGTGGCGCCGCTGTGCCGGTAGCGCAGGCGCAGTCGGCGGTCGGTGAACACGGCCGTCTCCAGCGCGGCCAGGTCGACGGCGGGGCGTGGCCCGGTCAGCCAGCCGTCCGGGTCGATGAGGATGCGCCGGCTGGCGAGTTCGGCGGCGGGCCGGTGCGGGGCGGGCAGCGCGACCATGACCTTGCGCAGCGCGGAGCGCAACGCCCCGTCCAGGCCCAGCGCGCTGTGGCCGCCCGGCGCGGTCAGCGCGAACAGCGCTCGGGCCTCGTGCGAGGTGAGCCCGGTGACGTCGGTCCGGTAGCCGGGGAGCAGGGCGATGCCGCCGTGTCGGCCGCGTTCGGCGTAGACCGGGACGCCGGCGGCGGACAGTGACTCGACGTCGCGGTAGATGGTGCGTACCGACACCTCCAGCCGCTCGGCCAGTTCGGCGGCCGGGACCCGGCGGCGGGTCTGGAGGAGCAGCAGGATCGACAGCAGGCGGTCCGACTTCATCCGCCGATCCTCGCAGTCCGGTCGGGAAAACCTGACGGCACGTGTCACGTTAGGGCGGAAGCCTCCGTCATGGGTCGGCGGTACGTCGCCGGCGCGCCGGTTCGCGGTGCGCCGTGCCGTGCCGCCCCCGTGTCCGGCGCCGCCGGCACGGGCCAACCGCCCCCGACCGAACGGAGAGAGCCCACGTGAGCACAGCGAACACCCAGGTGGATCCCCGCGCGCACTACGAGCGCGCCGCCGACCAGCTGGCCGCCCTGATCGAGGCCGTGGGCCCGGGGCGGTGGGAGGCGCCCACGCCGTGTACCGGCTTCGACGTACGCGCGCTGGTCGGGCACGTGGTGGCGGGCACGCGCGGCGCGGCCGGGCTGGGGCGCGCGGCGAGCGCCGGCGGGGCGGCGGGCGGGGGCGGCGCGCCCGAGGGCCTGAGCGGGCGGGAGGGCGCCGGGGTCGAGGTGCCGGACGACGGATGGGCCGCGGCGTACGCGGGGGCGCGGGCCGAACTCTTGGCCGCCTGGGCCGACGGCGCGGCGCTCGCGGCGCCCGTGCGGATGCCGTGGGGCGAGGTGCCGGGGCGGCAGGTGCTGGCGGCCCATGTGCTGGACGTCGTCGCCCACGCGTGGGACCTGGCGCGTGCCCTGGGGGACGGGCGGGCGCTGGACGAGGAGTTGGCCGAGTTCACGTTGGGGACGGCCCGCCAGCTGCTGCCGGCCGCGCGGCGGGGCGCGGGGGTGCCGTTCGGGCCCGCGCTGTCGGCGCCCGAAGGGGCCACGGCGTACGAGGAGTTGGCGGCCTGGCTGGGCCGCGACGCGCGGTGGAGCGCGCCGGGCCCGCTGGCCGAGGAGTTCGGGGCGGGCACGCTCGACACGGCGCTGGACGCGCTGGCCGCCCGGCTCAAGGGGGATCTCTTCCGGCCGGGTGACGCGGGGTACGACGCGGGGCGCGCCACCTTCAACAGCGCCGTCCAGCACCGGCCGGCGCTGGTCGCCGGCGTCGCGGACGCGACGGACGTGGCGACCGTGGTGGCCTTCGCGGGCGCGCGCGGGCTGCCGGTCGCGGTCCAGTCGACCGGGCACGGCCAAGCGGTCGCCAGCGCCGACGGCGTGTTGATCACCACCCGTGGCCTGGGCGGCGTCAGCGTGGACCCGGCCGCCGCGACCGCGTGGATCGGGGCCGGCGTCCGCTGGGGCGAGGTCGTCGCCGAGGCCGCGCGGCACGGCCTCGCGCCGCTGAACGGCTCGGCCCCGCACGTCGGCGTCGTCGGCTACCTCCTGGGCGGCGGCGTCCCCCTGCTCGCCCGCAGCCACGGCTTCGCCGCCGACCGGGTCCGCGCCATCGAGGTGGTCACGCCCGACGCGACGCCGCGCCGGGTCACGCCCACGAGCGAGCCCGACCTGTTCTGGGCGCTGCTCGGCGGCCGGGACAACTTCGGCGTCGTCACCCGGGTGGAGATCGAACTCTTCCCCGTGGCCCGGCTCTACGGCGGCGGCCTCTACTTCGACGGGGCCACCCAGGGCGCCGACGTCCTGCGCGCCTACCGGGACTGGACGGCCGACCTGCCCGAGGAACTGACGTCGTCCATCGCCCTGTTCCCGGCGCCCGACGTGCCGGCCCTGCCCGAGCCGCTGCGCGGCCGGCTGGTCGTGCACGTACGGGTGGCGTACACCGGGACCGCCGAGGAGGGCGAGCGCCTGGTGGCGCCGTTGCGCGCGGTGGGCCCCCGGCTGATCGACACGCTGGCCGAGATGCCGTACACCGCGTGCGCCAGCATCTTCCAGGAGCCGGACAACCCGATGCCCTACGACGGGGACACCGTGCTGCTCGACGAGCTGACCGAGCCGACGCTGGAGGCGATCCTCGACGTGACCCGGCCGGGCGGCGTGCCGTGCATCGTGGAGGTGCGCCACCTGGGCGGGGCGCTGGCCCGGCGCGGCCCCACCCCGAACGCGGTCGGCCTGCGCGAGGCGGCGTACCTGCTCGGCGTCCTGTCGCCCCTGCGCGGCCCGCTGACCACGGATGTCCTGCGCCCCGTCCACGGGCGCCTGCTCGGCGCCGCCGCGCCCAGCACCGTCGGCCGCTCGCTGACGTTCATGGGCGCGAGCGGGGAGCGCGCGCGGGGCGCGGCCGGGGGCGCGGGGACGCCGGTCGACGGCGCGGGGGCGGTGGCGGACGCGGCCGAGGAGCTGGTGCGAAGCGCGTACGACGCCACGGACCACGCGCGGTTGCGCGCGCTCAAGGCGGTGTACGACCCGCGCAACCTGTTCCGCCTCAACCACAACATCCGGCCGGCTGAGCTGGGTTAGCGGAGCCGGTGGGGGGCTCGGTCCGCGGGGCACCCCCCGGGGGGTCTCGCGCGGGGCCGGGGCGGTGGGCCTCGGGCGGGGCTGGCGTGGCCGTCGGGCCTGGCGGGCCGGCCCCGCGTCGGGTCGGGCGGTGGCGGGTGGGGCCCCGCGTGCGGGGCCTCGCGGGAGGTCGGTGGTCGGGGTGATTGTCAGAGGGGGGTGCGAGACTCCGAAGCGGTGGTCGCCGAAGGGCGGACCCGCACGCCGATCGATGCGAGGAGTTCAACGATGACCAGTGCGAACGCCATCCGGGGTGGGGGCGACGGGGCCGCGACGCGGATCGGTGACGTGGGCCTGCGCGACGTCGAGCGAGCGGACCTGGAGGTGTTCTTCGCCTTCGAGCAGGACCAGGAGGCGGCGCGGCGGGCCCACTTCCCCTCCCGGGAGCGGGAGCGGTTCATGACGCACTGGGAGAACCGGGTGCTGAGCGACCCGACGACGTTCACACAGACGGTGCTGGCCGACGGCGAGGTCGCGGGCAACATCGTGAGCTGGGAGGACGAGGGCCGCCACCTGGTCGGCTACTGGTTCGGCCGCCCCTTCTGGGGCCGGGGTCTGGGCACCCGCGCCCTCGCCCGCTACCTCGACCTGGTGCCCCACCGCCCGCTGTACGCCGACCCGTTCGCGAGCAACGTCGCGTCCGTGCGCTTGCTGGAGCGGTGCGGCTTCCGCCTGGTGCCCACCCCCGGCCCGGAACACTCGCTGAAACCGGGCCAGGTGCTGCTGGTCCTGGACCGCTAGCACGCTGCCGCCGGAGCCGGGGACGTCCCGAAGGCCGGGGGCTGCCCGGGGGCGCGGCCGAGGCGGTGACGAGCGGGTGGCCGGCAGAGCGTTCGCGGGCGTAGGGAGGCGGTGACGGGCAGGGAGGCGGTGACGGACGGGAGCGCCGGCCTGTCGTACGCGCCCTCGCGGCGGGCGGCCGGGGGCGCGTACGGCGCGGCCGGCGCCGCCCCGACCGGGGGGCCGGCCGGGGCGGGGGCGCGGCCGGATGGCCGGAGGGCGGTCCGGCCGGGGGTGTGGTCAGTGTGGCGAGGTGGGGCCGTGTGGGTTGGCCTCGGTGCCCTCGGTGTTGAGCAGGACGACGGTGGACGCGGGGCCGAGGCCCAGCTCCGCGCGTCGGTCGGCCGCTCCCGCGCCGGTGAGCGCGGCCCGTACGCCGGCGAGTGAGGCGGCGCCGCACGGCCCGGCGGAGACGCCGAGCGTGGCGAGGTCGCCCGCCGCCCGCGCGCCCTGTGCCTCCGTGACGGCCACCGCCGCGTCCAACCCGTCCCGCAGCACGGGCCAGGCGAGGCTGGAGGGGGTGCCGCAGTTGAGGCCGGCCATGGCGGTCTCGCCGGTGTCGATGCTGACCCGCTCGCGCCGGCGCAGGCTCGCCAGCACGCACGCCGCCGCCTCGGGCTCGACGGCCAGCACGGCGGTACCGGCCCGCGCGCCCGGGCCGGGGGTCACGGCGTCGGTGGCCGGCGCGGCCCGGTAGTGGGTGACGGCGGCCTGGGCGAGCGAGCCCACACCCACCGGGACGACCACCAGGTCCGGCCCGCCGCCACCGGCCGCCGCCAACTGGTCGTCCACCTCCGCGAACAGGGTGGCGTACCCCTCGACGATCCACCCGGGAATCCGCTCGTAACCGGGCCACCCACTGTCCTGGACGAGGACGGCCGCCGCCTCCACGCCAACCCCCACGACACCACCCTCCGCGCCCGCACCGTTTCCCGTGTCGGCCCCGGACGCGCCCGCGCCGGCCCCCACGCCAGCGCCCGACGCGCCCGTGCCCGCCCCCGGGGCGCCAGCCACCGCGCCGGCCGCCGCACTCCGCCCCGTGCGCGTATCCGGGGCGGCGGCCACCGTGCCCGCGCCGGTCTCCGGGACGCCGGCCGTCGCATGCCCAGCCGTGCCCGCGTCCGGGGCGCCGGCGGTTACGGCCTCGGCCGCCGCGCGTACGGCCTGGTCGTACGGCCCGGCCACCCGGGTGACGCGCGCGCCCTCGGCGGCGATGGCGGCTACGGCGGCGGGATGCACGCCGTGCGAGGTGAAGACGTGGGCCCGCTGCCCGAGAAGCCGGGCCAGCCGCGCGACGGCCCGACCGTGGTTGCCGTCGGTGGCGGTGACGAACGTGACGGGTTCGCCCGCCGCGCGCCCCGCGCCCGCGCCACCCGCCGCGCCCGCCCCGTCCACGACACCCGACCCGTTCGCCGCACCCGACCCGTTCGCGGCGGCACCCGTCGTAGCCGACCCTCCCGCCCCAGCGGCCGTGTTCGGCTCACCCGTCGCGTCCGCTCGTTCGGCCAGGACGCGGTGCAGCGCCCAGGACGCGCCGAGCGCCTTGAACGCGGGGAGCCCGAGGCGCGCCGACTCGTCCTTGACGAAGACACGACCTACGCCCAACTCGACTGCGAGGGCGGGCAGTTCGACCAGGCGCGTGGGGGCGTAGCCGGACAGTGCGGCGTGGAAGGCGCGCGCGGCGACCGGCGCGGGGGAACAGGTCCAGCCTCGGGCGGCGGGCCGCGCGTACCACGCGAGCGCTCCGGGGGTGCCTCCGGCGGCGAGCGCACCGGAAGAGGCCGTTGAGGTCCGTGAGACGGAAGGGGAGAAGTCGTTCATGCCCGCAAGCCTGCGGTGACCCGCGCCTTCCGGTCCAGCGATTCCCCACACTCCCCCCGCCCGCCACCGCGCGCCGGGCCCTTGCCGCCGCCACCGACGCGCCGCCCCGCGACGGCCACCGCCCCGCCCCCGCCCGCACCGGCCCGCCGGGCCACGCCACACCCCGGGTTCGGGTGGCGCGCTAGGAGTACGCGACGTACCCGCACGCGGGGTTCTCACACCTCCACCGCACCAGCCGTCGGTACGGCTCGGCCGCCAGGTACGCGCCGCACTGGCGCGGGCACCCCATGGTCGGCCGGCCGGTACCGATGCCCTGCACGTCCGTCCAGTACTGACGTGGGAGGGAAGTGCGAGATTGGGGGGTCATGTCGCGAACGTACCCCCAGACTGCGGGACGCCGGCGCGGGCCCGGACGGACCAGTCGCGGCGTCGAGCCGTCACACCGGGGGACGTTGACGGCCCCTCAGCGTCAGCCACCCCTCCACCGCCAGCGGCCTCGCCACAACCAGCGCGCCACCGAGCGACACCCTGGGCCCACCCCGCACCCACCCCGACCACCGGCACCGGCGCGCCAGCGGTGCCGACCACGGCTCGAAGGGCGGGCACCGCGAAGGAGTGCCCCGTCGCTCCTCGCCGAGCGGGTGGCGCCGGAACCGCCGTATGCCCCGGACGAGTTGGACTCCCTCGTACGAGTGACGCGCCGGCCTCTGATCCTGCCGCCTTGCGCTACTCCTCGATCGCGCCGCCGACGGTGCGCAGGTGGTCGCGGAAGGTCAAGGTCGGCGTCTGGCGGCGTTGGGCGAGGTACGTGTCGAAACGCACCTGGGCGCGGAGGGTGTGGCCGGCGTGGATCTGTTCGGCCTGGCGCCGTTCTGTGTCGCGGATCGTCTCGGCCAGCGCGAGCAGTTCTTCGGCCCGATCGGAAGGGACGAAGAGTACGCCGTCGTCGTCGGCGAGGACCAGATCGTCCGTGCTCACGGTCCAGTCGCCGACGGTGGCGGCGTCCAGCGCGTCGGCCGGGCGCTCCCGGACGCTGAGCGGGCCGGTCGGCAGCGCGCCGGTGCTGTAGACCGGTACGCCGATGACCCGGATGTCCGCCGTGTCGCGGTGCAACCCCCAGATGACGACACCAGCCAGCCCGGCGGCCCGGGCCTCCAACACCACCAGATCGCCCACGCACGCCTCGTCGAGCCGCCCGCCGTTGTCCACCACCAGCACGTCTCCGGGGCGCGCCGCCTCGAACGCCTCCAGGAAGACGTCCACGCTGCCCGCGTGCCGGGCGGGCAGGACGCGCCCGGCGAGACGACCGCCCGGCGCCACGGCCCGGACGGCCGGGGGCGCGCAGCGCACCGCCACCCGGGCGCGGACGCACGCGTCGGCCACGTGCGCCGTCGTCAGCGCGGCGAACCGCCCCACCACGTCTCCCACCACCCCGGATCGCCCCGCCCCGACCGCCGCAGGTGCCCCAGGTGCCCCGCCCAGCCCGTCTCGCCCACCCCGCGCCTGCCGCCCGGCCTCTTGCTGGGGATCGGCTTGGCGCCTGGGACCGGCCTCTTGCTGGGGACCGACCTGTCGCTGGGACCCGGTCTGCTGTTGAGGCGCGGTCTCCTGCTGGGACGTGCCCGGTGGCTGGGGGGCAGCCTGCTGCTGACGCTCGGCCTGTCGCTGAGGCCCGTCCGGTGGCTGGGGGCTGGCCTGTTGGGGCCCGGTTCGCTGCTGGCGCTCGGCCTGTTGCCGGTGCTCAGCCCGCCGCTGGGAGGCGCCTGGTGGCTGGGCACCGGCCCGTTGCCGCTGCTCGCCTCCCTGTTGCCGCTGGCCGGGCCGGGGCTGCGGTTCCCGCTGGTGTTGCTGCGGGGACTGCGGGGGTCGCGGTGGCTGTGGGGGGTGCGGCTGTCGCTGTCCGTCCTGCCGCTGGTCTTCCGGCCGGTTTTCGCGCTGCTGGTGTTCGCGTCGCTGGTGTTCCGGCTCGTGGTCTCGCTGTGTCATGTGCCGCTCCCCTCGCCCCGGGCGCCGGGCGGTCCGGTCTCGGGCCGCGCCCTCAGGCCGCATTGTCCTCGGGCCGGTGCCGGCGCGGCAGCGTACGGCGTACGCGACGGGTCACGCCCGCAGGTCGCGTACGAAACGCAGGGCGGGCCTGCCACTCAGCGTGGTCTCGCCGGCGGGCGCGAAGCCGGTCCGGGCCAGCACGGCGCGGGAGGCCGCGTTGTCGCGCGTCGTGGCGGCGCGCAGCGTGGTCAGCCCGTACTCCGTGGCGGCACGCGCGCAGACCGCGCGGACCCCGGCGGTGGCCAGGCCACGGCCGGCGGCTCGGGCGGCGACGCGGTACCCGAGTTCGGCGCCGCCCTCCGCCACGTCCACCAGGTTCATCCGCCCCACGATCTCGCCGTCGGCGGTCACCAGGACGTGGAAGAAGCACACGCCGGCCATCTGCTCGGCGAGCCGGCTCCGGTGCGTCGCGGCGAACTCCGCGAAGAACGCGTCACCGCGATCGGGGATCGACGCGGCGAAGTAGGCGCGGTTGGCGCGCTCGAAGGCGAGCAACGCCGGCGCGTGCCGAGGCGCCAGGAGCTGGAGCTCGACCCCGTCGCTGAGCACTGCATGGGGCGCGGGTGCGCCGCCGGGCGTGGGCCGGGGGTCCGGGGCGGGCTGCTGTGCTGGCATCGCCGCAGCGTATGCGGCGTTACGCGGCGGCGGCACGCGAATATCCCGGGCGTGAGCGGCGGGCGGCGAGTACCTTCAGCGGCCGGCCCGACCGAGCGCCGCGCACGGCGGAGCCCACGTGTCCTGGGTGCCCCCGCACGGCGAGCCGCCCCCGCGCCGTGGTCCGCCGCGCGGGGAGGCCACCCCCGGGCCGGCACCTCCACGCCCACGGCGATCCGCGCACCACCCGGGCACGGGACACCCGAGGGCCGGCCCACCCCTCCCCCACCCGACCGGGAGGGTCACCCTCTCCACCCGACCGGGAGGGCCATCCCACCCCGCTCCCCGGCTGAGAGCCCCCACCAGAAGGCCACCCCACCGAACGGCCGAAAGGGCCACCCACTCCGCTCCTCGGCAGGGAGAGCACTCCGGCCGGCAGACCAACCCACCCGGCCGCGAGGGCCGCCCACTCCGCCCCTGGCCGGGAGGACCCCTGTCCGGGCCGGCAGGCCACTCCCCTCCGCACCCGACGGGAAACCCCCACCGGGAAACCCCGACGCGGGAGGCCACCCCGCCGCCGACCGAGGGACCAGCCCACTCCACCCGGCCGGGAAAACCCCACCGGAAGCTCCCAGCCCGGAAACCCTCGGCACAGGGTGCCCCCTCCACCCGCCCGCAAGGCCAACCCGCCCCACCCCGACCGAGAGGGCCCCCCGCTCCCGGCCGGGAAGCCCCGCTCCCCCGCCGGCAGGCCACCCGCCGGCGGGCACCCTCGCCAGAAGCCCCCCAGGCAAGCCCCCTTCCCCCGGCCGGGAGGCCACTCCGCCGCGAGGCCACCCCGCCGGGAGGCCACTCCGCCGGGAGGTCACCCCGTATCGGGCATAGCGTGTGGTTCGGGTCAGCCGGCGGGCTCGTGCCACCCGCTCGGTGGGTAGTCCACGTACCCCTGCGCGCCGCCCCCGTAGTACGTGCGCGGGTCGCCGGTGGCCAGGGGGGTGTGCAGGGCGAAGCGGGTGACGAGGTCGGGGTTGGCGACGAAGTCGCGGGCGTAGGAGACGGCGTCGGCCAGGCCGGTGTCCAGGGCGGCGTTGCCGGACGCCTGGTCGAAGCCGTTGTTCACGATCAGCGGGCCGTCGAACAGGGGCCGGTAGCGGGCGAAGCCGGCGAGGTCGGGGGCGCCGGCGGTGGCCGGGTCGGCGCCCCGTAGGTGCAGGTAGGCCACGGGGCGGTCGCTGAGCTCGGCTACCAGTTCGTCGTAGTCGGCGAGCAGGGGCGCGTCGGCGACGAACCGTTCGCCGTCGTCCCAGAACGGCGAGATCCGTACGCCGACACAGCCGCCCGGCCACGCGTCGGTCACCGCGTCGACGATCTCCAGGAGCAGCCGTCGCCGGCCCGCCCGGCCCGCGCCGTACGCGTCGGTGCGGTGGTTGAGCCGCGGGTTGAGGAACTGCGCGAGCAGGAACGTGCCCAGGGCACCGATCTCCACGCCGTCGAACCCCGCGCGCCGTGCCCGTCGCGCGGCGGCGCGGAAGTCGGCGACCGTGGCGTCGATGTCGGCGCGGGTCATCGCGCGGGGCACGACGGACTTCCGGAACCCGCCGGTGGTGAAGCACCGCACCCGCGGGTCGATCGCCGAGGGGCCCATGGGCAGCGCGCCCCCGAGGTGGTCGGGGTGCGAGGCCGCGCCCGTGTGCCAGAGCTGGAGGACGACGCGCCCGCCGAGCGCGTGCACCGCGTCGGCGACCCGTCGCCACCCGGCGACCTGCTCGTCGTGGTACACGCCCGGTACGTGCGTGAAGCCGATCGCCCGCTCGCTCACCCACGTGCCCTCGGTGATGATCAGGCCCGCGCTGGCGCGCTGGGCGTAGTAGGTGACGTGCAGCGCGGTCGGCACCAGCGCCGCGTTCGCCGTCCGGGCCCGCGTCATCGGGGCCATCACCACCCGGTTGGGCAGCCGCAACCCGCCGATGTCCAGGCCACGGAGAAGCGGCTGCGCACCGGCGGGCGGTGCGGCGGAGGGCGGTGCGGCGGCGGGCGGTGCGGCGGAGGTGACGCCGGTGGCGGACACGGCGGAGGTAGCGGACGTGGCAGGGGTGCTGGCGACCGGGGGCGGCGCACCGGCGGGCTCGGCGGCCGGCGGCGCGGTGAACCCGCCGGTCGTGGAGGTCGTAGGGGTCCTGGGTGGGGCGGATCCCGGAGGGGTCGTGGAGGGGGCGGGTCCCGTGGAGGTCGTGGAGCGGGCGGATCCCGTAGGGGTCGTGGGGGTCGTGCTCATGGCGTGTCTCTCCTCGTCGGCGGGCCGGGCGCGCGGGACTGCGGCAGGCTCGGTCACCTCGGCCCGGGTGCGTACGTCATCAGGGCGACGGGACGCGACGACGAAAGGTGACCGATGGACGGGCAGGAAGGGTTGGCGGAGCGGTTCGAGCCCCACCGTGGCCGGCTGCGGGCGGTCGCCTTCCGGATGCTCGGCTCGGGCGACGACGCGGACGACGCCGTTCAGGAGGTCTGGCTGCGCCTGAGCCGGACCGACACCAGCGACGTGGCCAATCTGGCCGGCTGGCTGACGACCGTGCTGTCCCGGATCTGCCTCGACATGCTGCGTACGCGCACCGCGCGGCGGGAGGACCTGGTGGGCGCGCGGCTGCCCGACCGGTGGGACGGCGCGCCCGGGGGCGCCGGCGAGGGGCCCGGCGCGGGCCGGCCGCGCCCCGGCACGGACCCGGAACACGAGGCGCTGCTAACCGACTCGGTGGGGCGGGCGCTGCTGGTCGTCCTGGACACGCTGACGTCGGCCGAGCGGGTCGCGTTCGTGCTGCACGACCTGTTCGCCGTGCCGTTCCAGCAGCTCGCGCCGATCGTGGAACGTACGCCCGTCGCCACCAAGAAGCTCGCCAGCCGCGCCCGCCACAAGGTGCGCGGCACCCCCGCCGTCGACGCGGCCGAACTGGCCCGGCACCGGCACGTCGTGGAGGCGTTCCTGGCCGCCGCGCGCACCGGCGACCTGTCCGCGCTGCTCGCCGTGCTCGCCCCCGACGTCGTCCGCCGGGCCGACCCCGCCGCCCTGCCACCCGGCGCGCCGACGACGGTACGCGGCGCGCGGGCGGTCGCCGAGACGACGCTGGTCTTCGGCCGTGGCTCACGCCGCGCCGTACCCGCGCTGGTCGACGGGCACGTGGGCATCGTCGTGGCCCCGCACGGCCGACTCCGCCTGGCCATCGTGGTCACGGTGCGGGACGACCGCGTCGCCGCGTACGAGGTGATCGCCGACCCCGCCCGCCTCTGCCAGCTCGACCTGGCCGTCCTGGACCCCTGGCCACTGCCGGGACCTGACGCCGGTCGGGCGTGATCGGGAACGGGCCCCCGCGCCGGGACCCGGCCCCTCGCTCTCCCGGGGCCGGTGTCGGCGGGGGTCGAGCCGCGCCCGACGGTCGCTCCCGTACCCGGTCATGACCGGACCACCGCCGTACGCGACCGACCCCGATCGCCTTCGTCCCAGGCTGGCCCCGCCGGGGCTCGTCCGCGACCCGCCTCGGGCTCTTTCGTACGCGGCCGGCCCCGGCCCGTACCCGACCCAGCCACTCCCGCGCACAGCCGTCCTGCCAGGGCTCATACGCGACCCATCACACTCACCCTCGTACGCGGCCGGCCCCCAGAGCGCGTACACGACCCGCCCCGGGCTTTTCACACGCGACCGCCCGGACCACGGCCCGTACCCGGCCCAACCCGCTCATCCTCACGCGCGGCCGGCCAGGGGCCGCACCCGACCCAACCCGCTCACCGCCGTGCCCGGCCGGCCCCGGCCAAGGCCCGTCCACGACCGGCGCCGGCCAGGGGTTCGGGTCCCCTCCCCGAGTGGTGGGGCTAGCGTCGGCGCCGGTCGGCCTCCGGCAGCCTGTCGGGCGGCGCGGCCGTCGGCCGGCCGGGACCCGTTTCCGATCGTCGCTCAGCCTTCGCCTCGTGGGGCGTGGGCCGGACGGACGGGCCGGTCGGCCGGCAGCGGCAGCGGCAGCGGCAGCGGCAGCGGCAGCGGCAGCGGGCCCGACCGTCACGAGGGGGAGGGAGTTCCATGGCCGACGTGCGGGCGCGGCGGGGCCGGCTCCTGCGCGTGGGTGGCCGCGTCCTGGAGGTGGTGGGCGCCGCCGGTGTCGTCCTCGGCGGCGCCGTGGCGTTCGAACCGCCGTGGCACGACGGGTTCGCCCTCGCGGTGGCGGGCGCGTTCGTCGGCGGGCTGGGACGGCTCCTGTGGTGGGCCGGGCGGCGGCGCGCGCACCCGCCCGAGCGGGCGCGGCAACCGCTGCTCGACCGGGTACGGAACGCCCCCTGGATGACGACGCTGTCCGCGATCGGGCTGCGGTGCGGGGTGGCGGCCCTGGGCACGGGCTGCGTGCTGCTGGTCGTGCTGGACGAGCAGGGCCTCGGCGTGGAACTGGGCGTGGCCGGCTTCGGCGCGTTGCACTTCGCCCTGCTGGCCCTGCTGCTGGTCGGCGACGTACGCGCGTGGCGGGCGCCGGCGGGAGGCTCGCCCTCCCCTGACCCGCCGGCCGACGGCGGGCCCCGGGGGCGGCCCTCCGGCGCGGAGTGGGCCTGTGTGGGGATCTTCAACGGCTTCGCCGCGACCGCCCTCACCGCCGGCGCGCTGGCATCGCGCTCGGGCGACGTGGCACTCCTCGCGCTCGGCCTGCTGTGCGCCCTGCTCTTCGCCGGCCCCACCCACGGCGTACTCACCCGCTGGCGGCGACACCGCAGGTGACCCCTCGCGGGGGGGGCGGAGCGAGGTCAGACCGGGTCGGGGGCAGGGTCGGGGCCGGGTCGGATCGGGTCAGGGCGGGGCCGGGCTAGGTCAGGGTCGGGTCGGGGTCGGGCGGGGTCGGGTCGGGGCAGGGGCGGGTCAGGGCAGGGTCGGGGCGGGCTGAGTCAGCGGCCGGAGGAGGCCCACCCGGCCGGCATCGGCCAAGCACCCCGGTCGTGGGCGCCGGGGCCCCACCGGGGAGCAGCCGTCTCACGCGCGCGCCCCCTTCCGCCGCGCCGACGGGACCCGCCCCGCCCGCGCGGCCCGCCCCGCCCGCGCGGCCCGCCCCGCCCGCGCGGCCCAGCTCAGGGCGCGGTGAGCGGTTCCGCCTCGTGGGCGCGGTGGAGCAGTTCGACGAACGCGGGGGCCTCGGGCAACTCCACGGAGCCCAGCCGGCGCACGGGCACGCCGGGCGTCCAGGAGTTCATGACCACGGCGCCGGCCAGCGACGGCAGGTCCGCCGGCGTGACCTCCCGGACGCGCTGCGGCACCTCGAGCCGCTCCAACTGCCGGCTGACCACGCCCATCATGATGCCGCGCAGCATCGCGGCGTCGGGCCACACCACGGCGTCGCCGTCCCAGAACGCCAGGTTCCAGATGGTCGCCTCGCTGATCCGGCCCCGCCGGTCGAGGAAGGCCGCGTCGTCGAAGCCCTGCGCGACGGCCTGCTTGAGGAGGTACGTCTTGGCCACCTCCCCCACGTGCTTGATCCCCGGCAGGTCCCGCTCGTGCGTGACCGTCGTCAGCGACAGCGGCCCCGCCGGCCCGGAGGAGGGTGGCCCGGTGCGGACCAGCACCGTCGGCTCGACGTCGGCCCGGGGCGCGGCGAACTCGCCCGCCCGGGAGTAGACCGTGGCCAACAGCGAGACGTCCGCCGGCCCCGCCGCCAACGCCGCGCGCAGGTACTCCCGTACCCGCTCCTCGGGCACGGCCCGCCCGAACAACTCGTCCGACGCCACCCGCAGCCGCTCCAGATGCAGATCGAGCCCCCGCAGCCGACCGTCCCTGACCTGCGCGGCGGTGAAGTGCGCGTAACCCGCGAACGCGAGCGGCGTCAACTCTTCCGCAGTGGCCGCCTGGCCGTCGCGCTGAACAACGAAAGACGTCATGAGGGGCTCCTACGAGGTGCTGAGAGGTTCAAGGAGGAAGAAAGGAGAGAGGAAGCGAAGAACGGAGGGGAGCGAGCGGAACTCGGACCGAGCGGCTCGGGTCGCCGACCGCACCCGGAAGGGGCCGACCAGCCGCGCCGTACGCGGTCCGCCGTACGTCGTGCGCCACGAGCGCGCCGTCGCACGTGGGTGAGCGGGCCGTCACCCGCCCCGGAACCCGCCGCCCGCGCCGCCGCACCCCGTACGCACGGCCGCCGCGCGCCCACGCTCCGAGGGCCGCCGAACGGCGGGCCCCTCGGGCGGGCGGGCGCCAGCACGAGCGTCGGGGTGCGCGAATGACCAGGTCACGTGGATGACGCTAAAGGCTGACACCAATGACAGGGTCAAGGTCGGGCCCTGACCGGAGGTGCTCCGGCCAGGGCCCGACCCCGCGTGGGCCCCCGACGTCGACCCGTCCGCCCCACCGTCCGCCCACCGAAGAGACGGCGGAAAGGCGGTGGAAGAGACGGCGGGAGCGGCACCGGACGGTGGTGGCGGGGAGCGGCACCGGGCGGGCTCCCTCCGGGAGCGGGCGGGGGGCGCCGCCGTGTGGGGACGGACGGGTCAGGGCGTGAGGCGGTCGAGTTCCGTGCCGATCGCCGCGCGCAGCGCCGCGTGCTGGGGGCCGAGCGCGTGGCGCGGCTGGCTCCACCGCTTGGCCGGGTACCGCCACACGGGCTTGCCCACCAGGTCGGCCGGCTCCCACGCGTACCGGGGCCACACGTGCGCGTGCAGGAACGGGTCGGCGTTGCCCAGGATCTCCAGGTTGACCCGCCGGAACGCGGGGTCCAGTCGCCGGCAGGCGCGCTCGACCGCCTCGCCGAGCCGGTCCATGTCGGACAGGAAACCCAGCCTCCGCTCCCGTGGCAGCTCCGACAGCCGCTCGATCGCGGGGTCGTCACCGAGCAGCACGGCGTACCCCGGGAGGAACTGCACGTCCCCGATCACCGCGAACCCCGAGCCCAACCGCCGCAACACCGTGGGGTTCTCGCCCCGCAGCGCGCTGCCGATCCGGTCGCTCCGCCAGTCAGCCGTCATGTCCGGCCCCTTTCGCGCCGTCCCGCTCACGCCCGCGCGTAGGGCCGGGTCATGATCTCCATGTTGTGGCCGTCCGGGTCGTCGAAGTACACCCCGCGCCCGCCGAAGAGTTGGTTGATCTGGCCGGGTTGGGTGTGCGAAGGGTCGGCGTAGTACGTCACTCCCGCCGACTCCAGGCGGGCCACCATCGCGTCGAACCGGTCGTCGGGCACCAGAAACGCGTAGTGCTGCCCCTGGATCGGTTCGTCGCGCGTCTCGTAGTAGTCGAGCGTGACGCCGTTGCCCAACTCGACCGGGAGGAAGGGGCCGAAGGGGGCGTCGACGGTCAGCCCCAGCACCATGGCGAGGAACTCCGCCGAGACCCGCCGGTCACGGGCGTGGACGACGGTGTGGTTCAGGAACGCCCCGGTGGTGGGCAGTTCGGCCCCGGTGATGGGCAGTTCGGAAGTGGACGGGTGTTGCTGCTGGTCATGCGACATGTGAGGCGATTCTCCGAAGTGTCGGCCGATGAGCGGAGGGCGCCGCGCGAGGGCGCCGGATGGCGATACGGAGAAGGGTCGGCGGGGCTCGGGCCCGCCCCGCGCTCACGCCGAGGCCGGGCGCCTCACTCGTGTGTGGCCCATGGCCGACCCGGCAGTCACCCGGCCGACCCTAGCCCGCCCCCGCACCCCGAGCAAGATCACCACCGAACGCGCGACGCGCCGGCGAGCACGCGACGCGTCGTACGCACCCTGAGGCAGGCGGCGGGGGCAGGGGGCGAGCCGGGGTCGCGTCGGGGTGACCCCGTAGCGCGGCGTACGCGACCGGGTGCGGGCAGGGCCAGGGGCGGGTCGGGGCAGGGCGGGGTCAGGGGAGGGGCAGGGTAGGGCAGGGCGGGGTCGGATCAGGGCAGGGACAGGTCGGGGTAGGGCCGGGTAGGGCAGGGCCGAGTCGGGGCGGGGTCAGGGTCGGGTAGGGCGGGGTCAGGGGAGGGTAGGGCAGGGTAGGGCCGAGTCGGGGCAGGGCAGGGTGGGGCCGAGTCGGGGCGGGGTAGGGCCGGGTCGGCAGGGTCGGGCGGGGCAGACGCGGGGGCGGGCGGGGTCAGGGCAGGGTGGCTCGGAACGCTCGGCGGTAGGCACCGGGAGTCGTCCCGAGGGCGCCGACGAAACGGCGGCGGAGATTGGTGGCCGAGGAGAGTCCGACGCGTCGGGCTACGGCCTCCAGCGGCAGGTCGGATGACTCCAGCAACTCCCTGGCGGCACCGATGCGTTGGGCCAACAGCCACTGTCCCGGGCTGGTGCCGAGCTGGTCGGCGAAGCGGCGGGCCAGAGTGCGCGCCGAGACACCCGCACGGGCCGCCAGGTCGTCCACGGTGACCGGTTCGTCGAGCCGGCCCGTGACCCAGTCCAGCAGCGGCGCCAACGTGCCGTCGAACTGCTCGGGGTGCGGCGGGGCCGCGTACGGCGACTGCCCGCCCTCCCGGTGTGGCGGCATGACCATGGTCCGCGCGACGTGGGCGGCGTACCGGGCGCCCTGATCGCGGCGTACCAGGTGCAGGCACAGGTCCACGCCCGCCCCGGAACCGGCGCTGGTGGCGACGTCGCCGTGGTCCACGTACAGCGCGTCCGGGTCGACCCGGACGGCGGGGAAGCGCGCGGCCAACACCTTCGCGTGCGCCCAGTGCGTGGTCGCCCGCCGTCCGTCGAGCAGCCCGGCGTGCGCCAGCGCGAAGACGCCGGAACAGATGCTGACCACCCGCGCCCCACGGTCGTGCGCGCGGCGCAGGGCGGCCACGACGGCCGGCGACGGCGGCTCCCCCAACGGCAGCCACCCCGGCACGACCACGGTGTCCGCCGCGTCCAGCGCGCCCAGGTCGTCGGAGACGAGCATGTCGTAGCCGGCGCGCGTGGCCACCCGCCCGGGGCGCTCGGCACACACGCCGAACGCGTACCGCGTCGGCAGCCCGCTCCGCTCGATGCCGAACACCTCGGCGGCACAGGCGAGTTCGAAGGTCGACTGCGGTGGGCGTACGAGCGCCGCGACGCGATGCATGGCAGGAAAGTACCGCAGGATGTCATTCCTGACACTCGGCGGAGGCCGCGCCGCCCGACAGGCTGGGCGCATGACGACAGAACGGAACGCCCTCTCCTATGTGTGGTCCCACGTGCGGGACGCCCCCGTACGCGAACTCTTCCCCGGCATCCGGCTGCGCCCGCTGTGGAGCGGCGAGAACGGCGCCATGGCCCACCTCCTGGAGATGGACCCGGGCGCGAGCTGGCAGGGGATCGACGTGCACGAGCCGGGCCCCGAGGAGGTGTTCGTGGTCTCCGGCACCTTCAACGACGGTGACCGCGACTACCCGGCCGGCTCCTTCATCCACGCCGCCGCCGGCACCTCCCACGTCCCCCAGACCACGACGGGCTGCACCCTGTTCGTGTTCTACCCGGAGGGCTGAGCGGCCCGCCCCGGAGTCACCCCGTACGCCTCCCCTACGCCACCCCGTACGCGACCGACCGGCGCGCCCGGCCGGCCAACCTTCCAACCAACCGGCCGGACCCACCAACCCGCCAACTCATCACATCGCCCGATCGCTGGTCGGGCGAGCGCGGGACTCAGGTGAGTGACGCGCCGTGGTCTCTCTCCAGCCGGGTCAACAGGCGGTGGAAGTAGGCGTCGCCGGTGTCCGGCGCCGTCACGCCTGCCGCGCCCGCGGCGCGAACGGACGCGTCGCCGCCCACCTCCGGTGGCAGCCGGTCGGGCGTGAGCCCGAGGGTGTACGTGGCGATCCGCAGCCTGTGCGCGGCGCGCGCCCACGGGTTGTCCTGGTGCTCGCGCAGGGCCTGGTGCCACCGCTCCCCGCTGACCTCGCGGAGCCGGTACCCGTGCGCGCGGGCCCGTTCGAAGAGTTCCCGCATGGGCAGCGGCGCCGGGCGCATGACGTGGAAGACGCTGCCGGCAGCCCGGGGCGACAGGGACAGGGCGGCGATGGCCCGCGCCGTGTGGTCGACGGTAGCGGCCGGCAGCGAACCCAGCGCGGTGGGGTAGCAGCCGGTGACGACGGCCGCGGCGATGACGCAGGTGGTGAAGTCGTGGGCGGGCGCCGCCCCGTCGCGCGAGTCGGCCAGCACGAGCCCCGGCCGGTAGACGGTGGCCACCAGCCCGCGCTCGGCCACGGCCGCCGCCACCGCCCGCTCGGCCTCGACCTTCGTACGCGGGTAGCCGAAGGGACCGCAGGTGTGGAGGGTCGGCTCCGTCGACTCGTCCACCCGGTCCAGTCCCGCCTCGCGCGCGGCGAGGAAGACCCCCAGCGTGGACACGTGGTGCAGGTGCTTGGGCCGGCCCGTGACGCAGAAGTCGACCACGCGTCGGGTGCCCTCGACGTTGATGGGCGCCACCCGCTCGTACGGCGCGGCCAGGTGCACCGAGGCCCCGCAGTGGTAGACGGCCCCGACCTCGTCGGCCAACCGCAGGTACGCGTCCCCCTCCAGCCCCAACCGGTCGGCCGAGAGGTCGGCCGGCACGGCCCGCAGCCGGGGCGACTCGGCCGCCGCCGGGTCGAGCCCGGCCAACGCTTCCCGTATCCGCCCCTCGGCCTCCTCCGGGTCCCGCGCCCGGACCAGACAGACCACCGCGCCGTCCGTCCGCCGTAACAACTCCGCGCAGACCCGGGCCCCCACGAAGCCCGTCCCGCCGGTCAGTGCCACCACCATGTCGCGTCTCCCGCCCCGAACCCCGTGGCCCCGTACGGGAGGAGCGAGTGCCCAGGGTGCATGGCCGCACACCTCGCGTACGGCACCCTGACGCGATTGCCGGCCGTGCGAGACCGATCCGGCGAGAAGGGGACGGTCCCCTACGGGTTCCTCGGGGGCGCGGCCCGAAGCGCTGTGCGGCGCGGCCCCGCTCAGGCCGCCACCTGCCCCAGGGCCAGGATCACGACGAACAGCAGCGCCAGCACACCGAGCCCGACACCGCACGCCCCGGCCGCGCGCCGGGTACCGACCATGGCGGCGACGGCGCCCACCGCGACGAGCGGACCGCCGCACCGCGCGAGCGGGAACACCGCCGCCCCGAAGGCCAACGGGCCACGGACGCCGTCCTGGCAGGGGTCGCGGGCCATGGCGAGCCACGGCCCGACCAGCGCGACGAAGGCGCCGCTGAACAGCGCGAGGACCGCGAGGGCGACAGCCCCCACCAGCCCGCGATGCTCCGTCGACCCACCTCGCGGCCCGGGCCGGCGGTGGTGACGCTCGCGGAAGGTGGTGTGCTCCATGCGGCAGACGGGAGAGAGCCCCGCCCACCGGGCAGCACCCGCTCGCGAACTCAACTCGCCACCCCACGTGCCGAGTAGCCGGTACGCGGCGACCACCACGTGCCCGGAGCGGTCACGCTCAGGGTGGCGCCGGCTCAGGGTGTGACGGGCCCAGGATGTCGCCGGCTCAGGGTGGGGCCGGCCCACAGTGGAGGTGCCCACGGCGGTCGCGCTCGGGGTGGGGCCAGCCCACAGCGCGACGGGTCCAGATCCACGGCGGTCCCGCTCAGGGCGCGGCGGTCCCGCTCAGGGCGCGGTGGGCCGTGCCGGGTCGGGGGGTGGGGCCGGGTCGGCGGTGATCGGGGTGCGGGCCGAGCGGGCCAGGAGGAGGGGGAACGCGCAGGCCAGGCCGGTGCCGGCGAGGGCGGCGGCGGCTGCGCGGGGGCCGAGGGCGGCCACGGCGACGCCGCTGGCCAGGACTCCGGCGGCGCGTACCGCCGCGTTGACCAGGCCACTCGCGGCGGTGAGCCGCCCGAGGAGGGCGGGCGGGGTGAACACCTGCCGGGCCGAGCCGGCCGTGACGAACGCGAGCGCGGAACAGGCGTCCAGGCACAGCACCGCGAGAAAGGTGTCCCCGAATCCCCGCGCCGTCGCCAGCCACCCGAAGGACACCGCCAGCCCGCACAGCGCACACCCCAACAGCGGCCCCCAGGGGAAGTGTTCGACGTACCGCACGACCACCAGCGTCGCCAGCAACCCGCCCACCCCGGCCGCCGACAGGACCAGCCCCACCCGCGCGGGAGCCAGGTGCAGGGTTCGTACGGACAGCGCGACGACGACCAGGACGGCGGCGCCGGCGGCCACATGCAGATACGCGAACGCCAGTTGCAGCAGCCGCTGGCGGCGCTCCCCCACCAGCCACCGGAACCCCGCGAACACATCGCGCCGCCCCCACACCGACCCCGCGCCCTCCTCGGCCCCGACCCGGACCCCGGCCTCGACCCGGGACCCGGCCCCGGCCCCGGCCCCGGCCCCGGCCCCGGCCCCTGAGCCAATCTCTTTCCCCAGGTCAGCGCCCTGGGCGGGGTCGGTTCCACGCCCGCCGGCGTCCACGTCCGCCAGGTCGCGGGCCCGCCACGCGGGGTCTTTGGGCAGCCGGGCCAGCAGGGCCGCCGAGAGGGCGAAGGAGCCCGCGTTGACGGCGAGGGCCACCGGGTGCGGGAAACGGGAGATCAGGAGGCCGGCGAGGGCGGGCCCGGCGAGTGTGGCCGCCGCGTCTCCCGCCTCCACGGCCGCGTTCGCCCGCACGATCCGGGCGGAGGGCACCAGGGCCGGCAGGTAGGCGTGGGCAGCCACCGAGAAGAGAACGTCGCCGCAGCCCAGCAGGAAGGCGATGCCGACCAGCAGGGCGACCGACGGCTCCGGCATCGCCAGCGCCCCCACCAGGCCGAGCCCCAGGGCCGCCCGCCACAGGTCGGCGGAGACCATCAGCCGGCGGCGTTCGCGCGAGTCGGCGAGTTGGCCGACGGGCAGCGCGAAGAGAAGGGTGGGCAGGATGTTGGCGGCGGTGACGAGTCCGGCCACCACCGGGTCGTCGGTGACCCACAGCAGGACGAGGGGCAACGCCGTCTCGGCGGCCCGGTCGCCGAGCATCGACAGGGTGCGGGCGGCGACGAACCGGCGTAACCCGACGATCCGCATCCGCGTCCCCGTTCCCTTCCCCACACGGTGGTCCGAGCCGACCACCCGCCCAAGAACATCGCCACGACACACCGACCGCGCAACTCCTTATCGACCCCGCGCGAGCGGGGGGCGGGCCCGCGACGCGAGATGCCCGCGCGACAGCCGGAAGGGCACCCCGGCGCGTCAGGGCGGCGAACGGCGCCGCATGACACCCCAGGACGCCGAACGGCGGCGAAGAGCACCACGGCACGGCAGAACGCGTACGAAACGGCGGCACGGTGCGGCACGGAACCGCGCAGAAATCCGCGCGGGCGGTCGCATTCCGGGGGACCTGAAACGCGGGGAAAGCACGGAACGCGTCGAAAGCACGGGCCGCCGGACCACGCGGAACGCGGACAGCTCACGCGATATCGCGCCGGGGAAAGACGGTGGTCGACCATTCGCCGCCAAGGAGGTCACGCCGCCGTCAGACCGGCGGATTCCCGCTCCTCGCCACTGTCAACATATAGCGCACCGGGGGGCTTGCGGCAAGGCCCGGGGCATCCCGCACTATTGCCGACCGAGGCCGGTGACCAGGCAGTTCGGTGCCGTACGCGGTACGCGCCGGGTGGCGCGTACGCCACGGTGGCGGGTGGGTCGGCCGGTGGAGCACTTTCGTCCCAGGGGGATTTCTTGATTGACGTCATCGTGGTCGGCGGCGGGCCGACCGGGCTGATGCTGGCCAGTGAATTGCGGCTGCACGGCGTACACGTGGTCGTGGTGGAAAAGGAGGCCGTGCCGCCCACGCATTCGCGCGCACTCGGCCTGCACGCGCGCAGCGTCGAGCTGATGGACCAGCGCGGACTGTTGGAACGGTTTCTCGCGCTCGGGCAGCGGTTCGCGGTCGGTGGTTTCTTCGCCGGCATCGACAGGCCCTGGCCCGAGCGGTTGGACACCGCGCACTCCTACGTCCTGGCCATTCCGCAGAGCACCACCGAGCGCCTGCTGGCCGAGCGCGCCGTCGAACTCGGCGTCGACATCCGGCGTGGCCGCGAACTCGTCGGGCTGCGCCAGGACGCGGACGGGGTGAGTGTCGAGTTGGCCGCCGAGGGTCCGGGCGGCACGGGGGACGCGGGCGGCGGGGGCGGCGCCTCGCTGCGCGCGCGGTACGTCGTCGGCTGTGACGGGGGCCGCAGCACGGTGCGCAAGCTGCTCGGCGTCGGCTTCCCCGGCGAACCGAGCCGGACCGAGACGCTGCTGGGCGAGGTGGAGGTGACCGTATCGCCGGAAGAGTTGGCGGAGGTGGTGGGTGAGGCCCGTAAGACCTGCGTCCGGTTCGGCACGATGCCGCTCGGGGACGGGGTGTACCGGCTGATCGTGCCCGCCGACGGGGTGAGCGTGGGGCGCGCGGCACCACCCACGCTCGAAGAGTTGAAGGCCCGGGTGCGGGCGGTGGCCGGCACCGACTTCGGCGCGCACTCGCCGCGTTGGCTCTCACGCTTCGGTGACGCCACGCGGCTGGCCGAGCGCTACCGGACCGGCCGGGTGCTGCTGGCCGGCGACGCGGCCCACATCCACCCGCCGACCGGCGGGATGGGGCTCAACCTCGGCATCCAGGACGCGTTCAACCTCGGTTGGAAGCTGGCCGCCGAGGTGGGCGGTCGGGCACCGGCGGGGCTGCTGGACAGCTACCACACCGAGCGGCACCCGGTGGCCGCCGCCGTGCTGGACAACACCCGCGCGCAGACCGAGTTGCTCTCGGCCGAACCCGGCGCCGTGGCCGTACGCCGGCTGGTCCGGGAGCTGATGGGGTTCGAGGAGGTCAACCAGTATCTGATCGAGAAGATCACCGCGCTCGCGGTGCGCTACGACTTCGGCGAGGGCCACCCCCTGCTCGGCCGGCGCCAGCGCGACGTCGGGCTGAAGCGGGGCCGCCTGTACGGGCTGCTGCACGGCGGGCGCGGGCTGCTGCTCGACCAGACCGGTCGGCTCCGGGTCCCCGGTTGGGCCGACCGGGTCGACCACGTCGTGGACACCAGTGAGGAACTGGCCGCCCCCGCCGTGCTGTTGCGCCCCGACGGCCACGTGGCCTGGGCCGGCGACTCGCAGCGCGACCTGCTCGCCCACCTGCCCCGCTGGTTCGGGCCCCCGACCGACTAGGCCCCCGGGGATCGGCCCGGGGTGGCGCGGGCCACGGCGGGCCGTCAGACGTGGAGTTCGGGCGGGAAGCCGGTCCACCGCAGTTCCGGCGGCAGGTGCCGGGTGTCGTTGGAGACGAGCACGGCGGACGGCCGGCCGGGCGCGTAACGGATAACCGTCAGCGCGGCGTTGGCGTGGTTCTGGCCCAGCCAGCGCCAGGCGGGCGCGTCGAGGGCGGCCCCGACCAGCCAGCCGACGAGGAAGTTGTGCGTGATCACCAGCTCGTGCCGGGGCCGGTCGCCCTCGACCGGCCCGGTGAACAGCGCGAGCGCCCGCCGGGCCAGCTCCGGGCCCTGCTCGCGCTCGGCGGCCGGAATCCGCGCCAGGAAGGCGAGCAGGCGCTCGGCCGCGTCCGCCGGCAGTTCGTCCGCCGCCGGCACGTGGGGGACGTAGTCGCCGGCCACCTCCGACGCGTACAGCGGTACGTCATCGAGTTGGGCGGCGACCAGCCGGGCCGTCTGTCGGGCCCGGGGCAGCGGCCCGTGGTGGATCGCCGACAGCGGCGTACCGCGCAACCGCTCCCCCAGCAGCACCGCCTGCCGCCGGCCGGCGTCCGTCAGGGCCGTCTCGTCCGCCGTCGCCTCACCGTGCCGCGCCAGATAGAGATACCGGTCAGCCACCTCCGCCACCCCCGTCCCTCCGTCCACGTCCGTGATCAGGTACGTGGGGGAGGGACGCGGCCACCGCCCCCTACGGTTCCCCCGAGGCGACCCGGAGGGCGGCTGTCCGGTCTCTCCGAACCTGAGCCAGGGCAGCCCTCTGAGCTGGGGTGCCTCAGGTTCAGCGAGATTTCGGGCGCCCACTTGTCTCGCTCAGGGCCCGCGTGGGACGCACCACTTTTGCAAGCGTCCGCTTGCAAAAGTTAGCGGCGGGGGGCAGCATCGCCGTCATGGGAGCACTGAACGTGGGCAACCTCGGCGAGTTCCTGCGCGAGCAGCGGCGCACGGCCCAGCTCTCGCTGCGGCAGCTCGCGGACGCGGCGGGGGTGTCGAATCCGTACCTCAGCCAGATCGAACGCGGCCTGCGCAAGCCGAGCGCCGACATCCTCCAGCAGCTGGCCAAGGCACTGCGGATCTCCGCCGAGACGCTGTACGTCCAGGCCGGCATCCTCGACGCGCGGGACCGGGCCGAAGCCGAGGTCACCAGCGCGATCCTGACCGACCCGACCCTCACCGAGCGGCAGAAGCAGGTGCTGCTCCAGATCTACGAGTCCTTCCGCAAGGAGAACGGCACCGAGCCGGGCCGCCCGACTCCCGCCCCGGGACGCCACAGACCCGCCGCCGACGCCCCGGCCACCGCCGCCACGCCCGGCCTCGCCACGTCGGCCGCCACCCCCCGCGACCGGATAGCCGACGCCGCCGACAGCGGCCCCCGGCACCACGCGAGCGGCGCGCCCGACGACACCGCCGCGCCCCACCCGGACGACTCGACGCCCCCGCGCCCCGACGGCGCGACCAGCGGCGACCCGGCCGACCGCGACGGCCCGACCGGCACCGGCCCGACCAGCGACGACCCGCAGGCCGGCCGGCGCGGCTGACCAGCTCGATCACCCCACTCGCCCCACCCACGGCACGGCCGGCAACCGCCGCCCGCGTCCGACCCGACCCCGACCACTCGGCGCCCCCGCCCCGCCCACCCCGCACGACGGCACCCACGCCACAGCGGCGGACGCGCACGCGCCGCCCACCCGCACGGCACACCCTGATCCATCCGGGAGGACATCCGTCATGGCCAGCACCGACGATCTCCGCAAGCGCATCACCGACCCGACCCCGCTGTACGTGGTGGCGGGCGCCGCCGACCTCGCGGCCGAGAAGCTGAAGGAGGCCCCGGCACTGTTCGACAAGCTGCTCGCCGAGGCCCCGGAGCGGATCGCGGCCGTCCGGGACACCGACCCCAAGGCCGTACAGGAGCGGGTCTCCCAGCAGGCGCAGCAGACCCAGGCCAGGGTCAGCGAGCTGCTGAGCGGCCTGGACACCGACATCAAGAAACTGCGCGAGACGGCGCAGGACCTCACGCTGCAGGGCGTGGGCCGGGTCGCCGAGTACGCGGTGCGGGCCCGTGACACCTACGACGAGCTGGCCGTACGCGGTCGGGGGGCTGTGCGGACCTGGCGCGGTGACGCCGCCGACGAGGAGCCCGAGGTCGAGGCCGCGCCGAGCGAACTGAGCACCACCCGGGACACGCGCCCCGCCCGCACCCGCCCCACCCACCGCATCGCCACCCCGCCGCCCACCACCCCCTCGGGTCGCACAGCGAAGGCCCGCGCGGCCCAGCAGGCCCCCGCGCCCACGGGCGAGACCCAGACCCGGGCCGGCGCGGTGAGCGCGAGCGAGGCCAAGGGCGTCGGCGCCGCGAAGGTCAACGGCGGCGCGAACGGCGGTCCGGTCGACGGCGGGGGCGCGCGGCGCGCGAACGGCACGAGCGTCACGGAGGCAGGCGGCAGCGCCCCGGCCGCCCGGCCCGCCCACGAGCGACCCGGCGGCGAGCGGACCGCGCCCGCCACGCCGCCGGCCGGTGACCAGGACGCGACCCCGGCCGCCGGGCCGACCGGCGGGTCGGCGACGGACCAGCCCGCGCCCAAGCCCGCGGAGTGACGACCGCGCCCGCCGCGCCCCCGACCGGGAACCCGCGCCGACGGGGGCCCGGCGGGGGTGCGGGGGACGGCGGGACCACGGAGACGCCGGTCTGGTGGCGGGCCGCGCGTGCCCCGCGTGCGCGTTCGTCCGTACGGGTACCGTTGCCGCTGACACGCCCGACGGACGCGACGAACGATCACTACATCTCAGGCGGTGGATGACGTGCTGGTGCAGGGATTCAACGAGCTTTTGTACTGGGTCTCCTGGGGCCTGCTGCTCTTCAGCCTGTTCGCCTTCATCGACGCGGCGACCCGCCGCGAGGACGCGTACCGGGCGGCGGACAAGCAGAGCAAGCCCTTCTGGCTGATCCTGTTGGGTATCGCGACGGCATCGAACCTGTTCCTGCCCGTGATCTCGTTCATCCCGATCATCGGGCTCATCGCGACGATCGTGTACATGGTGGACGTGCGGCCGGCGCTGCGGCAGGTCTCCGGTGGCCGTGGTCGGCGCGGTGGCTCCAGTTCGGACGGCCCGTACGGCCCGTTCAACGGCCGCTGAGCCCCGCGCGCGGAGCCGGCGCGCCGTACGAGGAGCCGGCTGACCCCGCGCGCCACACCCCGACTTCCCCCACGGCCGCCCCACGCGGCCCGCGCCCCCACCGAGAGCGCACCCGCCGAGAGCGCACCCGCCAGGCCGCCCCGCCAGGAGCGTCGTCGCCGCGAGCGCCGTCGCCACGGGTCAGCCCCTGGCCAGCCCCGGCCCACGGCCCGCTCCCCCGCGCGGGCCCGCCCCGAGCGCGCGGCCCGGGGCCGCGTCACGCGTCGCCGCTGCCCAGCAGCAGGACCGCCACGTCGTCCGTCAGCTCGCCGCCGTTGAGCTCGCGCACCTGCGTCACCGCGGCGTCCAGCAGCGTCTCACCCGTCAGACCGGCCGCCCGGAGCGCGCCGATGAGCTCGACCATGCCCTCCTCGCCCAGGCGGTCGCTGCCCGCGCCGACGCGGCCCTCGATCAGCCCGTCGGTGTACATCATCAGGCTCCACCGCGAGCCGAGTTCCACCACACGACGCGGCCAGCGCGCGCCCGGGAGCAGGCCGAGCGCGGGGCCGCCGTCCTCGTACGGCAGCAGGCTCGGCGGCTGCCCGTGGTGGGCCAGCAGCGGGGCGGGGTGGCCGGCCAGGCACAGCCCGGCGCGGCGGCCGTCGGGGTCGATGTCCACCGTGCACAGCGTCGCGAAGATCTCCTCGTCGTCCCGCTCGTGCTCCAACACCTCCTGGAGCGTGCCCAGCAGGGCGTCCCCGCTCAACCCGGCGAGCGTCAACGCCCGCCACGCTATGCGCAGTTCGACGCCGAGCGCCGCCTCGTCCGGGCCGTGCCCACACACGTCGCCGATCATCGCGTGCACGACCCCGTCGGGCGTGCGCACGGTGTCGTAGAAGTCCCCGCCGAGCAGCGCGCGGCTGCGACCGGGCCGGTAGCGGGCGGCGAAGCGCAGGTCGGAGCCCTCCAGGAGCGGGGTCGGCAACAGCCCGCGCTCCAGGCGGGCGTTCTCCCGCGCGCGCAGCCGCGACTCGCTGAGCTGGCGGCGCGCGCGGTCGGCGCGCTTGCGCTCCACCGCGTACCGCACCGCGCGGCTGAGCACCCGGTCGTCCAGCTCGTCGCGGAACAGGTAGTCCTGGGCGCCGACGCGCACCGCCTCGGCCGCGCGCTCCGCGTCCTCCTCGGCGGTCAGCGCGAGCACGGCGTGCCCCGGGGCGATGCGCAACACCTGGCGCAGCGTCTCCAGTTCGTCGGTCTCGCCCTCGCACGCCTCGCCGTCGTCGGGCCGGGGCAAGGCCAGGTCCAGGACGATGCACTGGGCCTCGTCGGTGAGCAGCCGTTCCGCCTCGGTGAGGTTGCGGGCCGTCCTGACCCGGACCGGCTTGCCCTCGGCGTCCACCAGTTCCGGCATCGCGAGCGCCCCGGCGGGGTCGTCCTCGATCACCAGCAGGCTGATCCCGGGGTCCGGCAGCGGGCCCGGCGGCTTGGGTAACGCGGCAGCCGATGCCTCTCGCTGGCGCGGCACGGGTACGGGTGCCGGTACGGGCATCGATCCATTTCCTTGTCTCCCCCGAGACGCGTCGCGATCCGCCCCCGTCCATGGCGCCTGGCCACGGTCGCGGTCGGCCCGTGGTGCCTGACGCGTCGCGGCTGTCCCATGGTGTGGGGGGCTTTCGGGCCCGATCGTCGCGCCCCGTCGGCCGCGCGGAGCGGGCGTCGGTACGCGGGTGGCCGGGCTCCGGGCGGCATGTGACCGCCCGCCCCGACCACGCGCGCCGCAACCGTCGGTTCGGCTGGGCCCGGGTGCGGCCGGGTGCTGCCTGGCGACCCTAGCGAACCCTGACGGCACAACGGAATGCCACCCGGCACGCTGGCCAGGGTCATATGCCGTGGCCCGTACGGGTATGGGCGGACCACGGACCGGGACGGTTACGCGCCAATGGGGGGCTCCCCCTCCCCCTCCCCCCTCCCCGCCCCTCCCCCACCTCCCGCCCCGACCGGCCGTCAGGCGAAACCGCACCCGCAGCGGCCCGGCAGCCCAGCGACCCAGCGCCCCGGCGGCCCACCGCCCGGTCAGCCCAGCCGCGCACCCCTCACACGTCCGCGTCCCCGCCCACAGCCGCGGCCCGGCCGCGCCCGGCCGCCGCCCCTCTCCCGCCGCCGCTCCTCTCCCGCCGGCGCCTGGTGGTCACCCTCCCTCGCCGCGCCCCGGCCGGGTGTCCGGCGCGCGTCGGTGGCCCGGTCCGGGGTCGCCGAGCGGGACGGCCGCCGCGCCGGGAGGGGGCCGCCGCGCCGCCTGGTGGGGTGCGTCAGTCGCGGGGCGCGTCGGGGCGCACCACGCCCAGGATCTCCATCGAGCCGGCGCCCGCCAGGGTCACGTTCCGGCCAGGGCGCGGGGCGTGGACGATGGTGCCGTCGCCCACGTACATCCCGACGTGGCTGGCGTCCCGGTGGTAGATGATCAGGTCGCCCGCGCGCATGTCCTTGATGTCCACCCGGGGCAGTCGCTTCCACTGCTCCTGTGACGTGCGGGGGATGGTCTGGCCGGCCGCTTCCCAGGCCCGCAGGGTCAGCCCGGAGCAGTCGAAGGTCCCGGGGCCCTCGGCGCCCCACTCGTACGGCTTGCCGATCTGTTCCGTGGCGAAGGCGACCGCCCGCTCACCGGCCGGGCTCGCGGTGGCCTTGGCGCCTTTGAGCGCGCCCGAGCGCAGCCAGGTCGACTGGGCCTTGGCCGCCTTCCTGGCCTCCAGCTCGCGCAGCCGCTCGCGTTCCTCGGCGGCGAGCTGGGACTCCAGCTTCCTGGCCGCGTCCAGCTTGCCCTTGACGTTCTTACGCGCCGCGTCCCGCTGGGTGCGGGTCTGTTCGAGGCGGGTCCACTTGGCGGTGGCGTCCTTGGCGTACCGGTCGAGCTGGGTCTGGGTGCGGGCCAGGCTGCCGAGGACGCCCTTGGTGGCGTGCTGGCCCTTGCGGACGAGCGCCACGCCGTCCAGGAAGCCCTCCGGGTCGGTGTTGAGCAGCACCCGCGCCTCGGGGGGCATGCCGCCGCCGCGGTACTGGGCCCGTGCCATCGCCCCGGCCTGCTTGCGCAGCGCGGCCATCTCCCGCTGGGCGGCGCTGACGGACGTCGCGATGCGGCCCAGCTCCTTCTCCTGCGCGCGCTGCCGCTCCCGCGCCAGGTTGTACGCGTCGGTGGCCCGCTCCGCCTCCTGGTAGAGGGCCTCGACGCGGCGGTGGACCTCCGCGAGTTCCTCGGCGCTCCTGGGTCTGGGCTTGTCGGGGGCCGCCTGCGCCACCCCGGGCGTCGCCAGTATCCCGACCACCGCGCACACCAGCGCCGTCGCGCTCACCAGCCCGCGTCCGGAGCGCACCCCGCTCCGTCCGTACCTCTCCCGCTCCCGTCGCACCGGTCGGCCTCCGTTTCCCCGCGCGATCACCGGACCTACTGACACGTAACGCCGGATCGTGCCATGTCACGCCCACAAACGACAGGGCTGTGGAAAAACCCTGAGGGGAGCCGGACCACCTTCCCCCACACGGACCACCTCGGGCTCTCCCGCCCCACCCAACGGGCCCGTCGCCCACCGCCGACCCGTGCCCCGCCCCCGGCCACTCCGGCGCGCACCGCACGGCGCCCGCACCCGCCCTCGCGCCCCGGGGCCTGGACGCCACCCCGGCGCCCCGCACCCCAGGCCCCGGATCGCACACCCGAACCTCGCGCCACACCCGTACGCGCCGACCCCAACAGGCCACCAACGACCCATCGCCGCGCGGACACCCCCGCACCACCGAAGGGCCAGCTCAGCACCACTGATTCACCCCCTCCGTCGGGTTCTCCGGGAAGGCCACCACACCGATGGGTGAGGTTCACCCCCCGTTCACTCATGCCAATCGACGGCTTCACCTGATCTGCCTAATTTCGGCCTTACGCAGTGCGAGTCGCACCAATCAGTGGGCGTCGCGCCAGGCAGTTACTTACGTAGTCCCTGCCACGTCATCGACTCTCTTCGCACGCCGTCCCCACCGGCGGCTTCTGGAAGGAACTCCCGAAAGTGAAGCTTCAGCGCAAGAACCGGCTTCGCGCCATCGCCGCCGGTGCCCTCGCCGTGTCCGGCGCCCTGGTCCTCACAGCGTGCGGCTCGGACGACAACAGCGGGGACGGCGACAAGAAGACGTCCACCGGCGCGATCAAGTGCGAGGGCAAGGGCAACCTCCTGGCCTCCGGTTCGTCCGCGCAGCGCGACGCCATGGACCTGTGGGTCAAGAACTTCGGCAACGACTGCAAGGACATCAAGGTCAACTACAAGGGCACCGGCTCGGGCGCCGGTATCCAGGAGTTCCTGCAGGGCAAGACGCAGTTCGCGGGCTCGGACTCGGCGCTGAAGCCCGAGGAGGTCGCCTCGTCGAAGAAGGTCTGTAAGGACGGCCAGGGCATCAACCTGCCGATGGTCGGCGGCCCGATCGCGATCAGCTTCAACGTCAGCGGCGTGGACAAGCTGACGCTCAACGCCGAGACCGTCGCCAAGATCTTCGACTCGAAGATCACCAAGTGGAACGACGAGGCGATCGCCAAGCTCAACCCCGACGCCAACCTGCCCGACCTGAAGATCCAGGCGTTCCACCGCTCGGACGACTCGGGCACCACCGACAACTTCACCAAGTACCTCAAGGCCGCCGCCCCCTCGGCGTGGCCGTACGAGCCGGCGAAGGCGTGGGCGGGCAAGGGCGGCCTGTCCGCTGACGGCTCCTCCGGTGTCGCCGCGCAGGTCAAGCAGGTCAACGGCGCGATCTCGTACTTCGAGCTCTCGTACGCCGCCTCCAACGGCACCAAGACCGTCGACCTGGACACCGGCTCCGGCACCGCCGTCCCGGCCACCGTCGAGAACGCGTCCAAGGCCATCGCCGAAGCCAAGATCGTCGGCACCGGCAAGGACCTCGCGCTGAAGCTCGCGTACGACACCAAGGCCGCGGGCGCGTACCCGATCACCCTGGTCACGTACGAGATCGCCTGCGACAAGGGCAACGACAAGGGCAGCCTGGAGGCCCTCAAGTCCTTCCTCGGCTACACCGCCAGCGAAGGCGGCCAGAGCTCGCTGAAGGAGCTCGGCTTCGCTCCGCTGCCGACCGAGGTCGCCACCAAGGTCCGCGACACCGTCGCCACCCTCTCCTAACCCCGAGCGCGGCTGGTCCCCGGTAGCTCGCACCCCAGGTGGGCGTGCGGCACCGCACAGGGGGCCAGCCGCGCCTTCCGGTGCACCGCCGCGCCAGGAGCCGCAGCCAGGCTCCGCAGACCGGAGAAACACATGGACATAACACCCACCTCCCCCACCAGTCCGCCACCCGAGAAGCAGCCGCCGCTCGCGGCGGAGAAGGTGAACTCGGGCAAGGCCACCCGGCCCGGTGACCGGATCTTCCTCGGCCTCTCCCGGGGTTCCGGCATCGCCCTGCTGGTCGTCATGGCCGCCATCGCCATCTTCCTGACCGTCCGGGCCGCCTCGGCGCTCGGCAGGAACGAGGGCAACTTCCTCACCACCTTCGAGTGGAACGCCGACGGCGCCAAGCCCTCCTTCGGCATCGCGGTCCTGCTCTTCGGCACCGTCGTCAGCGCCATCATCGCGATGGCCATCGCGGTCCCGGTGGCCGTCGGCATCGCCCTGTTCATCTCGCACTACGCCCCGCGCGCGATCGCCGCGCCGCTCGGCTACGTCATCGACCTGCTCGCCGCGGTGCCCAGCATCGTCTACGGCCTGTGGGGCGCGCTCTTCCTGGTGCCGCACCTCGAAGGGCTCTACAAGTGGTTCGACGACTACCTCGGCTGGACCGGCATCCTCGCGTACGACGACACCACGCCGCGTTCGCTGTTCACCATCGGCATCCTGCTGGCGATCATGATCCTGCCGATCGTCACCAGCGTCAGCCGTGAGGTCTTCCTCCAGGCCCCGAAGATGCACGAGGAGGCGGCGCTCGCCCTCGGCGCGACCCGCTGGGAGGTCATCCGGATGTCGGTGCTGCCCTTCGGCCGCTCCGGCATCATCAGCGCCTCCATGCTGGGCCTCGGCCGCGCGCTCGGTGAGACGATGGCCGTCGCCACCGTGCTCTCCACCAGCTTCGACATCCAGGCCAGCCTGCTCAACCCCGGCGGTGGCACCATCGCCCAGAACATCGCGAGCGGCTTCAAGGAAGCCAACGACGACGGCCGCGACGCCCTGATCGCCTCCGGTCTGGTGCTCTTCCTGCTCACCCTCGTCGTCAACGGCGCCGCCCGCCTGATCGTCGCGCGCCGCAAGGAGTACTCGGGGGCCAACGCATGAGCCACGCCCCCCTGGCCACCCAGCCGCAGACGGACCAGCTCGCCGCACCTTCGCGCCGTGTGGGCGGAGAGATCATCGAAAGGTGCGGGGCATGAAGAACAGCACCCTGGTCGACAAGACCGCCACCCCCGACAGCGCCCCGCGCCAGTCGTCGCTGTACCAGCCGCGCCTGCCCGTCTGGTCGCCGATCGCCCTGGTCGCCCTCTCGGTCGCGCTCGGCTGCGGCATCGGTCTCGCCGCCGACCTGGACAGCAGGATCCAGTGGGGCCTGATATCGGCCGTCCTGTTCGTGGCCATCACCTTCGCCCTCACCGCCCAGGTGGAAGGCAAGCGGCAGGCCAAGGACCGGCTGGCGACCAGCCTGGTCTGGGTCTGCTTCGTGCTGGCGATCGTCCCGCTCGCCTCGCTCATGTACGAGACGATCAACCGCGGGCGCAAGGTTCTCGACGGCGCCTTCCTGTCCCACTCGATGAACGGCGTGCTGACCACCCAGCCCGGTGGCGGCATCTACCACGCGATCATCGGCACCCTGGAGCAGGTGGGCATCGCGACCCTGATCGCCGCCCCCATCGGCCTGCTCACCGCCGTCTACCTGGTGGAGTACGGGCGCGGGAAGCTCGCGAAGGCGGTCACGTTCTTCGTGGACGTCATGACCGGCATCCCCTCGATCGTCGCCGGCCTGTTCATCCTCAGCCTGTGGATCATCATCCTCGACTTCGACTACTCGGGCTTCGCCGGTGCCATGGCGCTGGCCATCCTGATGATGCCGGTCGTGGTCCGCTCCACCGAGGAGATGCTCAAGCTCGTCCCGAACGAGCTGCGCGAGGCGTCACTGGCGCTCGGCGTGCCCAAGTGGCGCACCATCCTCAAGGTGGTCCTGCCCACCGCGATCGGCGGCATCACCACCGGCGTCATGCTCGCCGTCGCGCGCATCGCCGGCGAGACGGCCCCGATCGTCCTGCTGGTCTTCGGTGAGAAGGTCATCAACAACAACCCGTTCGAGGGTGCGCAGTCGTCCCTGCCGTTCTACATCTACGAGCAGTGGAGCCTCGGCAACGAGGCGTCCTACGACCGGGCCTGGGCAGCGGCACTCGTGCTCATCGCCTTCGTCATGATCCTGAACCTGGTGGCGCGCGGCATCGCTCGCTGGAAGGCCCCGAAGACCGGCCGCTGAGGCCCCGCATTCCGGCTCCGCCGCCGCGGGGTCGACGTAGAAAAGAAGTGATTGACATGGCCAAGCGCATCGACGTCAGCGGCCTGACCGCGTACTACGGCTCGCACAAGGCCATCGAGGACATCTCGATGACCGTCGAGCCCCGCTCCGTGACCGCCTTCATCGGCCCCTCCGGCTGCGGAAAGTCCACCTTCCTGCGCACCCTCAACCGCATGCACGAGGTCACCCCCGGTGGCCGGGTCGAGGGCAAGGTGCTCCTGGACGACGAGAACCTCTACGGTTCCGGTGTCGACCCGGTCTCCGTGCGCCGCACGATCGGCATGGTCTTCCAGCGCCCCAACCCCTTCCCCACCATGTCGATCTTCGACAACGTGGCGGCGGGGCTGCGCCTGAACGGCTCGTACCGCAAGAGCGAGCTGAACGACGTCGTCGAGAAGTCCCTCAAGGGCGCCAACCTCTGGAACGAGGTCAAGGACCGGCTGAACAAGCCCGGCTCCGGCCTCTCCGGTGGCCAGCAGCAGCGTCTGTGCATCGCCCGCGCGATCGCGGTCGAGCCGCAGGTGCTCCTGATGGACGAGCCGTGCTCGGCGCTCGACCCGATCTCCACCCTCGCCATCGAGGACCTGATCGGTGAGCTCAAGGAGCGCTTCACGATCGTCATCGTGACGCACAACATGCAGCAGGCGGCCCGCGTGTCGGACCGTACGGCCTTCTTCAACCTCGCCGCCGTCGGCCAGCCCGGCAAGCTCATCGAGATCGACGAGACCGAGCGGATCTTCGCCAACCCGTCCGTGCAGGCCACCGAGGACTACATCTCCGGCCGCTTCGGCTAACCGGCCCGGCGCCCGCCCCGGAGCACACCACACGGGGCGGGCCGAGAAAGAGCAGCTTTGCGGTGCTGCATGGCGGTGCCACCGCAAGGCGAAGGGCCCGCCCCCTGGCTCCCGGGGGGCGGGCCGCACCGTCCTCGACCCACGCGCCACCACCGACCCACCACCCCGGCCCGGCCCGGCCACACCGAACCGGCCAGCCGAACGGCCCGCCCCCGGCAGCCAACCCCCGGCGGTCGAACCCGGTCACCACGCCCGGCCCCGATCCGGCCCCCGGCCGCTTCGGCCCCGCCAACGCCCCGGCCGCGCCCCGGCCCGCGACGGCTGACCCCAGCCCACCGCGACGCACCACACAGCCCCACCGACCCACCCGCCAGGCCCACCCGGCGACCCGCCCCACACCGGCCCCGCACGCACCACGGGCCCCCGCGACAGATGTCGCGAAGGCCCGTGTTCCCCCGTGCGCGCCGCGTCAGGCGCGCGGACGAAGGTGGTACGCCGTCCTCGACGGCGGCCGGCGGATCAGCCGAAGGCCAGTTGGACGACCCAGTAGCTCAACGCGGCGACCACCGCCGCGGCCGGCATCGTGATGAACCAGCCCACGATGATGTTCTTGGCGACACCCCAGCGGACGGCGTTGATCCGTTTGGTGGCGCCCACGCCCATGATTCCCGAGGTGATCACGTGCGTCGTGGAGATCGGCGCGTGGAACATGAACGACGCCGTGTACATCACCGAGGCGGCCGTCGTCTCGGCCGCGAAGCCCTGCGGCGGGTCGAGCTCGATGATGCGGCGACCCAGCGTGCGCATGATGCGCCAGCCGCCCGCGTACGTGCCCAGCGAGAGCATCAGCGCACAGACGATCTTCACCCAGACCGGGATGGGGTCGCCCGCATCCTCCACGTCGGCGATGACCAGGGCCATCACCACGATGCCCATCGTCTTCTGCGCGTCCTGAAGACCGTGTCCCAGCGCCATGCCCGCCGCCGAGACGGTCTGCGCGATACGGAAGCCGCGCTTGGCCTTGTGCGGGTTGGCGTTCCGGAACATCCACATGATCGCGACCATCACGAGATAGCCGAGAACCAGGCCGACGACCGGCGAGACGAACATCGGGATGACGACCTTCTCGATCACCCCGGACCAGATGACATCGATGCCGCCGGCCAGCGCGGCGCCCACCATGCCGCCGAACAGGGCATGCGAGGACGAGGACGGCAGACCGAAGTACCAGGTGACGAGGTTCCACGCGATCGCCCCGACCAGCGCGGCGAAGAGGATGCCCATCCCCTTGTCGCCCTCGGGCGTCTGGATCAGCCCTTCACTGACGGTCTTGGCGACCCCGCTGCCGAGGAAGGCGCCGGCCAGGTTCATCACCGCGGCCATGGCCAGCGCGGCACGCGGCGTCAGCGCCCGGGTGGACACCGAGGTCGCGATGGCGTTGGCGGAGTCGTGGAAGCCGTTCGTGTACGTGAAGAAGAGCGCGACCCCGATGGTCACGACGAGCGCGAAGGTGTCCACCGGGGGTCAGGACTCCTTGACCGCGATGGTCTCGACGGTGTTGGCGACGTGCTCGAAGGCGTCGGCCGCCTCTTCCAGCACGTCCACGATCTGCTTGAGCTTGAGCACGTCCATCGCGTCGTACTTGCCGTTGAACAGATGGGCCAGGAGCTTGCGGTGGATCTGGTCCGCCTGGTTCTCCAGCCGGTTGACCTCGATCCAGTACTCCGTGAGGTTGGTCATGGTGCGCAGGTTCGGCATCGCCTCGGCCGTCAGCTCGGCCGCTCTGGCCAGCACCTCGATCTGCTGCTCGACGCCCTTGGGCAGCTCCTCCACCTGGTAGAGGACGACCAGGTCGACGGCCTCCTCCATGAAGTCCATGATGTCGTCGAGCGAGGAGGCCAGCGAGTAGATGTCCTCGCGGTCGAAGGGCGTGATGAAGGACGAGTTGAGCTGGTGGAAGATCGCGTGGGTGGCGTCGTCGCCCGCGTGCTCCGCTGCCCGCATGCGCTCGGCGATCTCGGCCCGAGCGGAGGAGTCCGCCCCGAGCAGTTCCATGAGGAGCTTGGAGCCGGTCACGATGTTGTCCGCTGACGCGGCGAACATGTCGTAGAAGCTCGTCTCCCTGGGGGTCAGACGAAAGCGCACTGGGGCATCCTCTGGGTGCAGCGGATTCGGTCTCGTTGATGCTAGGCACAACATCCGGCCATGGCTAACCGGCATTCCACCAGTGTCGCCTATCGGGCAGAGTGCCTATAACGGGGCCCGGCCGCCATCAGCTCCATTCGGTACCATGTACCCCGTAGGGGTATATGAGGCTCTCACCGGTCGAAAGGACGCCATGACGACGACGGCAGCCGACAGCGGGGCCGCCCGCGATGGCGACCAGCCCCAAGCTCCCAGCGACGCCCTGCCCGCCACCACCTCAGCCGAAACCGGCGAGGTCACGGCGGCGACGCAGGTCACAGTGTCCCGCGCCGACGGCGCCCCCGACCAGACCCGTGACACCACCGTGTCGTGCGCGGGCCACGGGGCCGGGACCCTGCCCGGCGCCTCGGCGGGCAGCCCGCCCGGACCACACGGGTACACCAAGCAGCGCGACCAGCACCTCAAGCGGCTGCGCCGCATCGAGGGCCAGATCCGTGGCCTGCAACGAATGGTCGACGAGGACGTCTACTGCATCGACATCCTCACCCAGGTCTCGGCCAGCACGAAGGCGCTCCAGTCCTTCGCCCTGCAACTCCTCGAAGAGCATCTGCGGCACTGCGTCGCGGACGCCGCGGTGCGCGGCGGGGAGGAGGCCGACACCAAGGTCGCCGAGGCCACGGCCGCCATCGCCCGACTGCTGCGCACCTGACGCGCACCGCGCGGCGGTCCGCGCCGGCCCGCCTCCAGGGCCGGTCACCGACGCGCGCCACCGGCTCCGCACGTCGTGTCACACGACTTAGGACGCACTGTGTCCGATGTCATGCCCACATTCATGAGCCGGCTCAGAAGTGGCCGAATGTGGTCGGTCCATATGGACGCGCAGCACGGCGTCGATGTGGTCCGCGCTCATCCGCTCCTCGGCCACGTTCGACGCGGCGATCATCAGCTCGCCGTACAGGTCGATCTCGACGAGGGCCACATGGTCCGAGACCGACGACCCGTGACGCGTCACCATGTGTGTCACCTCCTCCGAGTGCCGGCCCGCCGGCCGGTCCGGTCGCCGGCCGTGTCGCCAGCGTTCCAGCGTAGGGACAGGCACACACCGCGCACATGGCACGGATGGGTCATTTCCATGGGCCGAACCCGTTCGCGGGGCTAATTCTTCGGCGAATCGACCGTGCCCGCATAAATATCCGCGGGTTTGGGAGGGCGCAGCGCGACCGTCGTACCGAACGCGTACAGCTCGGTCGTGGAGACCACGTCCGTCTCCCGACGCTGCCCGCCCGCGGCGTTGGTCATCGTGAACCGGTGGCGGATCTTGCGCAGCCGCCCCCGCGCGTCCAGGAAGGCGTCGAAGCGCACCGCGTCGGTGGCGAACCCGCGCGCCGCGGCGCGCAGCACCCCCCGGGCGTACGGCTCCGCGGCCCGCGCCGCCGCTCCCAGGTCGGCGACGCCCCGGTAGTGCCGCAGCCCGCCGCGCGCCGACGCCCCGCGCCCGACGACGCTGACCTGCCGCGCGCCGCGCAGGAGTTGGGCCGACACCAGCGGGTCGGTGGCGCCCCCGGTGACCAGGTTGCCGTCCGCGACCCGCGTGCTGTCCACGCGCACCCAGCGGTCGTCGGGCACCCCGGCGCCCCGGTTGAACAGGAACAGCTCGGCGGGCGCGAGGAGTTCGGTGATCGGCTTGTGCTCGTCGGTGCCCACCGCGTCCTTCGGCAGCCGCACCCGCAGCCGCCCCATCCGCCGGGCGAAGTCGTAGCCGCCTCCGCCCTGGATCGCGACCCGGGTCGCGCCGGCGTCCGTCTCCACCGACGTGCGCATCCGTGCGCTGCCCGCCCGCGCGAGCGCCCCCGCGGCCTCGCGCAGCGCGGCCGGCGCGGCGCCCACCTCGCGCTCGGGGAGTTCGCTGCCCCCGGTGCGCCCCGCGCCGTGGGCGCCGGCCGGGCCGCCGTCGATGTCCCACTCGTCGGCGACGCGCTCCTGGGCCAGCCCCTCGCCGGCCCCCTCGGGATCGGTGCGCGAGGAGCACCCGGCGGTGGCCACCAGCGTGACCACCAGCCCACCCGCCACGGCGGCGACCGCGCCGCCGCCGCACCTGTGCCGTCGTACCGGCATGCGGACCGATCTCTGGACTCTCATCGACGTCCGACCCCCTGACCGTTGTCGCGCCCGTACCCCGCGCGTCGCGCCGCACCCCGCTCACCGCGCCGAACGCGGCGCTGGCCGGGCCGTCGGGACGACGGTGAAATATGTTCCGTTCAACGATCGCCCCAGAGGCCCGTCACGGCCCGGTAGCGTGGGTACGTGCTTGACTCGGGCCCCGAAGAACACGAGACGACCACTACGGAAACCGGCGCCTTCTGCCTGGCTCGCTGCTCCTGCGGCTGGTCGGGCCCCGCGCGAAGAGCCCGCTCCCGAGCTCGCACGGACGCGGACGAGCACCGCTCGGCGCAGGCCCCGCGCCCCGTCGCTCCCTGCCCTCCGTATACCGGCCATTAATGGCGTACCGGCGCTGACTCCGGCGCACTCACCCATCACGCGCGCCCCCTGACGCGGGCGCGCGCGCCTCACCTGCCCGACCGTCATCCGGGGTAGCCGCCCCGCGCGTTGCCGGGTCGGGCCGCGCCGCGTGTCGTACGCCCCTGACCTGGGGTGGTGTCGGGTCCGCGACCTGGCCGAGAATGTCATGGACATGTACAGTCAAGCGGACTCGGCGCCACCGCCACGGAACCGTCCTGGCCCGCACACCCTCTGCGTAGAGGAAGACCACATCGAGCAGCGGAGGGCAGGATGGACAGGCGCACACTGCTGGCGGCCGGAACCGGGCTGGCCGTGGCGGCCACGGGAGCCGTCGCGTGCAACGAGAAGGCCGGCACCCCCGCCCTGCGCGAGGAGACCGGCACCCCCGCCGGCGCCACCCGCTCCGCCGCCCCACCCGTCACCTCCGCCTCGGCCCGCGCGGGCAAACCCCGGGCCGCCGACTGGAGCGCGCTGGGCAAGGGGTTGCGCGGCGGCCTGATCCGCCCCTCCGACGCGGACTACGCCCAGGCCCGCCAGCTCTACAACCCCCGCTTCGACCACCAACGCCCGGCCGCCGTCGCCTACGTGGCCCACACCTCCGACATCGCCGAGTGCCTGGCCTTCGCCCGCCGGCACGGCACCCCCGTCGCCATCCGCAGCGGCGGCCACAGCTACGCCGGCTACTCCGGCGGCACCGACCGCCTGGTCATCGACGTCTCGCGACTGAAGTCCATACGCACCGGCGCCGGCACCGCGACCATAGGCGCCGGCGCCAAGCTCATCGACGTCTACGCCGACCTCGGCGCCCACGGCGTCACCATCCCCGCCGGCTCCTGCCCCACCGTCGGCATATCCGGCCTGACCCTCGGCGGCGGCCACGGCGTGGTCTCGCGCGCGTACGGCCTCACCTCCGACAGCCTGGTCGGCGCCACCCTCGTCACCGCGGACGGCAGGACCGTGCAGACCTCCAAGGACCGGGAGGCGGACCTGTTCTGGGCGCTGCGCGGCGCGGGCAACGGCAACTTCGGCGTCGTGACCGAACTCCGCTTCCGCACCCACCGGGCCGCCCCCGGCGTCACCGCGTACCTCACCTGGCCCTGGACGAGGGCCGCGGCCGTCCTGCGCGCCTGGCAGACCTGGGGCCCGGCCCAGCCGGACGAGATCTGGTCCTCGGTCCACTTCTCCGCCACCTCGGGCCGCACCCCCACCGTCTCGGTCAGCGCGTTCTCCCTGGGCACCTACGGCGACCTGCAAAACGCCGTCGACCGGCTGGCCGACGCGGCCGGCGCCCCCGCCAAGAGCGTGAGCCTGCGCCGCCGTGGCTACCTGGACGCCATGCGCGGCTACGCCGGCTGCGCCACCTCCTCGACCGCGCAGTGCCACCTGCCGGGCACCACCCCGGGCCGCACCGCGGCGGGCACCCTGCGCCGGGAGACCTACGGGGCCCGCTCCGACTTCTTCGACCGCTCCCTGAACCAGCAGGGCGTCCGCGCGCTGCTCGACCAGGTGGAGCGGTACGGCCGGGGCAGCGGCGGCGGCTCGGTCAGCGTCGCCCTCACCGCGCTGGGCGGCGCCGTCAACCGCGTCGCGCCGCTGGCCACCGCCTTCGTCCACCGCAGGTCGCGGATGCTGGCCCAGTACACGGCCGCGTGGCCGGTGGGCCGCCCGGGCACCGCGCAGACCTCCTGGCTGGACAGCGCCCACGCGGCCATGCGCCGCCACGCCTCCGGCGCCGCCTACCAGAACTACACCGACGCCGGCCTGAAGGACTGGCGCACGGCCTACTACGGCCCCGCCGCGAACCGGCTGACCACCGTGAAGAAGCGTTACGACCCCCACCGCCTGTTCACCTTCCCGCAGGCACTGTGAACCACCAGACCCCGCCTGACCCCTAAGGCCCCCCTCTCCCCGTACGGACGGGACCGCTCCGAAAAGCGGCGACACCCCGTCAGGAGGCCGCCCGCACACGGCGGGTGCGCCCCGCACGGCGCGTCACGAACGGGCGGGGCCGGGTCGGATGGTCCGCGCTACGCGACCGGCACGCGACGGCCGGGCGCGCCCGGCCCCGCACACACGACCGGCCGCGGCCGGCGCGGCGCGTACGCCACGATCCGGCGCGGCCGGCGCGCTGTCTCGGGAGGGGCGGCTCAGGCGGCCAGATCGCTGTCGCGTCGCTTGTCGGCGACCGGTGTGACGGCGGCGCCACCCGCCCCGCGCTGACCCACCGGGCCGGTCGCGTCCACCGACGCGGCACCGCGCGGGGCCCGCACCAGCCAGCCGGCCCGCGAGCCGGCCACGGTGGTGGCCAGCGGCGTCAGCAACATCATGGCCAGCGGCGCGAGCAGCAGCGTCACGGCCGTGCCCAGCGCGAACCCGCCCACCACGTCGGTCGGGTAGTGCACTCCCATGTAAACCCGGCAGAAGCCCGCGAAGAGCGCCAGGACCAGCGCGAAGACGCCGTACTTGCGGCTGACCATGAAGATGCCCACGGCGATGGCCGCGACGAGCGTGGAGTGGTCGCTGACGAACGAGTAGTCGCTCTTGCCCGCCACCAGCACCTCAAGCCCCTGGTGGTCCACGAAGGGGCGGGGGCGTTCCACGAAGCCACGGATCGGGATGTTGGCCAGCAGGGCCAGGCCGGCGGCGAGCGGCGCCCACAGCAGGCCGGCGACCGCGCTGACCGCGTCGGTGCGCCCCCGCGCGCTCCACCAGGCGCCGGCCAGCAGCGCCAACAGGCCGAAGACGATGCCGAACTCGCCGACGAACTCCATCAGACGGTCGAACCAGTGCGGCGCGTCCTGGGCCAGACCGTTGATGTCGTAGAGCAGGCTGACATCCGGGTTCGTCCCCTCCCTGGCGTCTGCTGCCAGGGGGGACCCCAGTGCGAGTCCAGCCATCTGCCGCGGCCCCTTATCTCTGTGCCCGTCACGCCCGTCGCCGCATGCGACCGGCCGCCCCCGCGGTCGACAAACGAAGTGTGCTGCTATTCCACCCGAAAGAAACGCCTGTGTGGGGCAGCGCGTTCCACTCTCCACCCAACGATCACCAGGACGTTATCGAAGGGTGACCCATCGTCGCAGCTCAGAAAGACGGCATCACGCAGAGTTCCAGCCACGCTACACCCCGATGGAGGGCGTCGATCGGATTCCGGTCAGCGCCCCGACCCCGCCGGCGCACGGGATCGGCGCGGCGTCAGGTGGTGCGATCCCGTGGCGCGGGGAGCGCTTTCGCGCCATCTTTGGTGACCCTGGTCGCCCCGATGTAGTCCGGCGTATCGATCGGGTCGAAGCGGATCACCGCACCCGTGTACGGAGCGTTGATCATCTTGCCGCCGCCGACGTAGATCCCCACGTGGTGGATGGAGCGCGGGTCCTGCAGGTCGTACGCGAAGAAGACCAGGTCCCCGGGTTGCAGCTGGTCGCGGCTGGGGTGCGGCCCGGCGTTCCACTGGTCGTTGGCCACGCGTGGCAGCTCGATGTCCACCGACCGGTAGGCCGCCTTCGTCAGACCCGAGCAGTCGAACCGTCCTCCGTCGGCCGCCGTCCCGTTGCCGCCCCACAGGTAGGGCTTGCCCAGCTGCTTCTGCGCGAAGTAGATCGCCGCGGCGGCCTGCTTGGACGCGGCCACCGGCCGCGTGGGGGCGGCGAAGCTCTTGGCCAGCGTGGTGATGCGCTGCACGTAGTTCTGCGTCTCGTTGTACGGCGGGACGCCGCCGTACTTGATCACCGCGTAGGAACCGGCGTTGTACGAGGCCAGCATGTTGTGCGTGGGATCGCCCGGCACGTCCTTGACGTACTTGGCCAGGGCGCAGTCGTACGCCGCCGCCGAGGGGATGGCGTCCGCCGGGTTCCAGATGTCGCGGCTCCCGTCACCGTCCCCGTCCACCCCGTACGCCGCCCAGGTGCCCGGGATGAACTGCGCGAGCCCGCGCGCGTCGGCCGGGCTGCGGGCCTTGGGGTTCCAGCCGCTCTCCTGGTAGAGCTGCGCGGCGAGCAGCGCCGGGTTGATGGCCGGACAGCGGTTGCCGTGCTGGCGCACCAGGTCCTGGTACGCCGGCGGAACCGTTCCCTCCGCGAGCTGGACGTCGCCGCCGACACCACCGTGGGTGACCCTGCTCGCGACCATGTACGTCCCCAGCACGAGCAGCGCGACGAAGGAAAAGGACAGCCCCATACTGATGCTGACACCGAGCCAGACCTTCTTACGCACCGGCCCATCCTCCCCCATCCGGCCGCTTCACGAACGTGGTTCGCACGGTACGACGGCGGCCACCACCTTGGCGAGAGGGCATCTGACGTCCACCGACGCACGGCGGGGGCACAGCCGGGGCACGCCCACGGCACACGACACACCGCCCCGGCGCCAGGCACCCCGCCCGTGACGCCACCGGGCCACCCCGGGCGGGCGCCGGGCCCGGCGGTGCGAGCCGGCGCCGGCGAGGGTGCCGTACGCCCGGGCCGGCGGCGGCTCAGGTCCGCTTCGCCGACGCGGCCGACGGACGACCGCCCGCGCCGACCGGAGGGCTACAGTCCCCCCTGCGACCACGCGGCGCGGCCCCGCCGCCCGGGCCCCACGCCCCGTCACCGCCCCGCCGGCACCCGCGACAAGGACGAACGCGATGAAGACCAACCAGCTCGACTGGCAGCGCGCCGCACCCCAGGGGGAGGACCCGTCCGCGTACCTGGAGGCGGCCGCGGGACCCGACGACCGGAGCTCCCCGCGGGAGAGCCACGACCGCGACCAGGTCGTCGTCACCACGCGGGCCAAGTGGGAGGCGTTCGCCGTGGGCGTCAAGGCGGGCGAGTGCGACGCCTTCGCGCGGTGAGGCGGGCCGGTGGGTACCCGGGGCCACCGACGGGTACACCCGTAGACGCACCGCGCTCAGCACGCTCCACCCCTCGCATCACCCACCGCCACGGAAAACGGCACGCAGCGTGACGGTCACCCCCCGCACTGACGCTCCATCGGGCCGGGTTTGTACGGTTTGACCGCAGGTCAGAGCGGCAAGGCCCAGATCCGATACGAGATCCGCCAAGAAATGCCGCCAAATCGACATGCGACAGTGGCAACTTCAGCGAAGATAGAGACTGACCCGTGCCGCACGACAAGGCGGTACACAACTACCCATAAGGGGCGGTGAGTTCACATGCACTTGGCAGCCGAAAAAGGCGACATCACCACCATCATCGGCGGAATCGCCCCCGACTGGGGGCCTTTCGGAAGCCTGGGCAACGAAGCGCGCATCATGATCGAGGTCGTGATGGCCGTGTCCATCCTGCTGTGCCTCGGCATCGCGATCTGGGGCGCCGCCAAGCAACGCATCGGTGCCACGGCCCTGCGCGACACGTTCAGCGCCGAACAGGGCAAGGGCCTGATCGTCGCCGGCCTGACCGGCGTCTTCATCATCGGCTCGCTGGGCACGCTCTTCACCATCGTGTACGGCATGGCCGTCTAGGCCACCGAACCCGCCCGTGCGGACGCGGCCCCGGCCGCCCGCACGGGCGCGCCGCGTCCGGACCTCCCCCGAACGCCTCGCGGCGAGCCCCGCCCCCGTCCACCGCTCCGCCCCGACCCACGTCCACGAGCCCCCCGCTCGCCCCTCCCTCCCCACGAGGCCGCACGCTGATGCCGACTCCGCCAGGCCACCCGGACCGCCCTCCGCGCTCCCCGCGGCCCGGGCGGAACCGGCGACAGCCACGCCGCGCCGTCGCCACCCCGACCTCCCTCCATTCCCCTGGCCCCGCTGCTGAGGTTGTGTCAGCTTGATGTGCACTCACACCACCACCCGCGCGCCGCGCTTCGCGCCGCTACCGTCGTACCCGGGCGCCGCGAGAGCGGCGGCGCACCAGACGACGGTCGACACGACGCCTCCCCGGCCGGTCGCCCCGCGCGGAGCGGGCGCGCCCGTGCCCGGGCGTGCGGTGGCGGCCGAGGCCACGGGTGAAGGGGCGGGCACGCGATGAGTCCCCACGGCGACGACCACTACGGCGCGGACGACCCCGCCGGCTCCGACGGCCGACTGACCCGCACCCGGCTCCCCGACGGCGACGGCGAGGCGTTCGGCACCGCCCGCCGCCCGCGCCCCACCACCAAGCCCAGCCGCGGCCTCTTGACCATCGTCACCGTGGTCGTGCTCCTCATCGCGGCCATCGCCTTCGCCAACCGCGGCGACGGCGACGGCGAGTCCGACGGCGGCAGCGGCGGCGGCTCCGGCGGCGACAAGGGCCCCCGGGCCCAACCCACCGCCCCCACCGGCCAACGCCCCGTCACCGGCAAGGACACCACCACCGGCATCGCCACCGGCTTCCCCCGCACGGAACAGGGCGCCCAGAGCGCCGCGGCGAACTACGCGGTGGCCCTGGGGTCGGTGGAGATGTACACACAGGACACCCGACACGCGATCGTGAACACGGTCTACGCCCCCGACGTGGCCACCGCGCGACAGGCCCCGCTGGACAAGGTGTACTCCGGCGAACGGCTCCGCACCGCCATCGGGCTCGACAAGGACGGCAAGGCGCCCAAGGGCATGACCTTCGTCTGCCGGACGAGCCCGATCGGCACCCGGATCGTCGACTTCGCCGACAACACCGCGAGCGTGGCCGTCTGGTACTCCACGCTCGTGGGGCTGGCCGGAGAGAACTCCAAGAGGCCCGTCACCGAGGGCTGGTACACCAAGACGTTCGAGCTCAAGTGGATCAACGGCGACTGGAAGGTGGCCGACTACCAGCAGCAAGACGGTCCGACACCCGTCGGCCGGGACCAGACCGCGTCATCGGCCGAAGAGATGGCCGACGCCGTTCAAGGGTTCGGAGGGTTCACCTATGCCCGTTAAACGTCGCCGCTCCCTCACGCTGGCCGCGCTGTTCACCCTGAGCCCCACCGCGATCCTGCTGCTGGCCACACACGCGGCGGCCGACCCGTCACCGAAGCCGTCGGACGATGGTGAAGACCCCTGCAAGGACTACCCCGACGGGTTCAAGGACCTCTGCGATGACGGCGGCGGCGGAGGTTCCGGCAAGAGCGACCCCACCTCCCCCATAGACCCCGCCGCCTCGCTCGCGAGGTCCTGCGCCAAGGCCGCCTCCTGGCTCGTCGGGAAGCTGTCCGACATGGTGAACGAGACGGCCGGCGTCGACTTCACCAACGAGACGTTCCTGCGCCAGTACGCGATCGTCTTCGCCGCCTCCACCGTGCTCACCCTGCTCCTGTGGCTGCTGGCGGTCGCCAAGCGGGCGATCCGCGGGGTGCCGTTCATGGAGGCGATCACCGAGGCCATCGGCTTCCTCTGGCTCACGGTGCTGGCCTCGGCCTTCACGCCGCTGGTGCTGTACACCGTCGTCTCGGCCACCGACGCCGTGACCGACGTGATCGCCTCCGGGACGGGGGCCGACAACGACGCGTTCTTCGGCTCGTTCGCCGAGGCGCTCAAGAAGGACGAGGACATCGGCGGTGGGCCGATCATGCTCATCGTCGTGTCCCTGGTGACCATCCTCGCGGCCGGTGTGCTCTGCCTCGAACTCGTCATCCGCGCGGCCCTGCTCTACGTCGGCGCCCTGCTCGGCACGGCCGTCTACGCGGGCCTGGTCGACAAGAACATGTGGGGCCACGTCCGCCGCTGGGCCGGCCTCATGATCGCGGTCATCCTGGTGAAGCCGGTGATCGTCGTCGTGCTCGGGCTGGCCGGGGCGCTCTCCGGCGACGAGGGCCCGGACGCGTTCTCGGCCGTGGTCTCCGGCCTGTCGATCATCATCCTGGCCATCTTCGCCAGCGCCATGATCTACCGCTTCGTCCCCGGCTTCGGCGACGAGATCATCAACAGCCGCAACGCCAGCAGCGACGCCGCCTCGCGGCAGGCCGCCGCGATCGTCAGCTCGCCCGCCGCCCTGGTCAAGCAGGGCATGAACGCGCACAGCAACCGCGCCGTGGGCCCGCCCGCCGGCGGCGGAGGCGAGGGCGGCGGAGGCGGCTCGTCCCAGCCCCGCCCCGCCAACCCCGTCTCCGGCGGCGTGGCCGCCCACAGCGCCCGTGGCGGCGGCTCGGGCGGCGACAGCGGCGGCAACCGCCCGCCCGCCGCCCCCGCGCCCCGCGCCCAGAACCGCAACAACAGCAACAGCAACACCAGCAATGCGAGCAACACCTCGGGAGGTGACCGGCGTTGACGATCGAGGCCCAGTCCCACCCCATCGCGCCCCGCCGCACGTATCTGATCGGTCGGGCACGCCCGAACGCGATCGTCGGCAAGAACCGCGAGACGGGCGAGATCGCCCTGATCATCGCGGGCGGTTTCGTCGGCATGATGTGCGGGTTGCTCGTTCCCGTCCTGATGCTGCGCATCATCACCCTGGTGGGCTTCCCCGCGCTGGCCCTCGGCGCGGTCTACGTCCCGTACCGGGGTCGCACGTTCTACAAGTGGTTCGAGGTCAACCGCTCCTACCGGCGCATCACCCGCCGCGGCGCGGCCTACCGCTCGGCCGCCGCCGAGGCCGGCACCCAGCTCGACGGCCGGGAGATCGAGGTGGGCCCGCCGCCGGGCATCGGGACCATCAACTGGCTCGCGGCACCCTTCGGCCCCGACGAGATCGCCGTACTGCTGCACGCCGACCGGCGCACGGTCACCGCCGCCATCGAGATCGAGGGCCCCGGCGTGGGCCTGCGCGACAGCGAGGACCAGGAGGCGCTGGTCGACCGGTTCGGCACGCTCCTCAAGCACGTGGCCAACGGCGACGGCTTCGTCACCCGCCTCCAGATGCTCGCCCGTACGCTGCCCGCCGACCCCGACGCGCACGCCAAGGACGTCGAGCGGCGCGGCGCCGCCGCCTCTCCCGACTGGCTCAAGGACTCCTACGACCAGCTCCAGTCCATGGTCTCCACCTCCTCCGAGCAGCACCGGGCCTACCTCGTGGCCTGCATGCACTACACCCGCGAGCTGGCCTCCGAGGCCCAGGCCATGGCCCGCGCCTCCCGGCACAGCGGCAAGCGCATCGACCGCGACGCGGGCCTGGCCGTGGTCATGGCGCGCGAGCTGACCGACATCTGCGCCCGGCTCACCGAGGCCGACATCCGGGTCCGCCAGCCGCTGGGCCAGGGCCGGCTGGCCTCGCTCGTGCACTCGATGTACGACCCGGACCACCCCATCGACCACATCCAGGCCATGACCCAGCGCAACGCCTGGCCGGCCGAGCTGGACGCCATGGAGCCCACCTACCTCCAGGCCAAGACCCGCGAGTCGGCCACCCGCGCCCCCTGGTGTCACGCCACCGCCTGGGTCAAGGAGTGGCCGATGACCCCCGTCGGCGTCAACTTCCTCGCCCCGTTGCTGGTGCACACGCCCGACGTGATCCGTACGGTCGCGGTCTGCATGGACCTGGAGCCCACCGAGCTGGCCATCGAGCGGATGCTGACGGAGAAGACCAACGACGAGGCGGAGGCCAGCCGCCAGGCCAAGATGAACCGCACGGTCGACCCGCGTGACATCGCCGCCCACGGCCGCCTTGACCAGCGCGGCGACGACCTCGCCAGCGGCGCGGCCGGGGTCAACCTCGTCGGCTACATCACCGTCTCCTCCCGCTCCCCCGAGGCCCTCGCCCGCGACAAGCGCACCATCCGCGCCTCGGCCGGCAAGAGCTACCTCAAGCTGGAGTGGTGCGACCGCGAACACCACCGGGCCTTTGTGAACACCTTGCCGTTCGCGACCGGCATCCGACGATAGGGGCCGCACCGTGGTCGATCCGATGGGCGTCATCACCGAGGCCTTCACCAGTTTCGTCTTCGGCAAGGTGGAGACGACGCGGCTGCCGGTCCGCACCTCCACCGGCCAGGCCCAGGCCGTCTACCTGCCCACCGCCGCGCCGGGACTCGGCGACTCCGGCGTGATCATCGGCCGCGAGGTCTACTCGGGCAAGGGCTACATCTACGACCCCTTCCAGCTCTACGGCCAGCAGCTGCCCGCCCCGCACTGGCTGGTGCTCGGCGAGTCCGGCAACGGCAAGTCCGCGCTGGAGAAGACGTACGTACTGCGCCAACTGCGCTTCCGCGACCGGCAGGTGGTGGTCCTGGACGCGCAGGGCGAGGACGGCGTCGGTGAGTGGAACCTGATCGCCCAGCAGCTCGGCATCACGCCCATCCGGCTGGACCCGATGGCCGCCCTGGACGGCGGCATCCGCCTCAACCCGCTCGACCCCTCCATCACCACCACCGGCCAGCTCGCCCTGTTGCGCACCATCATCGAGGTCGCCCTGGGCCACGGCCTGGACGAGCGCTCGGGCTTCGCGCTGAAGGTGGCGCACGCCTACGTCAACGAGACCGTCACCGACCGGCAGCCGGTGCTCACCGACATCGTCGAGCAACTGCGCCACCCCGAGCCGGAGTCGGCCGAGTCGATGAACGTGGACCTGGACGACGTACGCGCCTGGGGCCTGGACGTCGCGCTGGTCCTGGACCGGCTGGTCGACGGTGACCTGCGCGGCATGTTCGACGGCCCGACGACCGTCGGCATCGACCTGGACGCGCCGCTGATCGTCTTCGACCTCTCGCACATCGACCGCAACTCGATCGCGATGCCGATCCTGATGGCGATCGTGGGCGTGTGGCTGGAGCACACCTGGATCAGGCCGGACCGCAAGAAACGCATCTTCCTGGTCGAAGAGGCGTGGCACATCATCAACTCCCCGTTCGTGGCCCAACTCTTCCAGCGGCTGCTGAAGTTCGGCCGCCGGCTCGGCCTGTCCTTCGTCGCCGTCGTCCACCACCTGTCTGACGTCGTCGACGGCGCCGCCGCCCGCGAGGCCGCGGCGATCCTCAAGATGGCCTCGACCCGCACGATCTACGCCCAGAAGGCCGACGAGGCCCGCGCCACCGGCCGGGTACTGGGCCTACCGCGCTGGGCGGTGGAGATCATCCCCACCCTCACCCCCGGCATCGCCGTCTGGGACGTCAACGGCAACGTCCAGGTCGTCAAGCACCTGATCACCGAGGCCGAACGCCCGCTGGTCTACACCGACCGCGCCATGACCGAGGACTCCATCAGTGCCGCGTTGACGGCCGAGGCCGAGGCCAAGGCGGAGGCCCGGGCGGCGGCGGCCGTCGAGCAGCACCTGGCGGAGGAGGACCTCGCGGGCGACCCCGCGGAGTACGACCGGTACGGCCCGTACGCCCCCTACGGTCCCCCCGCGTCCGGCTCCTCGTCCGAGTCCACGGTGGCCTAGCGATGGCGGACCCGAAGCGGGACCGCGCGCCCGAGCGCGGCGTCCCGGACGGCCTGCTCGTCGGGGCGCTGCTGTTCCTGATCGGGCTGACGCTGCTGACGTGGACGGCCACCGGCCTGGCCGGCCTGTTCGCGCACGGCGCCTGGCCCGAGAACGTCTCCTTCATCCGTACGCCGCTGGCCGCCCGTCACCTGGTCGGCGACCCGCGGGACCTGGCCACCGCCTGGCCGCACACGCCTCCGGCACAGCTGTCGGGGTACGGGCTGTTCTGGGGCATCTTCATCAGCGAGGTGCTGATCCTGGTGGTCGCCACGGTCTTCGTGGTCGGCACCCTCGCCCGCTACCGCCTGCTGCGGGCCCGCCGCGCCGCCGAACGGCAGGCGAGCGCCGCCGAGCGGGGAGCGCCCGTCGAGCCTCGGGAGCGGCGTACGGAGCCCACCGCGCCGCACCCGCCCGTCACGGGGCCCGTCGAAGCCCTCCCGGAGCCCGGCGTCCCGCGAGCCACTCCCGCCCCGGTCGCCGAACCACAGCCCCCCGTCGACCCGGCGGCCTACTTCACGGCCGTCTTCCCCACCACGCGGCCCGAGCCGGCCCAGCCCAGCGACCCCGCGCCCCCCGACCCGGGCGACCACGCAGCCGCCGCCACCCTCCAGCCGCCCAGCACACCCACTGCCGCCGAGGCCGCCCCGGCGCCGCCCGAAGCGCGACCGACCGCCCCGTACGCCACCGGCGCCGCGCCGGGCGGGGTGCCCGCGCAACGCGGCGCGACCTGGTCGGGAGCGGAGTCCTCGCCGGCGCGGGTCCGGTTCGACACGCCCGAGGGCCGCCAGGAGACGGCGCTGCACGCGATCCTGGAGGCGCCCGGCCCGCTGCTGGTGACCAGCGGGGACGCGAGGCTGTGGGCGGAGACCACGGGGACGCGCGCCAAGCTCGGCCCGGTGCACGTCTACGACCCGAGCCATCTGCTGGACACCCCGGCCCGCCTGCGCTGGAACCCGACCACGGGCTGCGAGGCGCGCGAGGTGGCGGCGGCCCGTTCGGTAGCCCTACTGGCTCCGGTACGCCCCGCTTCGCTGATCGAGTCGACCACGGCCGACGCGGCGGAGACGTTGCTGCGCTGCTGGTTGCACGCGGCGGCGGTGGACGGCCGCCCGTTCCGCCAGGTGCACCGCTGGGCCCAGGGCCACTCGGCGCACGAGCCGGTCCGTATTCTGCGGACGAACGCCAAGGCGGCCAGCGGCATGGCCGGCGAGTTGGAGTCCACACTCACCGCGCACCCCGAGCGCCGGGAGCTGGCACGGGAGCTGACGGCCCGCGCGCTCGGCGCGCTGTCCTCGATCCACATCCGTGACGCGTGCAACGCCGGCCGGGCCGACGTGCTGGCCCTGGATTCCCTCATCGCCGAGGGCGGCACGCTGTACGTGGTGGGCGAGTCGTTGGAGAACCCGCGGTCGGAGCCGGGGGCGATGCCGTTGTTGACCGCGCTGGTCGCGAGCGTGGTCGAGCACGGCCGGTGCCTGGCCGAGCGCTCTCCCGGCCGCCGCCTGGACCCGCCGCTGACGCTGGTGTTGGACGACGTCGCGGGCGTGGCGCCGTTCCCCGCGCTGCCGGAGCTGGTGGCGGGCGGCTCCGCGCGGGGCCTGCTCGCGCTGGCGCTGATGCGCTCGCCGGAGCAGGCGCGGGCCCGCTGGCCCCGTACCCACGGCAGCCTCGTCGGCTGACCGACCGGCCATCGCCGCGCACCGCTCCGGTCACGGGGCGGCCCACCCGTGGGGTTACGGCCGGGCCAGGGCCAGCTCGTACTCCGTCTCCCGCGGCTGGTTCGGGTACGCCATGGTGTTGCCGGTCTCGGTGAACCCGAGCTTGGCGTAGAAGCCGCGCGCGCGGGCGTTGTCCTCGTGCACCCACAGTCGTACGCGCTCGACGCGGGGTTCGGGCAGGTTCCAGGACCATTCCAGCGCGGTGTCGAACAGGCGCCGGGCGAGTCCGGTGCCCCGGTGTTCGGGGCGGATGTAGACGCCGACCAGGTGGGTCTGCGCCCGGTCGCGCTCGACGAGGACGACGGCCATCGCCACCAGCGGCGGCTGCCCGTCGGGGCCGTCGCCACCGGCCTCCACGACGAAGGTCTTCAGCTCCTCGCCGGCCTCGCCCTGCGCGGCGCGCTCCTGCCACCGCGTGTCCGGTTCCTGGATCTGCCGTTCGTGGGTGTCCACGAAGGCGATACGCGCGACCGGATCGGCGAGCGCGGCCAGGCGTAGCTCCTTGAGCCGGGCCCATTCGTCGCTCTTGATGCCCCTGACCACGTAGTTCATACGCCCAGCATCGCAGTCGGGGACCGCGATCTCCAGAATTTTTTGGCAAACGCGAAAAGGGCCTCGCCCAGGAGATCGGAATCTCCGGGCAAGGCCCTCTTCTCAAAAATTGTTCGGCGGCGTCCTACTCTCCCACAGGGTCCCCCCTGCAGTACCATCGGCGCTGAAAGGCTTAGCTTCCGGGTTCGGAATGAGACCG
>NZ_JBHVJC010000032.1:0-113090 GCF_042799315.1 Streptomyces sp. NPDC057702 | reverse complement strand
CCGCTACGACAAGAGGGCCTACGTCTTCCACGGCACCGTCACGGTCGCGGCGATCCACCTATGGCTCCGACCGTGATCCGCCGGACAGGCCCTAGGGGGCGGTGGGGTCCGACGCGGGGTCGGGTGCGGGGCCGGGTGCGGGGTCGGGTGCGGGGCCGAGTGCGGGGCCGGGTGCGGGGCCGGGTGCGGGGTCGGGTGCGGGGTCGGGTGCGGGGCCGGGTTCCGGTGCGGGGCGAGGGTCGGCTGGTTGGGGTGAGCCCTCGGGGCCCGGGGTTACGTCCGACGCGGGCGAGGTGTCGGCGGAGGTGGCGGGACCCACCGGGCCTTCGGGCCCCAGGTACGCCACCCGCGTTGGCGGGGAGTCGGCGAGTCCACCCCGGTCACCGGGCACGGGAGCAGCCGCCCGCACCGGCGAGGGGTTGACGGGTTCGACCTGGCCCCCGGGGCCGGGAGCCCCCACCCGCGTTGGCGGGGAGTCGGCGAGTCCACCCCGGTCACCGGGCTCGGGAGCAGCCGCCCGCACCGGCGAGGAGTTGACGGGTTCGACCTGGCCCCCGGGACCGGGAGCCGCCACCCGCGTTGGCGGGGAGTCGGCGAGTCCACCCCGGTCACCGGGCTCGGGAGCAGCCGCCCGCACCGGCGAGGGGTTGACGGGTTCACCCTGACCCCCGGGACCGGGAGCCGCCACCCGCACCGACGGGGGGCCGGCGGATTCACCCTGCCCCCCAGGACCGGGACCGGGACCAGGCCCGGGAGACCCCACCCGCGCCTGCTGCGGAGAGTTGGCGGGTTGGGGCGAGGGTTCGGGTGGGGGGTTGGCGAGGTCGCCGAGGCGGATCGGTTGGGCGATGGGGCGGGCGTCGATGGCGTACCGGTCGGCGTAACGGGGCGTGGTGCGGGACCGGGTGGCGGGTGGGAGCGCGCTGGCGGACTCCGTCGGGGGCGGGGTCAGCGCGGTGGCCAGTTCCGTGATCGCGCGCCCGCAGGTGCGGCCCTGGCAGGCGCCGAGCCCGGCGCGGCTGGTGAGCTTCAGCGCGCGCACGCCGTCCACGTGCCGCTCGGCGACGGCCGCGCGCAGCGCGTCGTACGACACCTCCTCGCAGCGGCAGACGAGCGTGTCGCCGGTCAGCCACCCGCGCCAGCCCGGCCGCACCGGATGGGCGCGCGCCAGCGCGGCGGCGAAGCGGCGGCCCGAGCGGACCCGGCGCCGCAACCACGCCACCCGCTCCGGGTCGGCACCCCGCAGACCCAAGGCGTCGGCGGCCGATACTCCCGCCAACTCTCCTTCGTGTGCCGCGAGTTCGGCCCCGCCGACGCCGGTCAACTCTCCGGCGGCGTACACCCGTGGCACCGTCGTGGCCTGCCCCGCGCGCAGCGCGACACGCGGCGTACCGTCGGGGCCGTCCTCGACGGCGCAGCCGACGGCGAGGGCGAGTTCGAGTTGCGGGGTGAACCCGTAGCTCACGCACAACGCGTCCACGTCGTCGATCCGGCGCTCGCTGCCGGGCCGTACGGTCCAGTCGGGCGCGAGCCGGGCGGTGGTCACGGCGCGCAACCGGTCCTCGCCGTGCGCGGCGACGACCGCCCGTCGGGTGCGGTACGGGACCCGGTGGCGGGCCAGCGTGGCGGCGTACGAGGAGAGTTCGGGGAGCTTGCCCCGCCCGTCGCGCAGCGCGGCGAGCGGCGAGCGCAGCCAGCCCACCGGCGAGCCGGCCTCCAGCACCGCGACCACCCGCGCGCCCACGCCCAGCAGCGCCGCCGCCACCGGCAGCAGGAACGGCCCGGCGCCCGAGACGACCACCCGCCGCCCCACGGCGACCCGCTGCCCCTTGGCCAACGCCTGGGCGGCGCCCGCCGTCACCACGCCGGGCAGGTCCCAGCCCGGGAAGGGCAACGACCGGTCGAACGCCCCAGGGCAGAGCACCAGCGCGTCGGCGTGCAGCGTACGCGGCGTACGGAACCCGTCGGCCGGCCCGGTGAGCACGTGGACGACATGCGGCGACGCCGCTCCGCCCGTCCCCCGCCCCGGCTCGATGGACCAGGCCGTGCTGTGCGGCCAGTGATCGATCGCGGGATGAGCGGCGACATCCCTCACGAGACGCTGGCCCGCTGTGGGGAGACGGGGCCCGGGACGCGAGCCCGACGCCGGCCGCCGGCCCGTCGCGGGGTGGCCCGTCGGGCCGGGGGCCGGCCCGGCGGCTGGGCCCGCCGCCAGGTGTTCGCCTGCCGGCTCCGTGGCCGCGCCCACCACCAGGTGGCCTCCCAGACCGGCGGCCGACCCCTCGAACTGACCCACCACGCAAGAGCCCGGGGCGGAGGCCGGCCCGGCGGCTGGCCCCGGCGCCGGATGCTGACCTGCGACGGAGAGGCCCGAGCGGAGGGCATGCCCAGGGGCCGGCCCGGAAGCTGGGCCCGCCGCCAGATGCTCGCCTGCCGGCTCCGTGGCCGCGCCCACCACCGGGTGGCCCCCCAGACCGGCGGCCGACCCCTCGAACTGACCCACCACGCAAGAGCCCGGGGCGGAGGCCGGCCCGGCGGCTGGCCCCGCCGCCAGATACTCGCCTGCCGACTCCGTGGCCGCGCCCACCACCAGGTGGCCTCCCAGACCGGCGGCCGACCCCTCGGACTGGCCCACCACGCAAGAGCCCGGGCCGGGGGCCGGCCCGGAGGCTGGGCCCGCCGCCAGGTGCTCGCCTGCCGGCTCCGTGGCCGCGCCCACCACCAGGTGGCCCCCCAGACCGGCGGCCGACCCCCCGGACTGGCCCACCACGCAAGAGCTCGGGGCGGAGGCCGGCCCGGAGGCTGGGCCCGGCGCCAGGTGGTCGCCTCCGCGCGGGGTGCCCGGGTTCGTGGGAGGGGGGTCGGGGGGTGCGTGGCGGTGGTACTGGCCGCCGGCGCGAGCGCCGTTGTCCACCAGGACCACCCGCGCACCCGCCCGGGCGGCGGCCAGCGCCGCGTGCAGCCCGGCCGGCCCGGCGCCGATGACGACGATCCGCCGTCTCTCCGTCATGCCCGGCCCCTTCCGTCTCCGTCGTCGTCGGCGCTCGCCCCACGGGGGCGGCGCGGGCCGCTGTCGGTGCGATCCGTCGCGCGGCCGGTCTGATCGGTGCCGATCCGTCCGGCGGCAGCCGGGGTGGCGCCGGGCCGGCCAGTGGTCGCCGGACCGGTACCGGGCCGGCCGGTGTCGACCGGGTCGGCGACAGCCGGGCCAGTAGCGACCGGGGCGGCGCCCTTCCGCCCGGAGACAGCGGGGTCCGTGACAACCGGGGCGGTGGTGGTGTGGTCAGTGGCAGCCTGGCCGGTCCCCGGCGTACGGGGTGAGGAGGGTGGGAGGGGGGTGGCTGCGGAGCGCGGCAACTCCGCGCCCCGTTGTGTCTCCACCACGTCGCCCGGGGCGACCTCGCGCAGGCAGGCCCGCACGTCGGGGAGTCCGTTGACCACCACGAGGCAGTCGTGACACACCCCGATGCCACAGAAGACGCCGCGCCGCCGACCGCCACCCCGGGTCGTACGCCACGCCGCCCGCCCCATGCCGAGCAGTACGGCGGCCACCGTGTCGCCCGGGCGGGCGCGCCGCGCGGCGCCGTCCACGGTGAGCCCCACCGCGCCGAACCCGCTCGCCTCCGCCGCGTCGGCCGAACCTCCCCACACCCCCGCGCCTCCCGCCGGCTCCTCCCCCGCCCCGGGCCCCGACGCCACCGCCTCACCCGTTTCGGCTCGCCCCACCGCCCCGGCCACTGCCCGGCGTGCCGCCAACTCTCCGTCCCCCACCGATCCGACACGCTCCGGCAACCCTTCAGCCGCCGCCGAACCCGCCCCCGCACCACCCACCACCCCGACGGACGTAGCCAACCCAGCCAACCCAGCCACCCCGACCAACCTGGCCAACCCCGCCTCCCCCACCGACCCCGCCGCCCCGGCGCGCGCCGGGCGCGTGGCCTCGGCCTCGGTCGCGGGCTCGGGCGTGGGGCGGAGGCCCGGGCGGGCCACCCGGTAGGGGGCCGGGTCCAGGTGTGGGGGTTCACCGGTGAAGAGTTCGGCGAGGAGGTCGCCGGTCGCGGCGGCGAGGCCGATGCCCGCGCCCTCGTGGCCGGTGGCGTGCCACAGGCCGGGGCGGCGCGGGTCGGGGCCGATCACGGGGAGGTGGTCGGGGGTGTACGGGCGGAAGCCGCCGTACGCGCGCAGCACCGGCACCTCGGCCAGCAGGGGGAACAACGTGATCGCCCCTCGGGCCAGTTCACGCAGCACCGGCACCGGGATGGCCGGGTCGAAGCCCACCCGCTGCCGGCTGGAGCCGATCAGTACGGTGCCCGCCGGGGTGGCCTCCACGACGGCCGAGGTGCGCAGGTCGGCGTCGGCCGCGCCGACCGCGCCGACGTAGTCGGCGGCGTACACCTTGTGCCGCACCGTGCCGGGCGGCAGCGGGGCGGTGACCAGGACCAGGCCACGGCGCGGCAGGACGGGCAGCGGGGCGCCGGCCGCCTCGGCGAACGAACCCGCCCACGGGCCGGCGGCGTTGACGACCGCGCCGCACGGCACGTCGCCGCGCGTGGTGCGGACCGCGCGCACCCCGCCGCGCCGGTCGCGCCGGACGCCGAGCACGGTGACACCGCCGCGCACCTCGCTCCCCCGCGCCCGGACCGCCGCCAGCAGCGCCGTCGCGGCCAACACCGGCTGGAGCTGGGCGTCCTGGGGGTAGTGCAGGACGGTGTCGGCGCGCGGCGTCAGGTGTGGTTCCCGCGCGGCGGCCTCGCCGGGGCCCAGTTCGCGGGCCTGTACGCCGGCGGTGCGCTGGGTGGCGGCGAAGGCGCGCAGGGCGGCCGACTCGGCCGCGCCGATCGCGACGACGAGCCCGCCCTTGGCCTCGTACTCGCTCGCCGCGCGGCGCGGCCCGAGCTCCTCCCGCAGCCCGGCCAGCAGCACGGGCCAGCGGGCCAACGACGAGAGGGCCAGGGCGAGTTCGGGCCCCGGGGGTTTGTCGGACACCAGGAGGTTGCCCTCGCCGCTGGCGGTGGTCGCCGAGGCGAGGGGGCCCCGGTCGAGCACCAGCACCCGCACGCCGCGCCGGGTCAGGGCCTCGGCGCAGGCCGCGCCGATGATGCCGCCGCCGACGACGACCGCGTCGGGATGCCGTGGGTTCGTCCATGAAGCGTGCACGCAGCGCACCGCCGTTCTCCAGAAAGAACGTTGGTGACGCTAGTGCGGCATCGGGGGGCGGTCAATACCGGTGCCGGCCGGATACTCGATGAGGAGGACCGAGAGGACGGGTTCCGGCCCGGCGCTCTCGTAGATGTGGGGCTGCGAACCGGGCAGGCAGACATAGTCCCCCGGGCCCAGTTCGTACGGGTCGGCCGGCGGTCCGACGCGCAGGAAACCCTGCGTGACCACGACGTGTTCCAGTCCGGGGTGGCCGTCCGAGTGCTGGCGCGCGCCCGGCCGCACCCGCTGGTCGTACAGTTCGAGCACTCCGCCGCGCGGTTCGATCCGCCGCAGCATGCGCAGGTCCACGGCCCGGCTGCGGAGTACCTCCAGGCCGGCCGAGCGCACCACCAGCACGTCGGGCGGGGCCGGTTCGGCGAGCAGGTCGGACACCGGAACCTGCAAAGCGTTCGCCAGAGAGAACACCGTCTGGAGGGTGGGGTTGCCCTGGCCGCTCTCCAGTTGGGACAGCGCGCTCTTGGCGACGCCGGACCTGCGCGCGACCTCCGACAGCGAGAGCCCGCGCTCCACGCGCAGCGCGCGCACGTTGACCCCGAGCATCCGCCCGGCCCGCTGCTCCCCGACCTCGCCGCCCTGGCTCGCGCCGGCCCGGGCCCGCCCCCCGTCGCCCGCGCCCGGTGGGCCCGTCGCGCCCGGCCCGTCGACTGGCTCCCCGCCCGGCTCCCCCATGCTGGCCCTCCTCGGCTCTCGACGGCTGGCGACCGCGCGTCACTGTAACCAGCGCGCCGTCGGCACCGAGAACCGAGCGGTACGCACGCCCCCGGGCACGCCCGGACGACAACGCCCCGACCCCATCCCTCCGATACGCGCCTGACCCCGCCCGTGCGACACACCCTCGGCTCCGCCCCTCCGATACGCGCCTGACCCCGGCCGAGCGACGCGCCCCGGCGAGAAGCGCCGCCCTGGGCCCCACTCGCCACCGCCACCGCTCCCGTCGTGGCCTTGGACCCCACGCGCCACCGTCCGCCCCGTCGTGCTCCCGGGCCCCACGCGCCCGCCCCGCGCCCACGCGCACGCCCCTCGGCGGGTACGACGCGTACTACGCCCAGTGGCGTGGTCGCTCGCCGACGCGCCGTGCCCGGCCGGCCACGCGTACTGGGCAGCGCGCGGCCACGGTGGTGGAGTGGCGGGCATGACCTCAACGGAGACGGGCCACCAGCCGGCGGACGACGCGCCGCGAGGGCGACCAACGGCGGCGGGGGCTGACTCGCCCCCGGGCGGCGGGTCGACGGCGGGCCCGGAAGACCGGCCGCGCCCGGGAGCCGGGCCGGGCTCGGGCGCCGCGTCCCCGAACGCCGACGCCGCGCGCGCGGCGGGCCCCACGCGCGCGGCGCGCGCCGAGCGCACCCCGGGCGCCACGGACGCCGAACCGGGCGAAGCCGCCGCGCGGCGGCGCGACGTGGCGGTACGGGCCGCCGTCGAGCAGGGCCTGATCAACCCGGACGCACCGGTGATCGCTCTGGTGGACGTGGCCGCGGTGCGGGCTGGCGCGGTCGCGCTCCAGGCCGCGTTCGCCGAGGTCACCGCGCCGGGCACGCCGGTGTTGCACGCGTTCGCGGTCAAGGCGGCGGGGCTGGTACCGGTGTTGCGGCTGCTGGCCGACACGGGGCTGGGCTGCGAGGTGGCCAGCCCCGGCGAACTGGCCTTGGCCCAGGCGGCGGGCGTACCCCCGGAGCGCCTGGTGCTGGACTCGCCCGCCAAGACCGTGGCCGAACTGCGCACGGCCCTGTCGCTGGGTGTGGCCGTCAACGCCGACAGCTACCAGGAGTTGGCCCGCCTGGACGCGCTGGTGGCCGCCGAACCGACCACCTCGCCGCTGGGCCTGCGGGTCAACCCGCAGGTGGGCGGGGGCACGATCAGCGCGCTGAGCACGGCGACGGCGACGTCCAAGTTCGGCGTGCCACTCCGCGACGACGGCCCGCGTGGCGGCTCCCCGGCCGAGGTCAGGTCCCGGATCGTGGCCGCCGTGCTGGCCCGCCCGTGGCTCACCCGGCTGCACGCGCACATCGGCTCGCAGGGCGTTCCGCTGGAGCTGATCGCCAGCGGCGTGCGCCAGGTGTACGAGCTGGCCGAGGAGATCAACGAGGCGGCCGGCCGACGCCAGATCACCGGACTCGACCTGGGCGGCGGGCTGCCGGTCAACTTCGCCTCCGACACCCTCGCCCCGACCTTCGGCGACTACGCGCGGCTGTTGCACGCGACGGTTCCCGGGCTCTTCGACGGCCGGTACGCGCTGGTCACCGAGTTCGGCCGGGCTCTGCTGGCCAAGACGGGCACGGTGCTGGCGCGCGTGGAGTACACCAAGTCGGCCGGGGGCCGCGCGATCGCCATCACCCACGCGGGCGCCCAGGTGGCCACGCGCACCGTCTTCGCCCCGCGCTCCTGGCCCATCCGCGTCGCCGGCTACACCTCACGGGGGCGGCCCAAGGAGGGCGCGCCGGTGCCGCAGGACGTGGCCGGCCCCTGCTGCTTCGCCGGCGACCTGGTGGCCCAGAACCGGCCGCTGCCGCTGCTGGCCGAGGGCGACCTGACGGCGCTCCTGGACACCGGCGCGTACTACTTCTGCCACCACTTCGCCTACAACAGCCTGCCCCGGCCGGGTGTCTACGGCTTCGTGCTCGATCCGGGCGCGGCGACGGGCGTACGGTTCGCGACCGTGCGTGAGCCGCAGACCGTCGACGAGATCGTGGCCGAGAGCGGCGGCGCCCACCCGGACGCGCTGGCGGCCCTGGACGCCTGACGGCCCGCCGTACGCGACGGCCCACCCGCCCCGACGCGTCCCGCGCGCCTGACGCCCCGCCACACGGGCCCCGGACGGGGCGGCGTGCCGGTGCGTTCGCCCATGTCGCGCACGAACGCGGTCTCACACGACGGAAGCCCTCCCCCAGTGTGACCGGAGAAGGGCTTCCAACAGAGCGCCGAGCAGGCCTTGCACCTACATCCCTCGTTTGGAGACGAGTATCTTTCCTTAGACGACCGACGCATCAACCCCCGCCCCTCGGGGCGGCGTTGCGTGATCCACTTTACCCCAAGCCTCACCCTGCGTCGAACCAGCCGTCGGGGCGTCCCGGCGCACCGGGACGCGGGCTCACAGGGTCGCCCGCTCGTGCGCGTGGGCCGCGATCGCGGCGGCCGTCTCCCGTGGGGTCTGGGTCGCGGTGTCCAGCCACCAGCCGGTGTCGCCCAGGCGTGCGCGGAGCCGCTCGTACTGCGGGGCGAAGTCGAAGTGGACCCGGGCGCGCTCGGGGCGCCGCGCGTTGCGCTCCCGGCACACCGCGAGCGGCGGTGCCAGCACGACGAACCGCACGGGTCGCGGGCGCAGCCAGCCCACCATGGCGTCGAGCATCTCGCGGTCGGCGATGGTGTGCTCGATGACGGGGAGGATGTCGTGCTCGGCGAAGTTGGCGGCCAGCGCGCACATGTTGCGGGCGCCCAGCATCGCCTGCCGCCGCGACTCGGCGGCCGGCTCGCCGAGGAAGCCGACGCGCCCCCGCACCACCATGTACGACAGGACGTCACCGCTGATGTGGGCCGCGCGCTCGTAGTGCTCGGCCACCAGGGGCGCGACCGTGGACTTCCCCGAACCGGGCATGCCCGAGATGATCAGGCACCCCGTGGAGCGTGGATCTGCCGGCACGAGCCCTCCCGCGTCGTGTGCCCGGCCGGCCACGCCACCCGTCGTCCCACGGGCCCGGCCGCACCTCGCCGCATCGTCGCAGTCGCATCGGGCCGCGCGCACCCGGGTTTCACGCGCGCCCCTTTCGGAGGCACGGCGGCGGCCGTCGTGGGCGGAGGGTGGCGACGCGGGCCGCGTATCCGACAAAGCGGCGAAGAAGGGACTTAAAGTGCGGCGTGGCATGCCTCCGCAGAAGGGTGGTGGGGCCGCCCGGCCCGCACACGATGGATCTCGCGTTTCTTCACCGTCTGTACGAGGGCGAGAGCCCTGTCGCCTCCGTTCACCTGGACACCTCACGTGCGACGCACGACGCCGACCAGCGGATCGAGCTGCGCTGGCGGGCGGCCCTGCGGTCGCTGACCGACCAGGGCGCGGACCCGGAGACGCTCGCGGTGCTGGGTCGGGCGGTCGGCGGCGTCGCCGAGGTGCCGGGGCCGCAGGGGGAGGCGCTGTTCGCGTCGGGCGGGCGACTGCTGGGGGCCTTCACGTTGGCCGAGCCGCCCGCCGCCGACACCGCGCGGTTGCTGCCGGTGCCCGACCCGCTGGGCCTGGTGCTCGACCGGGACCACCAGCTTCCGCACGTGGTGGTCGCCGTCGACCGGGAGGGCGGCGACGTCAGCGCCTACCCGGCCGCCGCGCACGAGCCCTCCCTGGAGCGCACGTTCAACGGCAGCACGCTGCACATCAGCCGGGTCAGGGCGGGCGCCGAGGCACAGGCGTCCTTCCACCGACGGTCGGTCAACCTGTGGACGGAGAACACCCGGCAGGTGGCGGACGACGTCCGGGCGGCGGCGGCCGAGGTGGACGCGGCGGTGGTGCTGATCGCCGGGGACCCCAAGGCGATCGGGCTGCTGCGCGAGCACCTGAGCGAGCGGCCACCGGTCGGGGAACTGGTCTACGGAGAAGGCGGCCGAAGCGACGTCTCGGCCCGCGCGGCGCTGCGGGCCAGCGTGGACGTGGCCATGCGCACGGCCATGACGGCCCGGCACCTCGACGCCCTGGCGACCCTGGAGGCCGAGCTGGCCGAGGGGCGGGCCGCGCAGGGCGTCCCGGCCGTGCAGGAGGCGTTGACGGCGGGCCGGGTGGCGACCCTGCTGCTGGCCGCCGACCGCACCGACGACCCGGACCTGTACGCCTCCCGCCGCGACCCGCTGGCGCTGGGCACCGACCCGGCGGCGCTGGGCGATGACCCGACGGCGTTCCGGGCACCCGCCGCGCCCCTGCTGCTGCGCGCGGCGGCCCTGAGCGGCGCGTCCTTCACCGAGATCCTGCCGCCCGCACGCGCGACGGACGGCGTGGCGGCCCTGCTCCGGTACTGACGCCCCGCCACCACCCCCGCCCGACCGTCCGTCCGTCCCCACCCGCGCCCGACACCCGGACACCACGACCACGACGCCCCGCCGCCGCACGCCACTGGCCCCGCCAGCGGCCCGCCTCCCGAGCCGGTACGAGCCCAGCCGCGCGTCCTCGGCCCGGCCAGCCCCACGGGGAGAGCGCCACCTCGCGGTCACGGGCCCACCTCGCGGCCCCCACCCACGCCCGGCTTCCGCCGCCCCCACCCGTACAAGCCCAGCCACCAGCCACCAGGCCCGGCCAGCCCCACGGAGAGAACGCCGCCGCACGGTCACCAGCCAGCCCACCCACGCCCGGCTTCCGCCGCCCCCACCCCTACGAGCCCAGCCACCAGCCACCAGGCCCGGCCAGCCCCACGGAGAGAGCGCCGCCGCACGGTCGCCGGCCGGCCCCTCTGACGCGTACGTCACGAGACCGCGCCGCGCGGGCTGACTCCGCTTCGTCGGTCACCGGTGCGGCGGCGGGTCGACCTCGACGATCAGGAGGGTGCCCGTGCTGCCGGGGCGGGCCCGGTGCGGGGCGCCGGCGGGGACGACGAGCAGTTCGCCGGCGCGTACGTCCACCGGCTCGCCGCGCACCTCGGCGGCGAGGAAGCCGTCGAGCACGAGCAGCGCCTCGGTGCTGGCGTGGCTCTCCAGTGCCAGCGGCAGTTCGCTCATCCGCGACACCTTGACCGCGCTCGTACCGACACGGCCGACCACCCGCGAGTGCCACGCCCGGGGTAGCCCGGCCGCGACCTCCCGCAGCGCGACGGGCGCGAGCCCGCCGCCGGGACCGTCACCGCAACCCCCACCGGAACCACGGTCGGCCCCGCCGCCGGAGTCACCCCCGGAACCGCCACCGGACACCGCGCCACCAGCCGCCACGCCCCCGGGCATCGCGTCCCCGGCAGCCGCGCCGGGCGGCACCGCGTCACCGGGGAGCGCGCCGTCAGGCAACGCACCGTCAGGCAACGCACCGTCAGGCAACGCGCCGTCAAGGGTCACGCCGTCGAGGGCCGTGCCCCCAAGCGCCCCGTCCCCGTCCGCCCCGTCCGCGAGCGCCGCGCCCCCGGCAGCCGGGGGTCTGGACGTCGGGGCCCCGCGCCGCGCGGTCCCGCCGCGCGCGGTCCCGGACACCGTGGCCCCGGACGTCGCGGCCCCGAGCGTCGCGGCCCCGGGCGTCGCGGCCCCGGTCCGTGGGGCCGGCTCCCGCTCGTCCGGGGTGGTCGTTCCGGTGTCCTGACGTCCGCGCATCGCGTGCTCCCGCCCTGGGTGCCGGATGCGGCTCCGGGGCCGGGTCCGGCTGCTGATCACCGCCCGGTCGAGCGGCCTGACCAGCACGTTAGTCCGGTGAGCTGGGGCGGTGGCTGACCGTTCGGCAAAGCCTCGGCCACCGCGCGGAGCCGGGCCGTCGGGCCCTTGGCGGGGCGGAGACCAGCGGGTCGGTGGTCAGCGGACCGGTGCGGGGGTGGCACCGCGCCTGGCGCCGCCGGGCCGCGCGTCGCCCGCGATCGCGCCCGTCGTCAGGTAACCGCGTACGGACGCGTGCCCCGGGCCGCCGAGCGACCACGGGCCCGGCAGCGCGTCCGTCCGCACCCACAGCAGCGCGTCGTGGTCCTCTTCCCAGCGGCCGATCCACAGGGCCTTCCACCACAGCCCGGCGCCCACGCCGGCCAGCAGCATCCCGACCGTCGCGGGGGCCACGAACGAGGTGCCGACCGCCAGCGCGAACAGCGCCGCCAGGTGCCACCGGTGCGCGCGCCGCCAACCGCGCACGCTGACGGCGCGGTCCTGGAGGACGACGGTCTTGCCGGCACGTGAGGCGGAGCGCGCGAGTGCGGCGTACCGCCCGCGCCGCACCAGGGCGCTCACCGCCAGCGCGACCAGGAACAGGGCGGCGCCGGCCAGGACGCCGATCGTGCGGCCGGTCACGCTCGGGACGAGCAGCCCGAGGCCCGCCGCGCCCCACCCCAGCCACCACAGCCACCCAGCGGGTGCCCGCACCAACACCGCCACCCGTGCCACCGCGTACGCGCCGCGCCCCACGTCCTGCCTCCTCGATCTCGGTCATCACTTTGCGTGCGGCTCCGCCGGCGCGCGCTCGCGCCGGGGTGAGCCCCTTGCGGCGGGACTGTACTCAGCGCGGATGAGAGTTCGCTGAGACACCCGGCCGGGCGGCGCCCCGCGAGCGGGCGCGGGGCCGGTCGCCGAGCCCGGGGCGCGTCGTCGGCGGTCCGACGGGGCGCGGGCCCGGGTCGCGTGGGCGCGGGGTGCCACGGCGGCGGGCGGCCCGTCGGCCCCCCGGACGGCGTCGGCCCGTCGGTCCACGAGAGGGCGGCGGCGCGTCAGTCCTCGAAGAGGCCGCGCGCCGCCGCCTTGGCGTCGAACTCCTCCAGGCGGGCCTGCGCGTCGGGCAGCGCGTCGCACATCGCCTCCAGCAGCACCCGCCCCAGCAGCATCGGCGCGCAGGCCGTGTCGAAGGCGAGCCCGGTACCCACGGCGGCCGGCAGCAGCAGGTCGCTGTGCCCGGCGACCGGGGCGAACGCGCTGTCGGCGACCGTGACGACGGCCAGGCCGGCCGAGCGCGCGTACTCCAGCGCCGCGACCACCTCGCGCGGGTGGCGCGGCAGCGCGAAGCACAGCAGGGCGCTCGCGCCGGCGGTGGTGGCCGCGTCGATGCGGTCGGCGAGCATCGTGCCGCCCTCGTCGAGCAGTCGGACGTCCGGGTGCACCTTGCGCGCGAAGTAGCTGAACCCCGCCGCCTGCGCCGAGGCCGCGCGCAGGCCCAGCACGGGCAGCGGGCGGGAGGCGGCGAGCAGTCGGCCGGCGCGGGCGACGGGCTCCGGGTCGGCCAGCAGCGTGGCGAGGTGGCGCAGGTTGTCGATCTCGGCCTGGACGGCCTGCTGGTACTCGTTGGCCGCCGCCTGCCCGGCACTCCGCTCGCTCGGGGCGACCTCGCGCAGGTGCTTGCGCAACCCCGGGTAGCCGTCGAAGCCGAGCGCCACCGCGAAGCGGGTCACCGACGGCTGGCTGACGCCGGCGAGTTCGGCGAGTTCGACGCTGGAGAGGAAGGGCGCGTCGGCGGCGCGGCGGACCATGCAGTGCGCGATCCGGCGCTGGGTGGGCGTGAGCCGGTGGCCCTCGAAGAGTCGCTGGAGCCGCGCCGCCGCCCCGCTCGCGTCCGGCGTCTGATCCATCGTGCCCTCCCGGCGACATCGGCGCCCCGCGTGCGCTCGCCCACCGGCCCGGCCCGACCCCGGACGGGCCGGGCCACGCCGCGCCGCTCATTCAGATACGGCCTTATCTGCATGAATATATGCAGCAGGCCGCGACGGGGCGAACCGTACGGCGTACGCGCCCGCCGCCGGGAGGGTGTACGCGGCGGGCGCCGGGGGCGCGTACGCGGTGGCACCGGGGGCCGGGGGCGGGTCGGCTCGGCACCGCGCGACGGACCCGCGCGCTCAGCCGCGCGGCGCGCGCGGCTCCAGGCGGCTGCCGCGCGGCACGGTGACGGACATCAGGTCGCTGGGCGCGTCCAGGGCGATGCGGTGCCAGCGCCCGCGCGGCACGATGACCGCGCTGCCGGCCGGGAGCGCGACCTCCTCCTCCGGCTCGCCGGCCCGCTCCGGGCGGAAGTACAGGCGTATCCCGCCGGCCAGACAGGAGACGACCTCCTCCGCGTGCGGGTGCACCTCCCAGTGGTCGCCGTGCACGTCCGCGTCGGTCGCGGCGTGGAAGGTCATGACCTGCCAGCCCTCGCCGGCGTGGTCGAACTCCGGCTCCTTGGCCCGGGCCCGGCCGCCCTGGTCCAGCTGGACGAAGGTGGCGAAGAGGTCGATCGGGGTCACGGTCACGGTGTGCTCCTTGGCTTGGTCACGGCGTGTCGGTGGGTGGCGGGCCGGTGGACGGATGGGCGGGCGGGTACGCGGGGCCAGCGGCCGGGGCCGGCTCAGGTGGTCAGGGCGCGGCGCAGGGTGGCGCCGAGTTCGGCGAACTGCCGCTGCGAGACCTCGGCGGAGAGGATGGCCTGCGAGCCGTGGAAGGTGCCGGCCCAGTGGTGCAGTTCGACGGAGACCCCGGCCCGGAGCAGCCGTAGCGCGTACTCGATGTCCTCGTCGCGGTTGGGGCACAGCTCGGCGGCGGCGACGTAGGCGGGCGGCAGGCCGGTGAGGTCGGTGGCCCGCGCGGGGGCGGCGTAGGGCGTGGCCGCGCGACCGCCCAGGTAGTGCCCCCACGCGGTGGTGACGTTCGAGCTGTTCATCCACGGCGTGTCGGTGAGGTTCCGTCGCGACCAGGTGCGCCGGCGGTCGTCGAGCCCCGGCTGGTTCAGGAGCTGGTAGCGGATCGGTGGGCCCTGCTCGTCGCGGGAGCGCAGCGCGAGCCCGGCCGCGATCCCCGCGCCGGCGCTGTGCCCGCCGACCGCGATCCGATCCGGTGCGACCCCGAGTTCCCCGGCGTGCTCGACGGTCCAGTTCAGCACGGTGTACGCGTCGTCCAGGGCGGCCGGGAAGGGGTGTTCGGGGGCCAGCCGGTAGCCCACCGAGACCACCACCGCGCCGGAGGCCGCCGCCAGCCGCGCGGCCCACGGGTGTTCGGTCTCCACGTCGCCCATCACCCAGCCGCCGCCGTGCAGCCAGACGACGGCGCCGGGCGCCGCCGCGTGCGGGCGGTAGAGGCGTACGGGCACCGCCGGGTCGCCGGGGACCGTGCGGTCCTCGACGGCCATGCCGGTGGTGTCCGGCGCGGGCACGGAGCCGGCCAGCGCGGCCAGGCCCGCCCGCTCGACGACCGGGTCGCGCAGGTCGGCCTTGGGGAACAGGGGGACGAACGCTTCGAGTTCGGGGTCCATGACGGCCATCCTGCGCGGGCCCGCCCCGCCCGGTCATCCGCCAACCGTCGGACGCCAGGGGGCGATCGCGCGCCGATCGGCGCCTATCCTGCGGCCATGGAGGCACTGGCCGTACGGCTGTCGCGACTGGACACGCACGTCGAGGGCGCGATCCGGGTCGTCATGTTCTACGACACGCTGATGCGCCGCCGCGTGGACCTGCCGGCGCTCGCGCGCGCCTCGGCGGGCCTGGCCGAGTGCGTGGTCGGGGCGCGGCTGCACGACACGGGGCGGGTGCTGCGGTTCGGGCCCGACGGCCAGCCGGCGCCCGCCCCGCCGGCGCCGGCCTCCAGCACGGAGCGGATCGTGCTGGACGAGGAGGAGATCGGCGCGGTGTGGCTGGAGCGCCCCGGCCCGCCGAACCCGCTGGACGAGGTCCTGCTCGACCGGCTGGCCATCGCCGCCGCCGCGGTCGTCGAGCGGTACGGCCCGGCCCGCACCACGATGGCCGACCCCGCCCTGGTGGAGCTGGTGATCAGCGCCGAGAGCGACGAGGCGGGCCGGGCGCGGGCCCTGCGGCTGCTGGGCTTCGCCGCCGACGCGCCCGTCCACGTCCTGGCCGTACGCACCCGGCTCCCGCTCGACCGGGTCGCGGGCCTGCTGTGCCCGGCCCAGCGGGTGAAGGCGGCGCCACTGGCCGACGTGGGGGTCGTCCTGGCCAGCGGCGCGGCCCCGGAGCGGGTCCCGACGGGGGTGCGCGCGGGCGTCGGGGCCGCCGACAGCCCGGCGCCCGCCTGGCGGCAGGCCCGCACCGCGCTCCGCTTCGCCACCGCCGGCACCCCCCTGGTCCGCTACCGCGAGCTGGGGGCGCTCGCCCTGCTCGCCGAGGCGCCGCCGGCGGCCGTGCGCGACAACGCCGACGTGGCCGCGCTGGCCCGCCTCGCCGACGGAACGGGCGATCTGGAGACCCTGGAGACCTACTGCGCCACCGGCTCGCTCCGCCGGGCCGCCGACCTGCTGCACCTGCACCACAGCAGCGTGGCCCGCCGACTCGACCAGCTCGGCAGGGCCCTGGGGTTCGACCTCACCGAGCCCACCGGCCTGATGCGGGCCAGACTCGCGCTGGCCGCCTGGCGCCTGCTCGACGAGAACGAACCCGACTAGCCGGCGGGGGGCCGGGCTCCCCGGCGCACCGAGGCCCCGCCCCCGTGGTGCCGTACGTCGCGCCGGCCTCCGCGCCCGGTGGTGCCGGGCTCCGCCAGGTGGGCGGGGCGTGTCGGGGTGTGGCCCTACGCCGGTGGCAGCAGTCGCTTCTGCGGCTTGCCCATCGCGTTGCGGGGCAGCGCGTCCAGGAAGCGCACCCGGCGCGGGCGCTTGTGGGCGGAGAGGTGGCCCGCGACGAAGTCGATCAGCTCCCGCTCGCCCACCCCGTCGGCCACCACGTACGCCACGACCTCCTGTCCGAGGTCCTCGTGCGGCGCGCCGACGACGGCCGCCTCGCGCACGGCCGGGTGGTCCAGGAGGGCGTTCTCCACCTCGCCGGCGCCGATCCGGTACCCCCCGGACTTGATCAGGTCCGTCGACGCGCGGCCCACGATGCGGTGCGTGCCGTCCGGCGCGATGGCGGCGATGTCGCCGGTGCGGAACCAGCCGTCGGCGGTGTACGAGGCGGCCGTGGCCTGCGGCCGGTTCAGGTAGCCGTCGAACAGGGTCGGCCCGGTCACCTCCAACTCGCCGATCTCGGCGCCCGGTTCGGTCACGACGCGGGTGCGTACGCCCGGCAGCGGCACGCCGACGTGGCCGGGGCGGCGCTCGCCGTCGGCGCGCGTGGCCACGGTGATCAGGGTCTCGGTCATGCCGTACCGCTCCACCGGCCGGTGCCCGGTCAGCTCCGCAAGCCCCCGGAAGACCGGCGTGGGCAGGGGCGCGCTACCGGAGACCAGCAGACGGGCGCCGCGCAGCGCGCGGGCGGCGGCCGGGTCGCCCACGACGCGGTGCCACACGGTGGGCACGCCGAAGTAGAGCGTGCCGCCGGCCTCCGCGTACGCCTGCGGCCTGGGCCGGCCGGTGTGCACCAGGCGGCTGCCCACACGCAGCGCGCCCAGCACGCCGAGGACCAGGCCGTGCACGTGGAACAGCGGCAGGCCGTGCGCGAGGGTGTCCTGCGGGGTCCAGGCCCAGGCGTCGGCGAGTCCGTCCAGGCCGGCGGCGACCGCGCGTCGGGAGATCAGCGCGCCCTTGGGGGCGCCGGTGGTGCCCGAGGTGTAGAGGACGAGCGCGGTGGCGGCCTCGTCCGGTTCCGGCTTGGCCCACGTGCCGCGCGCGCTCACGTCCACGGGCACCACCTCGACGGCCGGCCCGCCCGCGCCCGGGGCCGCGCCGGCGGCGTCGTCGCCCGCGCCGCCGGGCCCGACGAGCAGCAGGGCGGCGCCCGAGTCGCGCAGGATGTGGTCGCGTTCGGCGGGCCCGGCGTCCGGTGGCAGCGGCACCACGGGCACCCCCGCCAGCAGGCCGCCCACCACGGCCACCACGGTCTCCAGCGTGGCCTCGGCCCGCACGGCGACCACCGGCGCGCCCGCGACCCGCGCCGCCACCGCGCTCGCGGCCCCCAGGAGTCGCTCCCACGAACAGGAGCGCCCGGCGATGGTCAACGCGTCGGGCCGGTCATCGACCGCGCCCGCCAGGGCCGCCAACAGAGCCTTGCTCACCAGCGATTCCTCTCCTTTGAGGCCGCACCGCGACCTGTGCCACGACCGTGTCGCGCCCCCGCGCCGGCTGCCCGGGAGATCGCCGCGCCCGTGCGTCTCGTACGACGCCGGAGGTGACGTTACCCAGCCCCGCGTCCCTCGCGTGCGCGGACCACCCGCCCACCGGGCCCCGCGCGCCCCGCCCACGGCCCCGGACGCGGGCGGGCGCGGCCGGCCGGCGCCGGGCAGGGTGCTGTCCCCCCGGGTCGATAGGGGGGCTGACCCTACTTACACCGCTGACCGATGCCCGTAGCGTAAGCACCATGGACGCCCGCGACCCAGAGCTGAAGAAGGAACTCGACGCCACCTTGCAGACCCGCAAGGAGCTCGGTCCTGAGTACGAGTCTGAGCTGGTCGACTCCTTCCTGGAGAAGGTCGAGCAGCGCTTCAACGACACCGCCGACCGGCATGTGCGCCGACAGTTGGCCGAACAGCAGATGTCCGCCGCGCGCGGCGTGCGCTCCCCCGCGGGGTCGGGCACCGATCCCGCCGCCGGCATCGGTGTCGGCGAGCGGTTCGGCTTCGTCGCGGTCTCGCTGGTGCTCGCCATCCCGCTGTCGGCGATCGCCGTGGTCAACGAGGGCCTGCCCGGCCTGCTCGTCGCGTGGGCCGGCATCTTCGGCGTGAACGCGGTACACGCCCTCGGCGGCTTCGCGTTCCTGCGCCGGGATCGCAAGAAGTCCGTCAGCGACTGGGACTAGCGGCTCCGCGGGCGGTGGGAACATCCCGCCGCCCGGTCGCGCCCCCCGCCACGCGGCGGCGAGCGCGCCGCCCCGCACCGCCGAGGCACGTACGCCGCCTGCCCGACGCCGCCCGCGGCGGGGGGCTCACGGCTGGGCCACGGCCTCCCGCAGCGCGGTGACGCCGGCGACCACCACCGGCCGCACGGCCTCGCCGCTCCGGTGGGCGACCAGGACCTTGCGGCGCAGCACCGGGCGGGTGGCGAGCGCGCGGACCCCGGGGGGCAACGGGCCGCGCCCCAGGCGCGGCACGAGCGCGGCCACCAGTCCGGCCGCCACCAGGGCGAGCTGGGCGGGGTAGCCGGCGACGTGGCAACTGATCCGTGGCTCGAATCCCCGCTGACGCAGCGTCTGGACGAGGAACTGGTGGCAGACGCCGTCGCCGGTCCACGACGCCCAGGGCGTGTCGGCGAGCTGGTCCAGCTCGACCACGCCGCGTTCGGCCAGCGGATGACGTACGGACAGGGCGACGTCCGCGACGTCGGAGAGCAGCTCGACCGAGGCCAGGCCGGCCGGCAGCACCGTCGGCAGCTCCTCCCAGCTCTCCACGACCGCGAGGTCGAGTTCGCCCTTGCGCACACCGGCCAGCGTCTCCTCGGCCTCGCCGGCCAGCACCGTGGTCCGCACGCGCGGGTGCCGCTCGTCCAACGCGACCAGGGCACGCGGCAGGAACGTCATGATCGCGGTGGAGAAGGAGCCCACGCGCAGCGGGCCCGCGACGGTCGAGCCGAGCGCGTCCAGTTCGGCGCGGGCGGCGGCCACGTCGCCCAGGATGCGCGCGGCGTGCCCGGCCAGCACCTCCCCGGCCGGTGTCAGTCGCACCCCCCGGCCGTCGGCCTCCAGGAGCTGGTGACCGGCCTCGCGTTCGAGCTTGGCCAGCTGCTGGCTGACGCCGGAGGGCGTCACGTGCGCTACGGCGGCTGCCGCCGCCACCGTCCCGTGGGTGGCGACCAGGTGCAGGGCCCGGAGCCGGTCGAGGCTGAACACAGCCGACACAGTAGTGCCGCTACCGATTACCGCGGAAAAAGTTGAGCTAGACCCGACAGTCGCCCGCGCTCATGCTGGTGATCGTGACGCCGAACGAACCCACCGCGCGATCCGTGGCGCCCCCCTCACCGACCGGCCCGACAACACCCCCGCGTACGGCCCGCGCCAAGCCCGGCACGCGGGCGGCGACCACCCCCGACGTGACCACCCCCGACGTCTCCGCCCCGCTCGTCACGGGCGCCCCCGACCGTCCCGCTGTCGCGGGCGCCGAGCCCGGCCGGGCCCGCCCGCCCGGCCCTCACGCGCGCCGACTGCTGCGGGACCCCCGGCTGCTCGCGGTGGCGGGGGCCGGCTGTATCTCGGTGTCGGCGATCCTGGTCCGGCTCGCGGAGACCTCGCCGACCACCGCCGCGTTCTTCCGGTGCGCGCTGGCGCTCCCGCTGCTGCTGCCGCTGGCGCTGCGCGAACGCCGCCGGCTCGGCCCCCGACCCGCCCGGCACACCGGCGTCGACCTGGCGGCCGGCCTGTTCCTCGGCGCCGACCTGGTCCTGTGGGGCGCGTCCATCCCCGAACTGGGCGCGGGCATCGCCACCGTGGTCGTCAACGTCCAGGTCGTCATCGTGCCGCTGCTGGCCCTGCTGCTCTTCCGGGAGCGCCTCTCGCGCCGCTTCGCGCTCACCGTGCCGGTGATGCTGGCCGGCGTGGCGCTGGCCGGTGGCGTCGTCGAGACCCAGGGGGCGCCCGGCGATCCGGTCCGCGGCGTGCTCGCCGGCCTGGGCGCGGGCGTGGCGTACGCGGGCTACCTGTTCCTGCTGCGCGGGCGCGGCACACCGACCGGCCCACGCCACCGCTTCGTGCCGGCCACGCTGGCCACCGTCGCGGCTGGGGCCCTGCCGCTGGTGGTCGGCCTCCTGCGCCGGGACCTCGACCTCACACCAGGTCTGCCCGCCCTCGGCTGGCTGGCCACGCTCGCGGTGACCGGACAGTTCCTGGGCTGGCTGCTGATCGGCGCGGCGCTGCCCCGGCTGCCGGCCCGGGTCGGTGGCTCCATCCTGCTGGGCCAGCCGGTCCTGACGGTGCTGCTCGGCATGGCGCTGCTGGACGAGCGGCTCAGCGGCTGGCAGACGGCCGGCTGCGTGATCGTCGTGCTGGCCGTCTGGGACACCACCCGAACCCGCCGCCCCACCCCGGCCCCGCCGCCCCCGGAGCCGTCCGTCCCGGCCCCGCCGGCGGAGGGTGCCCCGGGCGCCGGCACGGCCCACGCCACGGACCGGCCCACCCCGTCCTGACGTGAAGGAGGCCGGTCGCCCCCGGCGCGCGCCCACCCCACCGGCCCCCGTCGCCCGAGGCGACGCCGCGCGCGGGGCAGCGGCCGGTTCCGCCGCGACGGTCTGGCGTGGGGGTGTTCGCCCGCCCGGGTCGCGCGCGGGGAGGACCGACGCGCGCGTGGCCCGCGACCGGGTGGGTCGCGGGCCACGCGGTGGCATAGGCGGGGACCGCCGCACCCCGGCGCGTACGCCGAGGGCGGGACGACGACGGTCCCCGCGGGGGACGCGGGCCGGGCAACGGCCGGGCTCGCCGCGTCCGGGCGACCAGGGAGGTCCGGGAGCCGCTCCGGAGGTCCGTGTCGCCGTTCATCGGGTGTCGGTGTCGTCCTGCCGACGTCCACCAATGTGCCGGACGCGTGTTAAATGCGTGCTGCTGGCGCGTGACGCATACGTACCGCTTACGCGACGGCACGCCCCCGCCGACGCCCCCACCTGGCGCGGGCCCCCGGCGCCGCCGTCCGCGCCGCGCGCCCCGGCTCTGACCAGCGGCTACTTGGCCGTGCCCTGGGCCAGGTAGGCCAGCAGGTCCTGACGGCTGACCACACCCGTCGGCTTGCCCTCCACCAGCACCACGGCGGCGTCCGCCGCGCCGAGCACGGCCATCAGGTCCGAGACCGGCTCGCCCGAACCCACGTGGGGCAACGGCGGGCTCATGTGCTTCTCCAGCGGATCGGTCAACGCCGCGCGCTGCGCGAACAGCGCGTCCAGCAGCTCCCGCTCCACGACCGAGCCGATGACCTCGGCGGCCATCACGTCGGGGTGGCCCGCGCCGGGCTTGACGATGGGCATCTGCGAGACGCCGTACTCGCGCAGCACCTCGATCGCCTCGCCGACGGTCTCCTCCGGGTGCATGTGCACCAGCGAGGGCAGCCCGCCCTCCTTGCCGCTGAGCACGTCGCCCACCCGCACGGCGGGGCCGGCCTCCTCCAGGAAGCCGTAGTCCGCCATCCACTCGTCGTTGAAGATCTTCGAGAGGTAGCCCCGGCCGCTGTCGGGCAGCAGCACGACCACCACGTCGTCGGGGCCCAGCCGCTCGGCGACCCGCAGCGCGGCCACGACCGCCATCCCGCAGGAGCCGCCGACCAGCAGCCCCTCCTCCTTGGCGAGGCGGCGCGTCATCTGGAAGGCGTCCTTGTCCGAGACCGGGACGATCTCGTCCGCGACGGTCCGGTCGTACGCGCTGGGCCAGAAGTCCTCGCCGACGCCCTCGATCAGATACGGCCGCCCCGAGCCGCCCGAGTACACCGAGCCCTCCGGGTCGGCGCCGATCACCTTGACCCGGCCCTCGCTGACGTCCTTCAGGTACCGGCCGGTGCCGCTGATCGTGCCGCCGGTGCCGACGCCCGCGACGAAGTGCGTGATCCGGCCGTCGGTCTGCTCCCACAGCTCCGGGCCGGTGGACTCGTAGTGCGAGCGCGGGTTGTCCGGGTTGCTGTACTGGTCGGGCTTCCAGGCGCCGGGGATCTCGCGCACCAGCCGGTCGGAGACGTTGTAGTACGAGTCGGGGTGCTCGGGGTCGACGGCGGTCGGGCACACCACGACCTCGGCCCCGTACGCCCGCAGCACGTTGATCTTGTCCGTGGAGACCTTGTCCGGGCAGACGAAGACGCACTTGTACCCCTTGCGCTGGGCGACCATCGCCAGGCCCACGCCGGTGTTGCCCGAGGTCGGCTCCACGATCGTGCCACCGGGCCGCAGCGCGCCGGACTCCTCGGCCGCCTCGATCATCCGCACGGCGATCCGGTCCTTCACCGAGCCGCCCGGGTTGAAGTACTCCACCTTCGCCAGGACGGTGGCCTGAATCCCCTCGGCCACACTGTTGAGCTTCACCAGCGGGGTGTTGCCCACCAGGTCGATCATCGATTCGTGAAACTGCACGCCCTACTCCAGGTTCAGCGGGATCTCCGCGGGTCAAGGGGCTGCCGCCGGCGCGGGCCCACCCACAAGCCTATGGCTCCCCGGCCCGACGACCCTTGCCCTGTGGATAACGCACCGCGACCACCCGCCGGCGAACGGGCGTCGCCCCCGCCCCCGCGCGCCCCACCGCTCACCTCGACGAGCCCTCTTTCGGCCAGCGCGCCGGGGCGGCTCGTGACCGGGCCCGCGCCGCGCACGGCCGCGCGCCCCCCGGCGGGCCCCGCGCGCGCCGGCCGGCCGTGTTCCGCTGCCCCCGCCCCGACCGGCCCCCGACGTGCGGCGCAACCGCCCGACCGGCGCGTTGCGCGCGGCCTCTCACCGGGCAACACAGCAGTAGACCGCGGCCAGCCCCGCGCATCCGTCGGGCGGGCCGGGGGGAGACCGACGCACGCGAGAGAGCACGGAGGTGAGCGGGCCCATGTCGATGTCGAGAGCGCGGGTAGCGCGGCGGATCGCGACCGCCGCGGCGTACGGGGGTGGCGGGATCGGGCTGCTGGGAGGCGCGACCGTCGGACTGCTGCTCACCGAGGTGCGGCTGGCCAAGCGCGTGGTCGGCGGCTCCGGCGACCTGCCGCCCCGGGCCGACGGCCGCTACGGCACGGCCTTCGACCGCGAGTCCACCGCCCCGCCGCTGCGCCTGGCCTTCCTGGGCGACTCGACCGCCGCCGGCCAGGGCGTACGCCACGCGCACCAGACTCCCGGCGCGCTGCTGGCCTCGGGCCTGGCCGCCGTGGCCGAGCGGCCGGTGGAGCTGCGCGTGGTGGCCCAGCCCGGCGCGCAGTCCGACGACCTCGCGCGCCAGGTCGCGCTGCTGCTGGGCACGGACGTGCCCACCGACGTGCCCCCCGCCGCGCTGAGCGACGCGGACGCGGCGGCCGCCCCCCTGGTCACCGCCGCCGACCCCCAGGGCGCCACGGCGGACCGTACGGCGAAGGACACGGCGACCACGGGCGGCGCGGGGCACGGCGGCGCGGGGCACGGCGCGGAGGCCGGCGGCGGCCCGGGGACCGGCCGCGGACCGGAGGCGGGCGGGGCGACGACGGACCGCGCGGCGGGAGGCGTCACAGCGGAGGCCGGCCCGGGGAGCGGCCCAGGCGGCGGCCCGGGGAACGGTGACGGCGCGGCGGAGGCCGGGGCGGCCGGCCCGGGGAGCGGTGGTGGCGACGCGGCGGGCGGTGCGGGCGGGGCCGGAGCCGGCCCGGCGGGCGGTGCGGGAGCCGGTGCGGGCGGGGCGCGGGGCCCGGTGGCCGGCCCGGCGCGCAGTACGGGACCGGCGTGGTCGGCCGCCTGGTACCCCGACACCGCCGTCATCATGATCGGCGCCAACGACGTCACCCACCGGATGCCACCCGCGAAGTCGGTACGGCTGCTCGCCGACGCGGTGGGCGCGCTGCGCGCCGCCGGCTGCGAGGTGGTCGTGGGCACCTGTCCCGACCTCGGCACCATCGAGCCCGTCTACCAGCCGCTGCGCTGGGTGGCCAGGCGGCTGAGCCGGCAGCTCGCCGCCGCGCAGACCATCGCGGTCGTCGAGCACGGAGGGCGTACGGTCTCGCTCGGCGACCTGCTCGGCCCCGAGTTCGCGGCCCACCCGAGCGAGCTGTTCGGGCCCGACAACTACCACCCGTCGGCCGAGGGGTACATGACCGCCGCGATGGCCATCCTGCCCACGCTGTGTGCGGCGCTCGGGCTGTGGCCGGAGGAGGAGCGGCCCGACCCGGCCCGCCGCGAGGGGTTCTGGCCCGTGGCGCAGGCCGCGGCCAAGGCGGCGGCGGAGGGCGGTACGGAGGTGGCGGCGGCCCGGGGCCCGTGGGCCCAGCTCTTCCGCCGCCGGCGCCGGCGGCTGCCGGCGGACCCCGAGTCGGCGGCCCTGAGCGGCTAGCTGTACTGGTCATGAGCGGTGCTAACGCCGGCCGGGCGAGGGATGCGGCGGCGGGCGGGCGGGGCGACGTAGGCACGCGGGAGGGCGGCCCCTGACGCACCGGGGGCCCGGGGGCAGGCCCGGGGGCGCGACCTCGCGGTGGGCGCGGACCGCGTCAGCCAGGCGGAGGCCGGAGCGGCGAGCACGGCCCCGCCCCCGCACCCCACTCACGGCCCCGACCACCTGCCCCCACCCGGACCCACACCACCAGCACCCCCGGCCTCACGGACCGCGTCCACCCCCACCACCCCACAGATGAGCAAGCGCTTAGAAAAGAGTCCCGCATCACAGCGCGCGGCCCGTGACCTCGCGGCTACGGGCGGGTAGCTTCCGACGCAGTGTCCCGCCGTCCCTCTCTGGAGCCGTGATGACCGAAGCCGTGATCGTCTCTGCCGCTCGTTCCCCCATCGGTCGCGCCTTCAAGGGGTCGCTCAAGGACGTCCGCCCGGACGACCTGACCGCCGAGATCATCGGGGCGGCGCTCGCCAAGGTGCCCGAACTCGATCCGCGCGACATCGACGACCTGATGCTCGGCTGCGGTCTGCCCGGTGGCGAGCAGGGCCACAACCTGGGCCGGATCGTCGCCGTCCAGATGGGGATGGACCACCTGCCGGGCTGCACCCTCACCCGCTACTGCGCCTCCTCGCTGCAGACCTCGCGGATGGCCCTGCACGCCATCAGGGCCGGCGAGGGCGACGTGTTCATCTCCGCCGGCGTCGAGACCGTCTCGCGCTCGGTCAACGGCACCTCCGACGGCATGCCCGGCACCCACAACCCGCTGTTCGCCGAGGCCGAGGCGCGCACCGCGCACCGCGCCGAGCACGGCGACAGCGAGTGGCACGACCCGCGCGCGGACGGGCTGGTCCCCGACGCGTACATCGCCATGGGTCAGACCGCCGAGAACCTCGCCCGCGCCAAGGGCGTCACGCGCGAGGACATGGACGCCTTCGGCGTGCGCTCGCAGAACCTGGCCGAGCAGGCCATCGCGGCCGGTTTCTGGGAGCGCGAGATCACGCCCGTCACCACGCCCGACGGCACCGTCGTGGCCAAGGACGACGGGCCGCGCGCGGGCGTCACACTGGAGGGCGTCCAGGGCCTGAAGCCCGTCTTTCGCCCCGACGGGCTGGTCACCGCCGGCAACTGCTGTCCGCTCAACGACGGCGCCGCCGCCCTGGTGATCATGTCCGACACCAAGGCCCGGGAGCTGGGCATCACCCCGCTCGCCCGCATCGTCTCCACCGGCGTCTCCGCCCTGTCCCCCGAGATCATGGGATACGGCCCCGTCGAGGCATCCCACCAGGCCCTCAAGCGCGCCGGCCTGACGATCGGCGACATCGACCTGGTCGAGATCAACGAGGCGTTCGCCGCGCAGGTCATCCCCTCCTACCGGGACCTGGGCGTGGACCTGGACCGGCTCAACGTCAACGGTGGCGCCATCGCCGTGGGCCACCCCTTCGGCATGACCGGGGCGCGCATCACCGGCACCCTGATCAACTCGCTCCAGTGGCACGACAAGCAGTTCGGTCTGGAGACCATGTGCGTCGGTGGCGGCCAGGGCATGGCCATGGTCATCGAGCGGCTGAGCTGACCCCCGGACCCGCGCCGCACCCCGGGCCCTGGGCCCCTCCCGCGCCGTCCCGCGTCGCCCGGCGCGGGACGGTGCCCACCCACCGGGCCGTGACCGAATCTCCCCCAGGATGTGACCTACGCCCCCAGGGCAACCGATCGTGCAGGTCAGGCGTGTTCGGTACAGACTGTCTGGGTCTTTATACCCACCCAATCCATGACGTTGTGCACTGACACCGGGCGACGCCACCCGCCAAGCTGAGGTAGGAATTCGGGGGATCAACAGCAACCGGGAGTCTGTCAGTGAGCGCTACGTCCCTTGCCGTACTGCTGGCCGCGGGCATCGCCACGACCGTCGGCGTCGCGGCCCTGCACACCACTCGCGGGCTGCGCCGCCAGATCGTCGCCCTGCGCGCCGACGTCGCCCTGGCCACGGCCGCCGGTGCCCGGGCGGCCACCGCCGAGGTGCCCGCCGCCCGGCAGACCCCGGCCGAGGAGATACGCGCGGCCGTCGCCGACGCGCTGGCGGAGGAGCGGGAGCGCGAACTGGCCGAGGCCCGCGCGTTCTGGGCCGCCCAGGAGGCCCGCGACGCGATCACCGGAGGCGAGGGTTCCGCGCTGCTCGGTGGCCTGGCCGGCTTCGGTGACGACCCCGCCGTCGACGCCACCCCGTACGTGCCCCGCCAGGCCGACCTCGCCGGCTCCCAGCCGATGGTCGACGCCGAACTGCTGGACGCCGCCCTGGAGGCGGCCTTCGACCCGGCGCTGGACCTGGCCGGCGAACTCGACGTCCCGGACTCCGCCGAACTGGCCGCCGCCCGCCGCCGGCACCCCTCCCACCCCTCGCACGCCGCCAAGGACGCCGCGCAGCAGTCCGCCGTCGTCGGCCACGAGCGCACCGTGGCGCTGCTGGGCGAACTCGCCGACTCCCACACCCCGCTGGCCGACGTGCGCCCCGGCCCGCTGGGAACCCTGGACGTCTACGTCTTCGCCGACGGCACCACCGTGTGCATGACCCCCGGCCACCGCGAGACCGCCGACCAGCTCGCGCGGGCCCTGCGCGCGGGCGACGCGCCCGTTCTGCTCGGCGGCTCGGGCGTCTCCGGCGCGTACACCCTGACCTTCGGCTACGGCGACACCAGCGTCTACGTGCTGGCCGACCGCGTCATCGCCTCGCTCTGACCCGTCCCCCACGGTCGACGCCCCGCGCCGCGCGCCGCGCGACGTCCCGGCCCCGCGCGACGCCCTCGCCCCGCGCGACGCTAGAGCCCGCAGCGTGCCTGGGCCGCCGCCACCAGCGCCGCGGCCCGCACCGCCTCCTCGCGCGCCGCCTCGGGCAGTACCCGCTGGCCTCCGGCACCGTCGGAGGGCACCCAGCCGAGCGCGTGCGCGAGGTCGTGCCCCGCCACCGCCACCTGGTCGGCCACCACGAAGACGCCCGCGTCGGGCAGCGTACGAGGGGAAGCGTCGGGCTCCTCCAGCCGCTGGGCGCGCAGCGCCAACTCGCGGGCCAGCGCCAGCCCCTCGGCTGCCGGACCCCGGCCCAGGCGGGACTGGGGCAGGGCCCGCAGTCGGTCGGCGAGACGGTCCACGTCGGCCAGGAAGGCGGTCACATCATCCACGACGCGACCATATGCGCCAGTCGTGGACTGTTGCCAACGCCCAAACGCTCAGGCACGGTGAGGTGAAGGACTCCTGGGCCACCATGTGGCGGCAGGGCACAGGACAACGCCGGAGGCGCCGATGTCCCATGTCTTCTCCGAAGAGACCCACCAGAACCTACTCTCCCGAATCCCCCACTGCACCGGCCGTGACGTGGCCGACTGGCTGCGCACAGTAGACGAAGGCCCCGCCCTCTTCCGCTTCGAGGAGAAGGTCAACTGGCTGCGTGGCAAGCACCAGCTCGCCTACGGACACGCCAAGGCGATCGTCCACGAGCACGACCTGCGTCGTGCGGCCCGCAAGCTGCGTTAGACGCCCGCCGGCCGCGCGGCGGGGCCGGCCAACACCCCGGAACGCGGGAGAGCCCCGGAGGCAGTCGCCTCCGGGGCTCTCTCGTCTCTGCCACGTCACGCGGGACGCGGGGTGGGTCGCGGGCCGCCGACTCGGGCGAGCGCGTCCACCGGGGTACGCGGCGCGGCCGGGGCCGGCCGCGCCCGCGCGACTACTCCCGGAACAGGGCGATCAGCCGCAGCAGCTCCAGGTAGATCCACACCAGCGTCAGCGTGAGGCCGAACGCGGCCAGCCACGACTCCTCACGCGGGGCGCCGTACGCCACGCCGTCCTCGACCTGCTTGAAGTCCATGGCGAGGAAGGCCGCGCCCAGGACGACGCCCACGATGCCGAAGACGATGCCCAGACCACCGCTGCGGAAGCCGAGACCGTCGCCACCACCGAAGGCGGCGAACAGCAGGTTGACCGCCATCAGCAGCACGAAGCCGATCGCCGCCGCCATCACGAAGCGCTGGAAGCGCGCGTTGACGCGGATCAGCCGGGTCCGGTAGGCGATCAGCACACCGGCGAAGACCGCCATCGTGCCGAGCACCGCCTGCATCGGGATGCCGGACCAGCGAGCGTTGAACATCTCACTGATCACGCCGAGGAAGACGCCCTCGAACGCCGCGTACCCCAGGATCAGGGCCGGGACGGGCTTGCTCTTGAAGGCCTGGACCAGGCCGAGCACCATCGCGATCAGCGCGGCGCCGATCGCGATGCCGTAGCTCTTGCTGGAGACCGGCAGAACGGCCCACGCGACGATGGCACCGACGATGACGGTGCCCAGCGTCATGGCCGTGCGCATGACGACGTCGTCCATCGTCATGCGGTCGGCGCGCGGCGGCGCGACCTGACCGCCGTAGAGCTGCTGCATCTGCTCGGGGGTCATGTTCTGCGCGCCCGCGGCGTACGGGTTGGTGGGCTGTGCGCCGGTGGCGTACGGGTTGCCCTGGGTCGCCGTGGGGCCCCCGGCCTGCGGCGGCGTGTTGAAGCCCGCGTAGGCGTTGTCGCGGCTGAAGCCCCGTCGCGAGAAGACCGGGTTGCTGCTCCTCATCTCACTCCTCCATGGCCGCCCTGCGCGACCTTGCAGTCAAGGGTAATGGGTAAGCAAAAGAATCACCCTAGTGCCAGGGGAGGATCTTTTCGCCCCCGTTTAGCCGGTACCCACACGCCGTGGGGCCATGCGGCGAACCCCGGGCGACGACGTCACCACGCGGCGTCGACATCGCCGCGGTGGCCCAACGGCTCGGCGTGTCGCCCCCGCGGGGTGTACGGGGCCCAGCCCGGGTCGCCGCCGCGCGCGAAGGCGACCCAGGCCCCGTGCACGCGGGCGGCCAGCGCGCGCGGCGGCTCGCCGGGGCCGAGCAGGGCGTGCGGCCCGCGCAGCGCCGGCAGGTCGGTGCGCGCGAAGACGAAGGGCAGCTCCACGGTGTGGGCCGCGCCCAGCGCGCCCGCCAGGGCCGGCGAACGCCACCCGAAGGTGTAGGCGTACGTCGCCGCGCGAGCGTGCCCGGCGTGCGCCTGGGCCAGCCGCCGGCTGCCCCGGGCGAACAGCGCCTCGCCCAGGATCGCGGCCCGCAGCGCGCCCGGCCCGGCCCCCGGGTCGCGGGCCCGGACCGCCGCGAGGTGGGCGGCCGGGTCGGCGTGGGCCAGCGCGGCGGTGGCGGCCAGTTCCGCGCGCGCGGCGGTGACCGTCTCGCCGCGCGGGGCGACGTAGAGGTTGCCCTCCTCGGTGGTGGTGCCGACCAGCAGGGCCACGTCGGCGCGCGCGGCGCGGCGCGCGAGGGTCTCGGCCGGCTGCTCGGCCAGCACCGGGCTCAGCGGGCCGAGGCCCAGCAGCGGGTCGCGCGCGGTCGCGGTGCGCAGGTCGAGGCCGGCGAGCTGGGACAGGGCCGCCACCAGGCGCTCGTCGGGCAGCGTCGCGAAGCCCGCCACGGTGGGGGCGACGCCGAGCGCGTCGGCCGCGGCCCGGGTGACCCGGGCCGCCTGTTCGGGGGTGTGGGCGCCCAGGCCGTTGCCGCTCTGCACGATCGCCCGCCGGAACAGCCCGGCCGCCGCCGGCGCGGCCAGCAGGGCGGCCACCAGCGTCGCGCCGGCCGACTGGCCGAAGAGGGTGACGTTGTCCGGGTCGCCCCCGAAGGCCGCCACGTCGCGCCGCACCCAGCGCAGTGCCGCCACCACGTCCAGCAGCCCCCGGTTGGGCGGGGCGCCGGGCAGGTCGAGGAAGCCGGCCAGGCCCAGCCGGTAGGCGACGGTGACCAGCACGACGCCGCCGCGGGCGAAGCCCGTCCCGTCGTACAGCGGCGCCCGCGCCGAGCCCGCCACGAAGCCGCCGCCGTGCACGAAGACCATCACCGGCAGCCCGCCGCCCGGCGCCGGCGCGGCGGGTGCCCAGACGTTGAGCGTCAGGTAGTCGGAGCCGGGCACCCAGCCGGGGCCGAAGTAGGGGCTCATGTCCAGCGAGCCGAAGACGTCCCGGCGTGGCTGCGGGGCCGTCGGGCCGTACGCGGTCGCCTCGCGCACGCCAGGCCACGGCCGGACGGGGGCGGGCGGCGCGAACCGGGCCGGGCCCAGCGGCGGGGCGGCGTAGGGAACGCCCAGAAAGCGCTGGACGCCGTCGATGTCGTACCCGCGCAGGGTGCCGGACGCGATTGCGACGGTGATCGGCGTCGGGGTCGGGCCGTACCGGGTCATGGTTCCTCGCTTCTTCGACGCGCCGGGTCCGGTGTGGGAGCCGACGGGGTGGGGTGCGGGGGGCTGGTCCGTCGGGGTCACAGGCGGGCGAAGGGGGCCCACTCGCGGAGCGCGAAGCCGGCGCCGCGCCGGGTCACGCGCGCGCCGCCGTGCCCACCGAGGTGGGCCGGCAGGACCAGCGCGCCGTGGTCGGCGGCCCAGCCCAGGAGCCGGCGCCGGGAGGTCCGCGCCTGGGCCGGGTCCTCGCAGAAGCAGCTGTTGACGTCGGGCTCGACGAACTGGAGGGGCGAGTGCAGCAGGTCCCCGACGAAGAGGGCACGCTCGCCCCGGGAGTCGAGCCGCAGCACCGAGGAGCCGGGCGTGTGGCCGGGGGCCAGCTCCAGGCGCAGATGTGGGTCGATGGTGTGGTTGGTGTCCCACAGCAGGGTCTGGCCGGCGGCGTGTACCGGCGCCACGCTGTCCTCGAACACGTTCTGGTTGCCCCGCCCGAGCCGGGGGCTGTGGCCGCGCGCCGGGTCCCAGAACTCGAAGTCGCGACGCGGCATCAGGTACGTCGCCCGAGGGAAGGTGGGCCGCCACTGGCCGGCGTCCAGGACGGTGTTCCAGCCGACGTGGTCGACGTGCAGATGCGTGTTGATCACCAGGTCCACGTCCTCGGGGCGGACGCCGGCACGCGCCAGGTCGTCCAGGAACCCGGTCCGCAGATGGCTCCACACCGGGGAGTACGGCCGCTCCTTGTGGTTGCCCACCCCCGTGTCGACCAGGATGACGCGGCCTTCGCTGCGCAGCACCCAGGTCTGTACGGCGGAGCGGCAGACGTCGGTGTCGGGGTCCAGGAAGTCGGGTGTCAGCCACGGTCGGTGGGCCCGCCAGGCGGCCTCGGGGCTGTCCGGGAAGAACTCCCGTGGCCCCATCCGGACGGACCCGTAGTACTCGCTGACCCGGGTGATGGTGACGTCGCCGAGGACGATCTCGCGCATGGCTGCTCCGGCGGGTGTGGGGTGGATCGGACCCGCCCAGACTCCGTCCGCCGCCCCGCGCGAACCAGCCCCGCCCGTGCCCACCCCTGACAGGGTCTGGTTCGCGGGGGCGGGGCGCGCCAGGCTGGGGGCATGGACGACGGGCGGCTCGGTGAGTTCCTGCGCGCGCGACGGGCCCGGGTGCGGCCCCGGGACGTCGGGCTGCCCGACGCGGGGCGGCGCCGGGTGCCGGGGCTGCGGCGGGAGGAGCTGGCGCTGCTCGCCGGGGTCGGCGTCTCGTACTACACCCGCCTGGAACAGGGCCGGGCGCGCGGCGCGTCCCCGCGGGTGCTGGACGCCATCGGCCGCGTCCTCGGGCTCGACGAGCACGGGCGTGCCCACCTGGACCGGTTGAGCGCGCCGACGTGCCGGCCCGGGGCCGGGGCCGACGCGGGGCCGGAGCGGGTGTCGGCGGCGACGCGCGCGCTGCTGCGCACGGTGGGCGAGGTGCCCGCGCTCGTCGTGGGGCGGCGCACCGACGTCCTGGCGTGGAACGGCCTCGGGCACGCGCTGCTGGCCGGGCACCTCGACGCCGGCGGCCCCGACCGCCCGGCCGCCCGGCCGAACCTGGCCCGGCTGCTCTTCCTCGACCCCCACGGGCGCGACCTGTACGTCGAGTGGCGGCGCAAGGCCCGCGCCGTCGTCAGCGCCCTGCGGCACGCCGCCGGCCACCACCCGAGGGACACCGCGCTGGCCGCGCTGGTGCGGGAACTGGCGGCCGGCAGCCCGGAGTTCGCCGCGCTGTGGGCCGACCACCGCGTGCACCCCTGCGAGGGCGACGAGTACGCGCTACGCCACCCCGTCGTGGGCCCGCTCACCGTGACCCAGCAGACCCTGCTGCTGCCGCGCTCCCCCGGTCAGGCCCTGGTCCTGGTCACCACCGCCGACGACGCCTCCCGGCAGGCGCTGACCCGCCTGGCCCGCCCCCTCCGTCCGCCGGCCACCCCCCACACCACCGCGCCCCGCGCCTGACCCCGACCCCGCCGCACCCCGTACGACACCGCGTCCCGTACGACACCGCGCCGCCTGCCCCGCCCCGTACCGCTGTCACGCCCCCTCGCGTACGCCTCGACTCGTCCCCCACGCGCGTCACGGCCCGGCGGGTTGGCGGGTCACCTGTTGGGCGAGGGCCACGAGGTCGGCCACGGCGGGGTGGCTCGGCGGGTCGGTCCAGGCCAGCAGGACCGGTACGGGCGGCGCGTCGGTCAGCGGTCGGTAGCTGACGCCCGGGTGCGGGTGGAGCGCGGCGGTGGCCTCGGTGCTGACGCCGACCGCGCGGCCGGCGGCGATGGCGGCCAGCCAGTCGTCGGTGTTGCCGACCTCGACGGTGTCGCGGGGTCCGCGACCGGGTGGCCACAGCTCGCCGTGGGTAGTGCCGGAGACCGTGTTGAGGCTGACGCGCTGGTCGGCCAGGTCGGCCAGGGTCAGTTCGGCGCGCCGGGCCAGCGGGCTGTCGTCGGGCAGCGCGGCGACCCGGGACTCGTCCAGCAGGTGCGTGCTGTGCAGGCCGGGTTCGGTCAGCGGTCCGCGCAGCAGGGCGGCGTCCGTCCTCCCCTCGGTCAGGCCGGCGCTTCGGTCGTCGATGCGCGACAGCTCCAGCGGCGTGTCCGGATACGTCTGGTGCCAGCGGCGCAGCAGCGGCGTGGTGTGCGCGCCGAGCGCGGACCAGGCGTGTCCGAGCCGTAGCGGCCAGCCGCCCGGTCGCCCCGGGTCCAGGGCGGCGTCGACGGCGGCCAGCGCGGTGGCGGCCCGCACACGAAAGGCCCGGCCCGCGTCCGTGAGGCGCAGGTGGTGCGTGGAGCGGTCGGCGAGCCGCACCCCGAGGTGCTGTTCGAGCTGGCGCAGGGACCGGGAGAGGGCGGGCTGGGTGAGATGGAGACGGGCCGCCGCGCGGGTGAGGTTGGCCTCGTCGGCGATGGCGAGGAAGTGCCGCAGGTGGCGCAGCTCCATGGTCATGACGGAAAAGCATAATCGCCGCCCAACGGGCATTTCCCTACCCGCCGCCCGGCTGCCTAGCGTGGCGGACATGACCCCAGCGCACCCCGCGTCACCTCCCACCGGCCCGAGCGGCCGGGCCCTCACCGGCCCATGCCCCGACGGTCGGGGCCCACTCGCCGCACCGGGCTCGGGTGGCCTGGGCGGTGCTCCGGGTGGTGCTTCCGCCGACGCCTCGGGCGGCCCGGGTGGCGGGGTTGGCGCTCCGGGTGGTGGCCCGGTCGACGGCTCGGGGCGCTCGGTTGGTCCGGCCGGTCTGGTGCGTGACCCAGCCGCCGCCTCGGCCGGCCCGGTTGGTGACCCGGGTGACTCGGCCGCCGCCCCCGGCGCTCCGCGCGGAGCGCGCGCAGCGGGACGCGTCGCGGGCGGGGGCGAGGTCGCGACGGGGTCGGCTGGCGGGTCGGGTGCGCCCGCGGGAGGGAGTGGGGCCGGCGGGGCCGGTCGGGGCGGGGCGTGGGTCGGGGTCGGGCTGGTGGCCGGTGGCATCTGCTCCCAGCAGTTCGGGGCGGCGGTCGCCGCCGCGCTGTTCCCCCGGGTCGGGGCCCTGGGCATGGTCTCGCTGCGGTTGACCGTCTCGGCCCTGGTGCTGCTCGCCGTGTGCCGGCCGGCCGTACGCGGCTACGCGCGCGCCGACTGGGCCGTGGTCGCGGGCTTCGGCGTGGCCGTGGCCGGTATGAACACACTGATCTACCAGGCCATCGACCGCGTACCGCTGGGCACCGCCGTGACCCTGGAGGTCCTGGGCCCGCTGACGCTGTCGGTCGTCGCGGCTCGCGGGGCCGGCCGCTGGCTGTGGGCCGGTCTCGCGCTGGGCGGGGTGGCGCTGCTGGGGCGCGGCGGGCTGGGCGACCTGAGCCCGGTCGGGGCCGGCTGCGCGCTGGGGGCGGGGGCGTTGTGGGCGGCGTACATCCTGTTGTCGGCCCGCGCCGGCAGCCGCTTCCCCCGGGTGGACGGGCTGGCGCTGGCCATGGCCTTCGGCGCGCTGCTCAGCCTGCCGCTGGGCGTGGCCGGCGCGGGCGGCGTCCTGCTCGACCCGGCGGTGCTGGCCCTGGGCGGCGCGGTGGCCCTGCTCTCCTCCGTCCTCCCCTACACGCTGGAACTGCTGTCGCTACGCCGTCTCGCGCCGGCCGCCTTCTCCGTGTTGATGAGCCTGTCGCCGGCGGTCGCCGCCCTCGCCGGATACCTCGTCCTGGGCCAGGGGCTGGCGGCGGCCGACGGGGCGGCCATCGCGCTGGTGGTGGCCGCCAGCGCCGGGGCCATCAGGGCCGGCGCCGGGCCGCGTTCGGAACCCGAAGCGAGGCGAGCGGGGCGACGGGCGCGATGAGGCGGGCGCAAGAGCCGGGCCAAGACGGCCTATTCTCGGGATAGCTCTAGAAATCAGGCAAATCCGCAGAAGGTTGGTTTCGCTCGCGTGTGCCGCGCGTACGAGTGAGGCGCCCGAGGTGCGATCGGCGCCAACTGGCCGCGAGCGGCCCCGAACCGAGGGGGCGGACCGTGGCGCGGGACACCGGGAAGGGGAGCGGGCGCTACCGCTACGACACGTCGGTCCGCTACCGTCTCCGCGACGGCCCGAGGTCGCCCGACGCCAAGTGCGCTCGCGCTCGCGCCGTGCTCCGACGCCGCACCGGAGGATGCCCGGAATAGGGACGTTTCCGCTGGTCAGACCGGATGAGCGGAGTGGTGCCCGGAGCCGGACTTGAACCGGCACGGCCCGTAGGCCAGCGAGGTTTAAGCTCGCCGTGTCTGCATTCCACCATCCGGGCAGGGGCGCTCCCGCTGCCGCGCGTACGGTGCACGGCCGTCCCCTCATAGGAGAGCAGCACGAGCCTAGCCGGGGAAGGCGTCACGAACGGCTGAACGGTCGATCGCCGTTGTCTTATTTTATGGGCAACTGAGGGAGCATCAGCCGGAGGAACGCGCCACTGGCACATGCCCCTGGCCGATCAGGGCTGTTGGTGCGGCACGTCACGCCCAGCAGGGCGAATTGACGAAAACTCGACGCAGCGTTGAGAAAAGTGACGAACGCGCTTCCGGTCCATCCCCCACAGGCCGTACACCTCCCGTACGCGCGAGGCGGCGCCGAGAGCCGCGACCGACCGCCCGAGAAGGCGCCCCGGGACCCCGCGAAGCGCCCGCTCCAGCCGATACCGCCGAGCGACGAAAGCCCCGGCACGGGACACGGCGCCACAGCCCACCGACCCCACCCGCCCGGCCCGCCACCCCCGGCGCTCTCCACCTTCCGCCACCCCCGGCACCCGGCACCGCTCCTCCCCCGCGCCACGCGTCACGCGCTCAGCCCTCCGCCAGGACCCGGGCCCAACCGAGACCCGCACCGCACCTCGACACCCGCTCCGCACCCCACGCCCCGACACAGACACCGCACCCCGACACCGGCGCCGCACCCCGGCCGCCCGCCACCCCGACGCGAAGCCGGCACCCCACCCCGACGCGAACCCCGCGCCCCACCCCGAGCCGAGCCCCGACCCGAACCGGCCCCCACCCACCACCCGACCGCACCCGAGCGCCCCGGCCCGGACGGCCACCCGGCCACGGCGCCACCCCGCCCGTGCCCCGGCCCACCCCCACCCCTGCCCGCGCCCCGCCCGCGTCCCCGGTCAGGAGCCCGCGCCGGGATACCGACCGCAGCGCCACCCCTGTCCCCCGCGCCCGATCAGTCCCACCCGCCACCCCCGTCACCCCCGTCACAGGTCGGGGTAGGGCGGGGCGGCTGCCAGCGGCGGGGCTCCGCGCGTCAGGGTTCCTCTCCTCCCCAAGGAGGACCCGGCGCCGTCCGCGTACCTCGTGAGTCTCCCTGGGAACGGGCGCAGGGGCTGATCTCGTTTGTCGTATCACCAGAGAAGATGGTCGAGTCCCCAGGCACCGCACCGACAGGAGTTCGACCGTGACCACCACCCCCACCGCCACCCGGAACACCGCGGTGGCAGCACGCGCGACGGATCTTCGCAAGGTCTACGGACACGGCGAGACCCAGGTGGTGGCCCTCGGCGGCGTCACCGTCGACTTCCGGCAGGCCGAGTTCACCGCGATCATGGGCCCCTCGGGCTCCGGCAAGTCCACGCTCATGCACTGCATGGCCGGTCTGGACTCGGTCTCGGGCGGCTCGGCCCGCATCGGCGACGTCGAGCTGACGACCTTGAAGGACAAGAAGCTCACGCAGCTGCGCCGCGACAAGATCGGCTTCATCTTCCAGGCGTTCAACCTGCTGCCCACGCTGAACGCGCTGGAGAACATCACGCTCCCCATGGACATCGCCGGCCGCAAGCCCGACCAGCAGTGGCTGGACATGGTCGTACAGACGGTGGGCCTGTCCGGTCGCCTCAAGCACCGGCCGAACCAGCTCTCCGGTGGTCAGCAGCAGCGCGTGGCCGTGGCCCGCGCCCTGGCCGGCAAGCCCGAGATCATGTTCGCCGACGAGCCGACCGGAAACCTCGACTCGCGCTCCGGCGCCGAGGTGCTGGGCTTCCTGCGCAACTCCGTGCGCGAGCTGGGCCAGACCGTCGTGATGGTCACCCACGACCCGGTGGCCGCGGGCTACGCGGACCGCGTGGTCTTCCTCGCCGACGGTCAGATCGTCGACGAGCTGTACGAGCCGACCGCCGACGCGGTGCTCGACCGTATGAAGCGCTTCGACGCCAAGGGCCGGACCAGCTGATCCCGGCGACCCCGACCACCGGCCCTCTCCCCCAGGACTGACAGACCCATGTTCCGTACCGCCCTGCGCAACGTGCTCGCGCACAAGGCCAGGCTGCTGATGACCGTGCTCGCCGTGCTGCTCGGCGTGGCGTTCGTCGCCGGCACCCTGGTCTTCACCTCGACCATCTCCGACGCGTACCAGAAGAGCTCCGAGAAGGGGTTCGACCACGTCGACGTCGCCATCAGCCCCGACGACTCCGACGACAAGAACAACCCGGGCGAAGCCCCCAAGCTGGACCAGTCCCTGCTGGACCGGGCGGCCAAGCTGCCGGGCACCGAGTCCGCGACCGGTGTCGTCACCGGCTTCGCCGCGATACCCGACAAGGACGGCAAGCTCGTCGGTGACGGGTTCGCCTCCTCCGGCGCCAACTACTTCCCGGGCAAGGACGGCAAGGACGCCCGCTACGTGATGAAGGAGGGGCGCGGCCCGGCCAACGAGCGGGAGGTGGCGCTCGACTCCAAGACCGCCGACCGCGCCGACTACGTCGTCGGTGACAGCATCAACGTCTCGGTCGACGGCCCGGTGCTCAAGCAGAAGGTCGTCGGCGTCTTCACCACCGACGACGGCAACGTCGCGGCGGGCGGCAGCCTCGCCCTGTTCGACACCGCGACCGCGCAGAAGCTGTACGCGGACCCCGGCAAGTACACCGGCATCGAGCTCAAGGCCAAGGCCGGCACCTCGCAGGACGCGCTCAAGGCGCAGGTCGAGAAGATCCTCCCGAAGCGGGCCGAGGCCGACACGGGCACCAAGCTCGCGGACGACCAGGCCGAGGAGATCAAGAACGGCATGAGCGGCATGCGGACCGGCATGCTCGCCTTCGCCGGGATCGCCCTGTTCGTCGGCATCTTCATCATCGCCAATACCTTCACCATGCTGGTCGCCCAGCGCACCAAGGAACTGGCGCTGATGCGCGCGGTCGGCGCCAGCCGCCGCCAGGTGACCCGCTCGGTGCTCATCGAGGCCACCGTCGTCGGCACCATCGCCGCCCTCACCGGCCTGCTCGCCGGTATCGGCATCGGCGCCGGGCTGCGCTCGCTGCTCAACTCCACCGGCGCCACCGTCCCGGACGGCCCGCTGGTGATCACGCCCAGCACGGTCGGCGCCTCGCTGTTCGTCGGCATCGTGGTGACCGTGCTGGCCGCCTGGCTGCCGGGCCGCCGCGCGGCGAAGATCCCGCCGGTCGCCGCGATGAGCAGCGTGCACGCCCCGCCGTCCACCCGTGGCCTGGTGGTGCGCAACACCATCGGTGCGCTGTTCTCCGGTGTGGGTGTCGCCCTGGTGCTGGCCGCGACCAGCATGGACGACGGCAAGGGCCCGATGGGTCTGGGCGCCGTGCTGCTGCTGGTCGGCGTGTTCGTCCTGACGCCGCTGCTGTCCCGGCCGATGATCGCCGCCGCCGCGCCGGTGCTGCGGATCTTCGGGATGCCCGGCAAGCTCGCCCGGCAGAACGCGGTGCGCAACCCGCGCCGTACGGCCGCCACGGCCTCCGCGCTGATGATCGGCCTGACCCTGATCACCGGCCTGACCGTGATCGCCGGCGGCATACAGAACGCCATCGACAAGATGGCCCGCGACTCGCTGCGCGCCGACTACATCGTCAGCATGGCCAGCATGACCCCGCTGGCCCCCGAGGTCGGCCAGAAGCTGGAGAAGCTGCCCGAGGTCAAGGAGTCCAGCCCGCTGCGGCTCTCCCCCTCCCGGATCGACGGCAAGAAGACCGACCTGGCCGGCGTCAACGGCAAGGCCATCGAGAACCTGACCAAGCTGGACTTCGTCGAGGGCTCCTTCGCCGGCCTCGGCGGCAACAAGGTCGTCGTCGACAAGGACCTGGCCAAGGACCGCGGCTGGAAGGTCGGCTCCTCCTTCACCACGACCTTCGAGGACGGCAAGAAGAGCCGCCTGGTGGTCTCGGGTGTCTACGAGGGCAACGTGATCATCTCCGGCGTGATGATCGACAACGCCGCCCTGACCCCGCACGTGAAGGACATCGCCGACTTCCAGGTGATGCTCAAGGCCAAGGACGGCGTCAGCGAGGACACCCAGAAGTCGCTGGAGAAGGCGCTGGGTGACAACCCGGCCATCAAGGTCCAGACGATGGACGACGTCTCCAACGACATCGCCAAGCTGATCAACCTGATGCTCAACATGCTCTACGGACTGCTCGCGATGGCCGTGATCGTCGCGGTGCTGGGTGTGGTCAACACCCTGGCGATGTCGGTCTTCGAACGGTCGCAGGAGATCGGCATGCTGCGGGCGATCGGCCTGGACCGCAAGGGCATCAAGCGGATGGTGCGCCTGGAGTCGCTGGTCATCTCGCTCTTCGGTGGCGTCCTGGGCATCAGCCTGGGCGTGTTCTTCGGCTGGGCCGCCGGCGAACTGATCGCCCCGAGCCTGGGCACCTACGAACTGGTCGTGCCCTGGGGCCGGATGGGCATCTTCCTCGCCCTGGCCGCCGTGGTCGGTGTGCTGGCCGCGCTGTGGCCGGCCCGCCGGGCGGCGAAGCTGAACATGCTCGCGGCGATCAAGGCCGAGTAGCCGACCCGAGCACGGCACGCACCCCGGGGCCCCGGGACGACACCACGTCGTCCCGGGGCCCCCGCGCGTCACCGACGGTCGAGCCGCCACCGGCCGTCACGCCGCCACCGGCCTCACGCCGTCGCCGGCTGACGCGCCGCCACCGGCCGTCGCGCGTCACGGACGCGGGCGCGTACGCGCGGGGGCGGTCAGTGCCAGGCGCGGGGGCGCAGCGGCAGTCCGGAGGCGCCGCCCTCCGGGGTGCGGACGGCCAGGACCTGGTTGACGCCGATGCGGTTGCGTTCGAAGGACAGCGCGCTGGCGGCCATGTACAGGCGCCACACGCGGGCCCGGCCCGGCGAGACGTGCCGCAGCGCCCGCGACCACTCGCGCTCCAGATTGCCGACCCAGCTGCGCAGCGTCAGCGCGTAGTGCTCGCGGATCGACTCCACGTCGCGCACCTCGAACCCGGCATCCTCCAACTGGCTCACCGTCCGCCCCACCGGCGCGAGCTCCCCGTCGGGGAAGACGTAACGGTCGATGAACTCGTCGACGCGGTAGGACTCCTCGTGGTGCCGCGGGGGCCGCGCGATCTGGTGGTTGAGCAGCCGCCCGCCGGGCCGCAGCAGCCCGTGCAGCAACGCGGCGTAGCGCGCGTACCGCTCGGCGCCCACGTGCTCGGCCATGCCGACGGAGGAGATCGCGTCGTAGGGGCCGTCGTCGACCCGGCGGTAGTCCTGGACCCTGATCTCGATCCGGTCGGTGAGCCCCTCCTCGGCGACCCGCTTGCGGGCGTACTCCGCCTGTTCCTGGGAGAGCGTGATCCCCACGGCCCGTACGTCGTACTCGCGCGCCGCGTGCAGGACCAGCGAGCCCCAGCCGCAGCCCACGTCCAACAGGCGCTGCCCGCTGGTCAGGCCCAGCTTGCGACAGACCAGGTCCAGCTTGGCGCGCTGCGCCTCCTCCAGCGTGGCGTCCGGGGTCGGCCAGTAGGCACAGGAGTAGACCATGGAGGGGCCGAGGACGTGTGCGTAGAAGTCGTTGCCGACGTCGTAGTGGTGGCTGATGGCGGCCCGGTCGCGGCGCAGGGTGTGCAGCGGGCCGCGCGGCGGGCGGGCCTCCTCGACCGGCGGGCGCGGGGGTGGCCAGGGGCCGCCGAGGGCGAACAGGTCGCGAGCGGCGGCGCGGAGTCTGGGGTCGCGGGCCGCACCGAGGGCCGAACGCAGCCCGCGCCGGGGCGCGGCGTCCTCGCCGCGCTCCCACAGCACGCCCGAGAGCAGGTCGAGCGCCGCGTACAGGTCGCCGTCGACGTCCAGTTCGCCGGCGACCCAGCCACGGGCGAGGCCGAGCTCACCCGGCCGCCACAACAGCCGGCGCACGGCGCGCCGGTCGCGGACGACCAGGGTGGGCGGTTTCGCACCCGCCCCCGTGGCACCGGGGGCGGGCCCGGCCTCGCTACCGTCCCAGGCCCTGATCCGGACCGGGAAGGGGGCCCCGAGGACCTCCTCAGCGAGCGCGGAGAGCCGTCCAGCGGCATCGGCCATGTCGCACACCTCCAGGGAGACGCGGTGATCGCGTAGCGGCACATCTCAAGAAAGATTCACCTGCCACGTAAAACACCCGCCGCCCGCACGGCAGTCCCGATCGCGGTTGTGGAAACGGCAAAGTCCCACCACCCGGCCGCACGACCGACCACGCGCCCCACCCCACGAGCTCCCCCGCGAACGCCGCCGGCGAGCGAGCGCCCTCAGCGTAGGTCGCCCCACCCCACACCACCCGACGACGCGTGCCGAAGCGACCCGAGACCACCGCACTGGCGTTACGGGGTGCGGGGTGCGCTGGCGCGCGGCGTAGGGGGATGGGCCGGGGCGCGGTGTGAGGGCCCGGCGGTGCGCTGGGCAGCGCGGCGGCCCGCAGGTGCGCTGGCGCGCCGCGTCGGGGATGGGCTGGGGCGCGGCGTGGCGGCTCGGCCGCTCGGCTTGGGGGCCCGGCTCAGCGGCCCAGGGACGCTGGGCGGGGGCGGACCGGCGCGTTGCGGGCGCGGGCACGTGGCTGGGGGGTGCGCCGGGTGCACGGGCCTCGCGGCTTGCCCACGCGGTTGGGGGACGCGCTGGGTGCGTGGCATGCCCGTGCGTGGCGGGGTACGGCTGTACGGCTTGCGGGGGTGTGCGGCCTACGGCGCGGCGTGCGGCGGCGTCGGGCTCGTCGCGGGGCGGGGGCTTGCGCGGGGTGCGCGGCGCGGGGCCGCGCGTGCGATGGCGCGCGAGCGGGCCGCGTACAGCGACGGGTGGCGCGGGTGCCGGTTGGGTGGCGTGCGGGGGCGGGAGCGGCGTGCCGGAGCGAGCCGGGTACGGGGCCGGCGGTGCGCGGATCGAGTGCGCGCGGCGGCGTGGGGGTGGGCCGGGCGCGGCAACGCTTGGCGTACGGACGGCGGCGGGTGAGCGCGTGCCGTACGCGACGGGCGGCGTACCGGGCCGGGCGTACGGAACGGAGCGGGCACGCGGCGTACAGGGGAGCCGGCCGTGACGGCGGCGGGGGCGCGGGGCGGCCGTGACGGCGGCGGGGGCCGCGTACGAGGAACGCCGAGGGTGTTCGGGGCGGGGCTTGGCCGGGGTGGGTACGACGAGGGCGCCCACCCCACGGATTGGTGGACGCCCTCGTCGTGTGCTGTGTGCGGGCCGTGCGGCCCGCCCGGTGTGCGGTCGTCGGGGAAGCCCGGGTCAGGGGCTTCGGCGACCGGGGACTACGCCTTGGCCTTGGCGTCGTCCTTCTTCTCCACCGGGGCCGCGGTCCGGGTCGAGACCGGCGAGGCGGCCTCGAAGAACTCCTCGCGCGGGTTCTCGATGGCGCCCAGCGAGACGACCTCGCGCTTGAGGAACATCCCGAGCGTCCAGTCGGCGAAGACGCGGATCTTGCGGTTGAAGGTCGGCATGGCCATGCCGTGGTAACCACGGTGCATGTACCAGGCGAGACGGCCCTTGAGCTTGAGCTTCATCTTGCCGACGACGATCATCGCGACGCCCTTGTGGAGGCCGAGGCCCGCCACCGCGCCCTTGTTGGCGTGCTTGTACTCGCGCTGCGGGAAGCCCCGCATGCCCGAGATGACGTTGTCGCCGAGGACCTTGGCCTGCCGCAGCGCGTGCTGCGCGTTCGGCGGGCACCAGGCGTTCTCGTTGCCGGCCGCGCGACCCACCAGGTCGGGGATCTGCGCGTTGTCGCCGGCGGCCCAGATGTAGTCGCTGCCCTGGACCTGGAGGGTGGGGGCGGTGTCCACGTGGCCGCGCGGGCCGAGCGGCAGGTCGAAGCGGGCCAGCGCGGGGTTGGGCTTGACGCCCGCCGTCCACACGATGGTGCTGGCGTCGACCTCAAGCCCGTTGTTGAGCACCACGTGACCGTCGACGCAGGAGTCCATGCCGGTCTTGAGGTAGACCTCGACGCCGCGGCCCTCCAGGTGCTCCTTGCCCCAGGCGCCCAGCTTCGGGCCGACCTCGGGAAGGATCTTGTCGGCCACGTCGACCAGCACGAAGCGCATGTCCTCGCGCTTGACGTTCGGGTAGTACTTGGCCGCGTCCCGGGCCATGTCCTCGACCTCGCCGACGGTCTCGGCGCCGGCGAAGCCGCCACCAATGAAGACGAAGGTCAGCGCCTTGCGGCGGATCTCCTCGTCGGTCGTCGAGTCGGCCTTGTCGAGCTGCTCAAGGACGTGGTTCCGCAGGCCGATGGCCTCCTCGACGCCCTTCATACCGATGCCGTTCTCGGCCAGGCCGGGGATCGGGAAGGTACGGGAGACCGCGCCGAGCGCGATGACCAGGTAGTCGAAGGGCAGCTCGTACGCCTCGCCGACCAGCGGGGCGACGGTGGCGACCTTGCGGTCCTGGTCGATGGTCGTGACGCGGCCCGTGAGGACCTCCGCCTTCGGGAGCACGCGTCGCAGCGGAACCACGACGTGGCGCGGGGAGATGCTGCCGGCCGCAGCTTCGGGAAGGAAGGGTTGGTACGTCATGTACGACCGCGGGTCGACGACCGTGACGGTCGCCTCTCCGTACCGCATCTTCTTCAGGATGCGGCGTGCCGCGTACAGACCTACGTACCCACCGCCTACAACGAGGATTCGGGGACGCTCCGTGGTGCTCATGATTCGAGTATCCAGCACCCCCAGGAGGGTTGCTCGTGAGCCCCTTCACAAGGATGCCGAGTGGCTCTGCTACACTGCGCGGCCCCCGTGATCGATCCCATACTCTCCACGGGGAACCGCACGCCTTCCCGAAGCGTTGCACACCCTCACTGATCAGGCGATGTAGGGCTACGCGCGAGTAAGTCGACGGCCCCGGCGGCTGTTCCGTATCTCGCGTTTAACTCGGCCGAAACAGGGCGCGACCCGACACGGGACTCCGCAAGGGCCGGGAACTGGCCCGCCGGCCGGCTCCGAGGTGGCCACCAGGACATTTTTCATGTGAAGGATTTCACGAACTTTCTGGCGGCCGGGGTCTCCAGGCCGCCCGGAGAGCGCCAAACGCCCCGGTTTCGGCCCCGATTGCCTCCCTCCTCGGCGACGGCCGGGGAGGAGCGGGGGCGGGGTGGGCCCACCGGCTGTCGGGAGGCGGGACGGAGGCCGCGCGTCGGCGGTGGCGGCGGGCGGGGCACCGGGTCGCCCACGCCGCGTCTGGTGTGGAAGGGCCTGCGCGCGGCACTCGGTGGTCGCCGGCGCGCACGCCACCTTCACAGGTGTGCGGATGGGCGGGTGGGCACGGGGATGGCTTGTCAGCGCGCCGGGCCGTGGGGGATGGTTTCCTGAAAGCAATGATTCCGTTCGAGCGAGTGAGGTGAGGGATTCGCGCAGCGGGTCCTCCAACGTGGTCTCCACCCAAGCGGACACCGTCACGTACGCGGAGCCGGACTTTCCCTGGGCCCAGGCCCCGTACCCGGTACTGGTGGCTGACGCGTCGGGCATCCTCGTCCAGCGCAACGACGCCGCTCTGGCCCTCCTGCCCGCGGCGCGTGCGGGCGCGCGTCTGACCGACGTGGCCCCGAGCTGGCTGGCCACGGCTCACCGGGCGGCGTCCTCGACCAACCCACGAGAGGAACGGGAGCCGGGGCTCCCCCCGTGCGGCGAGATCGACGGGCTCCGCTTCGAGGCGCACCCCACCGTGTGCGACAACGGCACGGTGGCGTGGTGGCTGGTGGACGACACCAGTCACCAGCTCGCCCGGGAGGAACTCCGTACGCAGCGAGAGCGGACCGCGTTCCTGGCGAAGGCGTCCAGCCTGTTGCTCTCCAGTCTCAACCTGGGTCGCTGCATGGACGTGACCGCGCGGATGGCCGCCGAGCACCTCGCCGACGCCGCCCTGGCCATCGCGCCGGCGCGGGGCCGACGGCTGCCCGTGGTGACCTGCCTGCGCGGCGACTCGCCCCGCACGTCCCAGGAGGACGTGGAGCCCGAGGACGTCCCCGGCCTCGGCGAGGCGCTGCGCGGGTTCCCCCCGGTGCCCTCCCGGTGGATCGACCCCGCCTCGGCGCCGGACTGGATGATCCCGCCCGGGTTCGGCCCGGTCGGCTCGATCGTCATCACCCCGCTGCCCGGACACGGCGTCCCGGCGGGAGCCCTGGTGTTGCTCCGCAAGGTGGGCAGCGCCTCCTTCACCGACGAGGAGGAGGTCTTCGCCCGGCTCTTCGCCGCCCGGTCCGGTGCGGCGATGTCCGCGGCACGCCTGTACGCGGAGCAGGCGGGCATCACCGAGGTGTTGATGCGGGAGCTGCTACCGCCGACGCTGCGTCAGATCTCCGGCGTGGACTTCGCCGGCGGCTACCGCGCCTCGTCGGACCACGAGCGGGTGGGTGGGGACTTCTACGACGTGCACCCCGCCCCCGTGGAGGGCCAGCCCTCGCTCGTCGCCCTCGGGGACGTGTGCGGAAAGGGCCTGGAGGCCGCCGTGCTCACCGGCAAGATCCGTAACACCCTGCACGCCCTGCTTCCCATGGCGGACGACCACCAGCGCATGCTCACCCTGCTGAACACAGCGCTGCTGAACTCCCATCACACCCGGTTCGCGACCCTGGTGTTGGCCTCCGCCGCCCGCAAGCGCAACGGCGTCGAGGTGAGACTGACCAGCGCCGGCCACCCCAGCCCACTGATCGTCCGGGCGGACGGGACCGTGGAGGAGGCCGACACCCGCGGCACCCTGGTCGGGGTGATGCCGGAGGTTCCCTCCCGTACGGTCACCGTCACGCTCTCTCCCGGGGAGTCCTGCATCCTCTACACCGACGGCTTCACCGAGGCCAAGGGCGGCCCGATGGGTGATGCCCAGTTCGGTGAGGACCGTCTCAGGCGTGCCCTGTCCGAATGCGTCGGGATGCCGTCGGAGGGTGTCGTGGAGCACCTTCAGATGCTGGCCTCCCAGTGGCTCGGCCGGCGCCGTCACGACGACATGGCCGTCGTGGCCATCTCGGCGCCCCGCACCCACCATCTGAGCGCGGTGGACGGGCACACCCGGGGCAGGTACACCGCATGAACACGAGCACCCCGTCCCGGCTCCCCCACGGCACGCGTCCTGGGGAGCTGGCCGACCGGCTGTGGGACAGCGTCACGGCCAAGGACCTGCACTCCGCCACCGAGGTCGTGCTGGGCGCCCTGGACGAGGGCGTCGACCCCGAGTTCCTCCTGCTGGACGTCATCGCCGCGGTGCAGGGCAAGGTCGGCGAGGAGTGGGCCGCCGCCCGGATCAGTGTCGCCCAGGAACACGCCGCGACCGCCATCAACGAACGCGTGGTCGCGGCGCTCGCCGCGCATCCCGCCGCCCGTGGCAGCGGGCACCTGGGCCGGATCACGGTGGCCTGTGTCGACGGCGAATGGCACGCACTGCCCGCCCGCCTGGTCGCGGAGGTGTTGACGCTGCGCGGCTGGCAGGTCGACTACCTCGGCGCCCAGGTCCCCTCCGCCCGGTTGATCGCGCACCTGCACCACACCCACGCCGACGCGGTCGCGCTCTCCAGCTCGATCGCCACCCGCCTGCCCACCGCGCACGCGGCGATCACCGCCTGCCAGGCCGTGGGCGTGCCCGTGCTGGTCGGCGGCGCCGCGTTCGGACCGGATGGCCGGTACGCGCATCTGCTGGGCGCCCAGGCGTGGGCCCCCGACGCCCGTACCGCCGCCGACATCCTGGCCCTGGGGCCGCTGCCGCAACCACGCCTCGACCACCAGCAGATGGACGACCTGCCGCACCTGGCCGACCAGGAGTACACGATGGTCGTCCGCAACAGCGACGCCCTCGTGCGGGCCGTCTTCCACGCGTTGGAGGACGCTCTGCCCCTCATGCGGGAGTACGACGACGCCCAGCGGGAGCGCACGGCGGAGGACCTCGCGCACATCGTGGAGTTCCTCGGTACGGCCCTCTACCTCGGTGACGAGGACCTCTTCCGGAGCTTCCTCACCTGGACCGCGCGGATCCTCGCGGCGCGCGGGGTGCCCACGCGGTCCCTGCCGGCGGCCCTCGCCCTCTTCGCCCGCGAGCTGAAGGACTTCCCCCGGGCCGTCCGCATCCTGGAGCACGGCTCCGCCGCCCTGACCACCGCCACCCCCACCGACACCGGACGACGCGTATGACCACCCTGCCCCCCACTCTGCGCCTGTCCACCGTCGAGGCCGACGGCGGCGTCCGCGTGGAGATCACGGGAGACCTCGACTACGACAACGCCGACTTCCTCCTGGAGGAGGTCACCGCCCGCCTCGCGGCCCGGCGCGACCTGGCGAGCCTGCGCCTGTCCTTCGCCCACGTCGGCGTCATCGACTCCATGGGCCTGTCGACCCTGCTGATGATCGCCCGCCGCGCGACCTCGGCGGGCGTGCGCCTGCACCTGGAGAACCGGCCCGCGCGGCTGGACCGGCTCCTCGTTGTCACCGGTACGCTCGAACACCTCACGGCGCCGCCCCCCGCCGGCACCGCGACCCCCCACCCGGCCTCGGCACCCCCCGCGACCGAGGGGGAACCGAGAGCGACCCGCCCCACCGGGCCCAACAACAGCACCTGAGCCACCTGCCGGGTCAACCACCGGGCACGAGCACACAGCCGACGGGGAGCCATGCCCGCACCAGACGCCGACGCCAGCAGCATCTGCTCGGAGGCCACCGACGCCGCCAGCGGCATCGCCGAACTCCTCGACGTCATGTGGGAACGCGCGAGAGACTCCACCGCGCAGGCCACCGCGCCCGCGTCCGTCTCGCAGTTGCGACTGATGTACGTCGTCGACCGGCAGGACGGCATGCGGATGCGCCGGCTGTGCCACCTGCTGGCCTCCTCACCGCCGAACGTCAGCCGCATGTGCGACCGCCTGCAGACCATCGGCTTCCTGGAACGCCTCCCCTGCCCCGACAGCGGGCGCGAGGTCGCGCTGAGGCTCAGCACGGCGGGCAAGAGGCACCTCCAGCACGTCCGCGAGGAACGCGAGAGCATGCTCCACGAGGCCATCCACGGCATGTCCGTACGCGAACGCCACGCACTGGCCGAGGGGCTGGCCGGACTCGCCACCCAGCTCACGGCCCACGACCCCACCCCCGACGGGCCCGCCGTCCCCCCGCTCCCCGCCCCCGACTCCCCTCTCCTCACCGCCGGTCACCACGCCCCGTGCTGACGGGGTCGCCAGCAGGTGGGGGCAGCGGCGGGGCGGGCGGGGCCCGCAGGAGCGCGCGTGCCGGGTGAGGCCCGGTGGGGGTGTGCGGGCGAGGCCCGGGGGGAGTGTGCGGGCGAGGCCCGGGGCGTGTGCCGGGCGAGGCCCGGTGGGGGTGTGTCGGGCGAGGCCCGGTGGAGGTGTGTCGGGTGGGCCCCGGGGGCGTGTCGGGTGGGGCCAGGCCTGGTGGGCGCGTGCCGGGCGGGGCGCTCGTGGGCTGTTCCCCGCCTACGCGGGGTGGCCCGCCTTCTCCCATCCAGTTCGGTGGGGTGGCGGCCTGGCCCCTCGCGTGGGGGTGCCCCGCGTTGCCACCCCCGAGGCGGCACCAAGCCACGCTTCGTCAACCGGCCTGGCTGGCAAGGGATATCGCGACAGTCGCGTCGTACGCGGATGCGGATACGGTGGGGGCAAGCCCGAGCGCGCCTCCCGGGCGACCGACTCTGCGAGAGGGTTGCGGGCGACTTGCGAGACTTAGGCGATAGGTCGCGATCGGTGAAAGTTGCAGAAAACCGGCCTCCTGCCGGGTAAACCCGCAGGTCAATTACTGGTCCCCGCGCGTGCGGGGGTGGTCCCATCAGCCGCTGGTGGGGCCGATCCAGCAGCATCTGGTCCCCGCGCGTGCGGGGGTGGTCCCCGGTTCGCCGCGCCCGTAGAGCTCCACGATGGCTGGTCCCCGCGCGTGCGGGGGTGGTCCCTGCTACTGGGACGCAGGCAAGCGGGGCAACGGCTGGTCCCCGCGCGTGCGGGGGTGGTCCTGCTCTCCCACTCGGCGGCTGTTGCGGTGCTCACTGGTCCCCGCGCGTGCGGGGGTGGTCCCTGCTCTCTTGGCCCTGCGGACCGTGTCACCGGCTGGTCCCCGCGCGTGCGGGGGTGGTCCCAAGTGGCCGCGCTGCTGGTCCCCGCGCGTGCGGGGGTGGTCCCGGCTGGTGACACCCGTGCCCGATCCCCTGGTCCCCGCGCGTGCGGGGGTGGTCCCTTGATCTTGAGGGCTTGCCGGATCGCTCCCTGCTGGTCCCTGCGCGTGCGGGGGTGGTCCGGCCCAGCCCCTCGGGCCGGTCGCGACGATCCGCTGGTCCCCGCGCGCTCGGGGGTGGCCCCGGACAGATCGTGTAGGCCGGCATCGTGTGGACCTGGCCCCCACGCGGGGTTGGTCCCGCCATCGCGGCGGCCCAGATGTTCAGGGCACTTCCGTCCCCGCAGTCGCGGGGCTCCCCCACACCCACCCCCACCACTCCACGGACGCCCCGCCACAAACAACCCTCACCAGCCCCCACCACGAAGCTCACCCCCCGGCGGCTGATTAACAACGAACGCCGGAGTCTTACCCAACGCCGCACTCAACGCCGTGGCCACAGCGATCTCCTCAGCCAAGTCCTCCGCCCGCGCCCAACGACGCTCATACAAGCAACCCCCCGAGCGCGCAGACCGACCACCACCCACCACCCGCACATCCTCACCATCAGTCCAACCACCATCCACCACAATCACCAACTGCTCCGGATCACGCCCCAACGCCGGACGCTGGTCGATAGTCAACGCACGATGCACCACCGGCAACTCCAACCCCAACGCGAACGCCGCCCGCCCCGCCGCCGCCATCACCGACTCATACGGACGCAACACCACACCCGGCACCTGCCACGGCGCACGAACACTCCGCACCTGCAACACACACGGCCAACCACCCGACAAGTCACCCGGAGCACCCGGATCACGCGGACGCCACACCAACACATTCACCCGCACCTCACGCCTACTCACCCCACACCCCCAACCCGGAACGCACGCGAGCGTGCAACGCCACAAGGTCGAGCCCACACTCCCCCGGAGCCTTCCCATTGGTCGTCAACACACCCGAGACATTGGCGCCGTCCGACCAGAAGAAACCCCCCGCACCAACCAACGCGTCCAACCCCACCTGAAACCACCCCGGGTTGGGCCGAACGGTGTGCTCCGCATGCGCCCGAGGATCGAACTGCGCCACCTCATACGCGTACTGAAACTCCGCATCACTCACTCGCACCCACCGCACACCAGGCACGGCCAACGGCCCGTCCGCGAGAAAGAAACGCAACACCACACCCTGCGCGATACGCACCTCGTGCTCACCGGTCAACACAGCCCTGACCCGATCACTCACGTTCACCACCCACCCTCCTCAACCTGGTGGTCCCGCCAGCGATGCGTGCCAAGCACCTCAACGGCCTCACGCCGCCGTCGCACATCCCCCAGAGCGTCCGCCCGCTCCGCGACGATCCAGATCGCCCGACACCTCGCACACGAATCCGACACGTCCTCCCACGCCTGCCGATCGTGCTTGTCGATCAACGCCGCCAACCTCGCGTCAGCGGGGGTGGGAGCCGGAGCCTCACTCATCAACCCACCCCCGCCAAACACGGCGAACAAGGCCACACGGGCCCGTACGCTGGAACATGACTACCTGCCTCGTTCGGGTCGTCCACGCCCCCGGACCGGTCGCACGGTCGCGGGGGTCTTGCACTACGTAAGCGAACCGCGACTGGCAGCAGCGAACCAGGGACGGAACGTCCCAGTTCTGCGGGCTTAGGCGGCCACGCCCAGGAATGTCGCCAGCTTTCGCAGGCCGGGCGGGCGGTTCGGCCCGGCCCACAGGTCGGTGACGATGGAAACGGCGAGTGTGTGGTGGCGCAGCCAGGCCGGAGCGACCCGGTGCAGGGTCTGGAGAGCACGCACGGCTCCGGCCGCGTCTCCGACGTCCGCGTACGCGCGAGCGATGTCGAGCAGCAGCCATGAACGCCACGAGGGGGGGACGTCCTTGTTCAGGCGCATCCCACGGGCGATGTCGAGCGCCTCGGCGGGTCGCTCGTGCTGGGCTGCCAGGCGTACACGCTCGATGCGTACGGATGACGTGTTGAACACCGAGACCAACCTGCCGTCCACGTTCGCCGGAAGCCGGGCCAGCCGCTTGGCCGCGGCTTCGGCGGTCCGCATCATCTCGTCGGCCGTGTCGTAGTCGTCGCTCCGGGCGTACGAGGTAGCCGCTGACATCAGGAGGCCGCCCCAGACTCGGACGCCTTCGGCGGACCGCGCGTACTCCCGCTCCACCTCGTCGCCGGCGCGCACGGCCACATGCTTGGCGTCGCACAGACGGTTCTGCCGCTGGTAGGCCCATGCCACGGAGCCGGAGATCATCGGCGCCAACAGCGGATCGGACGACTGTCGCGCGGCGTCTATGGCGCGCTCCAGCGCGGCAAGGGCCAGGTCGGACTTCCCCAGCCGAAGGGCGAGATGCCCGCTGAGCTGGAGAGCCTTGCCGAGCGCCGCCTGTCCCGCCGCTCGCTGCTCGGGCCGACCCACCGCCGCCAGCAGGCGGGCGTCAGCGATGATGCCGGGGAGCTGTTCCATGACGCGACCGAACTCCGCCGCGTGGTAGAGCGTCCACCCCGCCGCCAACTCGGCGCGCAGAAGCGGGAGGGTCAGCGAATCGGCGGCCGTCGGTTCGGGAGGCGGGGCGAAGAGCGGCGGCATGATGGCCCGCCGTACGGCGACCAGTTGCGGAGGTTCAATGTCTCCGCTCGACGGCACTCCGGGGGGATCGCCCAGCAGACCCGTCAACTCGACGCCGAGCCCCTTGGCGAGTGCGTGCAGCGTAGGGAGGCGGGCGCCGTGCTTACGGTTCTGCTCCAGCTTCCGCACCACGTCGACGGAGACGCCGGATCGCTCGGCCAAGCCCTCTTGAGTGAGGTCAGCGAGGCGACGGAGCTTTGCGATGCGATCGCCCAGGTGCTCAACTGCCATACGTAGGACGGTACTCCGCTCGCCAGCGGGCCGCCGCGCGCTCATCTCCCCCCGCGTGTACGGGAGTAGCCCCACCCGCAGCGCCTCCGGCGGGGCCCGTCAGGGGCGCTGCTCGCATTTCCCGCTGACCGCTCCGAACACTCTGGAAGCGCCGTTCCGCATCCCCTACCGGCGCCGCCTCAACCCGCGACTCGAAGGAGCCCTCGCTACCGCACGCGCGCCCACGGCCCCAGGTAGGGTCAGCGTTCGCGGCTGGAGCCGGGGCAGGCGACTTCAGCGCCCGACGGGCCAGTACGAGGCGAGGTGGGCGTTATGCCAGGCTTGAACGATAGGTCGCGATCGGCGGAAGTTGCAGAAAACCGGCCTCTCGCGGAGTAGACCCGCAGGTCAATTGCTCTGGTCCCCGCGCGTGCGGGGGTGGCCCCGCGCCGAAGGCGCCCGCCAGACCACCCCAGAGCTGGTCCCCGCGCGTGCGGGGGTGGCCCCGACTACCTAATGGGTCACTACGGGCTGATGCACTGGTCCCCGCGCGTGCGGGGGTGGCCCCGGCCCGCGAGCACACGGGCCAGGAGGAGCCGGCTGGTCCCCGCGCGTGCGGGGGTGGCCCCCCAGTCGTGCACGTCGGTCATCTTGACGTCTCCTGGTCCCCGCGCGTGCGGGGGTGGTCCCTCCTCCCTGACGCTGGCCCCCCACCCGTACCCCTGGTCCCCGCGCGTGCGGGGATGGTCCCTGGCGGGCGGGACATCCGTCGGTCGGCCTTATCTGGTCCCCGCGCGCGGGGATGGTCCCAGCATCGCGCCCACGCCGTGCTTGATCGCGGCCCGCTCCCCGCGCACGCGGGGGTGGCCCCAGCGGGGCCAGTCGCTACGCTCGACTCCATGCGCGTACGGGGAGTGGACCCGCGAGACACGTCCTGGGAACAGGAAGACGCCACCTATCGGGCGTACTTCTGGGACAGGTCGACCGGGGTAGCGGACGAGTACGAACTGACCGGCGCCGACGTCGGGGAGGTCCTGGCCTGGGTGCGCGCGAAGACCGAGGAGACGGGCTCGACCTACACGCTGTATGTGCGCGTCACCGACGGAGGCAAGCCCGGCCTGATCCGTCTCACCGGGGTGGCGGGCGATCCGTTCGCGTGAAGCCTCCGCACACCGGTCACGGGCCGCTATCTGTACGGGCCCCTCTTCGGCGGTGGCCGCGTCACGCGGCGCCCTGGGCACGTCGGGGCGAGTGGGGCCGCCAGCCGCTCCCGCCGAGCCTCGGATAGGCCGCGCTGCACGCAGATGCGACTGGAGCGGGCCGGCGAGGTCCGACGCTAGGCTGGGCAGCCTGCCCGACCGAGAGGACACGGTGAGCGAATTGCGAACTTCGGCCGATAGGTCGCGATCAGCGGAAGTTGCAAGAAACCGGCCTCCCGCCAGGTAAAGCCGCAGGTCAATTACTCTGCTCCCCGCGCGTGCGGGGATGGTCCTCGACCGACAGCCATCGTGGGCGAGGGCAGCCGCTGCTCCCCGCGCGTGCGGGGATGGTCCCTTCCCCCAGATGGACGACATCCTGGCCGCACGCTGCTCCCCGCGCGTGCGGGGATGGTCCCGGCAAAGCCGGCGCGGACTGGCAGCCCGTGCGCTGCTCCCCGCGCGTGCGGGGATGGTCCCGCGGAGACGGCGCTCCTCGTGTCGGCCGGTGTCTGCTCCCCGCGCGTGCGGGGATGGTCCCACGCCATCTGCACGAACTGGCGTACGGCACACGCTGCTCCCCGCGCGTGCGGGGATGGTCCCTGACCATCTGCCGCAGCTCGAAAGAGTCGCGCTCTGATCCCCGCGCGTGCGGGGATGGTCCGACACAAAGCCCGGAAAAGGCAGTGTCGGAGCGCTGCTCCCCGCGCGTGCGGGGATGGTCCTTCCAGGCTCCCCGGCGCCTGGGTGCTGCGAGTCTGCTCCCCGCGCGTGCGGGGATGGTCCCTGCGCACATCAGGCAGCGACGTACGGCCCCGGCTGCTCCCCGCGCGCGCGGGGATGGTCCCTGGGTGACGCGGGTCGATCGCAGCGTGACGCCCTGGTCCCCGCGCGTGCGGGGGTGGCCCCGCCCGAACTTAGACCACCCGTCCCTGTTCACGCTGGTCCCCGCGCGTGCGGGGATGGCCCCTGTGGCGCACCCGCCACCCCATCACCCGTGTGCTGCTCCCCGCACGCGGGGCTGGCCCCGCCATCGCGGCGGCTCAGATGTTGAGGGCGGCGACCTCCCCGCAAGCAGCGGGGGTCACCCGACCCAGCCCCCGGCGCCCGGGGGCCGCCTCGGCGTGGACAATCTCACCCGCCCTCGCCGTGGCAGGCGCCCGCCGGTGGCTGGTTGACGATGAACGCCGGGGTCTTGCCCAGCGCCGCGCTCAACGCCGTGGCGACGGCGATCTCCTCCGCCAGGTCCTCCGCCTCCGCCCAGCGACACTCGTACAGGCAACCCGCCGAGCGGGGGAACCGGCTGCCGGACACCACCCGGACGTCCTCGCCGTCGGTCCAGCCGCCGTCCACGACGATGACCAGTTGCTCCGGATGGCGACCGAGGGCCGGACGCTGGTCGATGGTCAGGGCGCGGTGCACCGTCGGCAGCTCCAGCCCCAGCGCGTACGCCGCACGGCCGGCCGCCGCCATCACCGACTCGTACGGGCGCAGCACCACACCCGGCACCTGCCACACCGTACGGGCGCTGCGCACCTGGAGCACACGCGGCCAACCAGCCGCCAGATCACCCGGTGCGCGCGGGTCGCGCGGTCGCCACACCAACACGTTCACCCGCACCTCACGCTCACTCACCCGACACCCCCGCGCGAGCGCGCAGCGCGCCGAGGTTGAGCCCGCACTCCTCCGGCGCCTTTCCGTTGGTGGTCAACACACCCGACGCCGCCGCGCCGTCCGACCAGAAGAAACCCCCCGCACCCACCAACGCGTCCAACGCCACCTGAAACCAGTCCGGATTGGGCCGTACGCCATCCCCCGCGCGTTCCCCCTCGTCGAACTGCGCCAGCTCGTACGCGTACTGGAACTCCACGTCGCTCGCCCGCATCCACCGCGCGCCGGGCGCGGCCAGCGGACCGTCGGCGAGGAAGAAGCGCAACACCACACCCTGCGCGGTACGCACCTCGTGCTCACCGGTCAGCACGGCCCTGACCCGATCACCCAGGTTCACCTCCCACCCTCCTCAACCCGGTGGGCCCGCCGGCGATGCGCGCCAAGCACCTCAACGGCCTTACGCCGCCGCCGCACATCCCCCAGAGCGTCCGCCCGCTCCGCGACAATCCAGATCGCCCGACACCGGGCACAGGAACCGGGCGCGTCCTCCCGCGCCTGCCGGTCGTGCTTGTCGATCAACGCCGCCAACCTCGCGTCGACGGGGGTGGGAGCCGGAGTCTCACTCATCAACCCACCCCCGCCGAACACAGCGAACAAGGCCACACGGGCCCGTACGCTGGAACATGACTACCTGCCTCGTTCGGGTGGTCCACACCCCCGGACCGGTCGCACGGTCGCGGGGGCCTTACTCGCTCTAGGCAACCGCGCCACTACGGACAGCGGTACTGTGGCGGCCCCGCCGGGCTTCAATTCCCGTCAACGCCAGGGGCGGTCATGGCCGATCGGGCACCGAACGAGAAACTTCGACATCTCTTCCACGAGACACAGTGGACACTTCGACAGTTCGCCCAGCACACCAACCGACTGGGCACCGAGCGAGGCGCCCCCAGGACGTACAGCGCGCAGACGGCATGGGCCTGGCTTCAGGGAGCGATGCCGCGCGAAACCGAATCCCGCTCCCTCATCGTCGAAACTCTGGCGCGGCGCCTGGGCCGCGCCCTCAGCCTGACCGACGCGGGGTTCCCCGCTCCGGGCGAGGTATCGCACACGAATACGGGTAGAGATCTGGTCGACAGTCTCGTAGCCCTGGGGAGGCAGTCCGTGGACCCGACGCGACGTGGTGTCGTTGCCGGCGTTGGGGCATTCTCAGCCGCGCTGGCCGTTCCGGGGTGGGCCGACGCCGCAGACCGGCTCTCCGCTGTCACGACAACACCGCATATGCGTGTGGGGATGGGCGAGGTGGAGGCGGTCAAAGCACTCACTAACCAGCTCAGTGCACTCGACGACGAGTACGGCGGTCAGCATGCACGGCCGATGGCGGCGGCGTTCCTCGTCAACACCGTGGCTCCGTACCTACGGGCCGAAGCATCGGAAGAGGTACGACGGGCCATGCAGCACGCGGCGGCGATGGCGTCGTACGTCACCGGATGGATGGCCGTGGACGAGGGGCTGCACGGCCTGGCGCAGCAGTACTACGTCAAGGGCCTCGAACTGGCTCGTATGAGTGGCGACCGCATGGCGTACTGCCACATCCTCCGTGGCATGTCCGTACAGGCAGCCGACCTGGGACACGGGCCGACGGCACGCCATCTAGCCGAAGTCTCGGCCGGTGCCGCCCCCTCGTCCTCGCCCCGGATGCGCGCCTTCATCACCGGGCAGCAGGCGTACGCCTACGCGGTCGCCGGCGACCGTACACGAGCATGGAGCGCGCTGCGTGAGGCAGAGCGGGCGGTCAGCCAGGCGGAGAGCCCTGTCGGGCGGCTGGGCGGCTTCTCCGCGGCGACGCTCGCGTACGCCACAGCGCAGGTACACGTATCGCTTGGGGACACGAAGAGCAGCGTGCGATCACTGCACGACCACTTCAAGCTCCGTGACCACACAGACAGCCGCCGAAGCGAGTTGCTCCACGCAAGCCTTCTGGCTGAACGACAGATCGCCACCGGATACCTGGATGCCGCCTGCGCCACGTGGGACCGCGTGCTGACGGCATATCCGGCCATGCACTCCGGCCGTGTGGATGCTCGCGTACGTTCCGCTACCCGACTCCTCACACCACACCTGGCCCACCCCCTCGCCCGTCAGACGCATGACCGGGCACGTTCCCTCCTCGCTCAACGAAGCGCGCGCGTCCAGGCGCTCTGACGATCAATTCGACACTCTGGCGGACGAGTTCCCATCCGGAGGTTGCGCATGAATCCGGCACGGCGACGCGTCGCACAGGTAGGCGTCATTTCCGCCGCACTCGTCGTCCCCGGCTGGCCGGATGTGGTCGGGCGCGCGCAGGCCGCACAGCGGAACGCGCACACCACGATCGGACAGGCCGAGGTGGACTCGGTAGACGCGATGATGTCGCGTCTACGGACCATCGGACAGGATGTTGGCGGGCAGCAATCGCGGCCGATGGCCGGCGCGTTCATCGTCAACACGGTGGCCCCGTATCTGCGCGCGTCCGCGCGCGAGCCCATCCGCAAGGCGATGCTGTCGTCAGCGGCGATGGCGTGCTACTCAACTGGGTGGATGGCCATGGACGAGGGGCTTCAGGGGCTGGCGCAGCGGTACTACGTCAAGGGCCTGGAGCTGGCCGGCGCAGCGGATGACTACATGGCGTACTGCCACATCCTGCGGGGCATCAGTGTGCAGGCCGCGAATCTGGGGCACGGTGCGCCGGCCACGCGGTACGCGAACGCCGCCGCTGACGTCGCTCCCTCGCGTGGCCCGTACATGCGCGCGTTCATGGCTGGGCAGCAGGCACACGGGTACGCCATGGCCGGTTCCGGCCGGCTGGCTCTGGACAGCTTGCGCGAGACGGAACGCGCACTCGACACCGCCACGAGCGGGCCCGGGTCCGTGGGCGGCTTCAGCTACTCCACTCTGGCGTACGCCACGGCGCAGGTGCGATACGAGATGGGCGACACCAAGGGCAGCGTGAGTTCGCTACAAGATCACTTCAGGCTGCGCCGCGACACGGACAGCCATCGGTCATCGATGATCTTTGGCGGTCTGCTCGCCGAACGTCAGCTGGAAATCGGCCACCTGGACGCCGCTTGCTTCACCTGGAACCGCGTGTTGGACGAGTACCCCACCATGCACTCAGGGCGGGTTGACGACCGCGTGCGAGCGATCGTCAAGCGCCTCGCCCGACACCAGGCGAACGCCGGCGCGCGCCACACCCGCGATCGAGCGCGTTCCCTCCTCCTTCGACGGAACGCGCTCTCCGCGACCTGACAACTGGCCGCGCCCCAGCAGGAATACCGGGGCGCAGCCACTCGGGGCCTCGCCCGGGACACGAGCCTGGGCGGCCCGTTCCTGCCCGCAGTCCCAGGTATCGTCAGCGCTCGTGCCTGGCGCCAGGGCAGGCGCCTTCGGCACCCGACAGGCCAAGGAGAGGCATGCGTGGGTAATTTGCCAGACTTGAGCGATAGGTCGCGATCAGCGGAAGTTGCAAAAAACCAGGGCTCCGCCAGGTAAACACGCAGGTCAGTTACTCTGCTCCCCGCGCGTGCGGGGATGGTCCTCTCGGGGTGGCGTGCCGTGAGTCGTGGGTCGCCTGCTCCCCGCGCGTGCGGGGATGGTCCCGCGCTGGACACCCGGCACTGGAGCAACGCCGCCTGCTCCCCGCGCGTGCGGGGATGGTCCCTGGTCCATCGCCCACAACCCCCGGCGGCGGGCCTGCTCCCCGCGCGTGCGGGGATGGTCCCGGCGCGAGCCGCGCGCAACTCGCCCTGATGCACTGCTCCCCGCGCGTGCGGGGATGGTCCCCCGGGCGGGGCGCAGGCGAGGTCGGGGCCCGTCTGCTCCCCGCGCGTGCGGGGATGGTCCCTGGTCGCACACCTGCCTGAGTGACGGCATGGTCTGCTCCCCGCGCGTGCGGGGATGGTCCCCGCCTACACGGTCGAGGCGGAGCAGGCCGGCACTGCTCCCCGCGCGTGCGGGGATGGTCCACGTGGCACCTGGCGCCCGACCAGGTGGGCCTGCTGCTCCCCGCGCGTGCGGGGATGGTCCCGCCACCGGCTACCGCAAGCGCACCGGCGAGCTCTGCTCCCCGCGCGTGCGGGGGTGGTCCCGCCAAGACACCGCCGTCGCCCGCCGACATCCGCTACTCCCCGCGCGTGCGGGGATGGTCCCGAGGCGGCGTCGGCCTTGTCGTACCGGCCGGGCTGCTCCCCGCGCGTGCGGGGATGGTCCCGAGCTCGGTGGCAGCGACACCCTGCGAGCCATCTGCTCCCCGCGCGTGCGGGGATGGTCCCGTCGCGGCCACCGCGTCGTAGGACCAGCCAGGCCTGCTCCCCGCGCGTGCGGGGATGGTCCCGTGGGCCGTTTCTCCCTGGCAACTCCCTAGGCCTGCTCTCCGCGCGTGCGGGGATGGTCCCGCTGGACTGGGCCGTCGAGGCGGTCGCGGACTACGTCGAGAACGTCCGGCCGCGCTTCGGGTTCCCCGACCACCCGGCTCTCTGGATCACCGAACGCGGCGGACGCCTCCAGCCCGGCTCCATCAACGACCGGTTCGAGGCATACCGCGACGCCCTAAAGCTCCCAAAAGAACTCGTCCCGCACTCAATCCGTCATTCATATGTCACGCATTTGACCGAAGACGGAGTGGATAGGCGATTCATTCAGCAGCAGGTCGGTCACGAGTGCGACAGCTCCACGACCATCTACACGCACGTCAGCGACGACTTCATGAACGCTGCCTTGAGCAAGGCCCTGGCCCCGGCGTTCGCCGGCGTCTGACGAGGAAGGACCCGATGATGGCCGCCAAGCTCGACTACCACTGGCACCTGCGCAAGGTCATGGCGGACCGCGGGATGTTCTCCACCACCGACCTCATCCCGCCGCTGAAGGAACGCGGTATCAGCCTGTCGTCGAGCCAGGTCTACCGGCTCGTCGTCGAGCGGCCCGAACGCCTCAGCCTGAAGATCCTCATGGCCCTGCTCGACATCCTCGACTGCACCATGGACGACCTCATCGAGCCCATCGCCGTGGCCGGCTCCGCGACGAAGCCGAAGAAGGCCGCCGCAGGTGGCACGTCGGTCTCCGAAGGAGTCGGCGACCTGCGGCCCCGGCGAGCCCGCATCAGCGGGGTCGACCGGTGACAGGTCTCGCCGAGGAGGTCATCGCGGATCCGGTCGGCCTGGTCGTGCGGCTGATCGGGAACGTCGAAAAGAGCCTCCCCGCCGAGCGCGTCCGCGACATCGTCCTCACGGTCGTACGCACACGAGCCGGGCGCCGCAGCCTCGCCCAGGCCCTGCACGACGACCCGTCACTGCTGCGGACCGGACAGCCGCCGGCGCCCTACTGCGTCGCGAAACTGCTGATGGCCCTGAACGAGACGGGCTCCCAGGACGTTGCACTGCCCCACTGCGGCGAGTGCGGCCGCGCATGCCGCTACGTCGGCAGCAGCACCGGAGGCCGGTGGGGATGCTCACCCTGCCTCGACAAGCCCGCCGTCTGCGCGGGATGCCACGAAGTACGACGCGTCGTCAGCCGGGACCGCCGCGGTGAGCCCCGCTGCGCGAACTGCCCGGACAGCGAGGGCGATCCACTCCAGGAACTCACCGAACTCGTCACGAACCTCGACCCCGCCCTCAACGACGTCGCAGTCCTGGCCGCGCTCGGGCGGGCCACCGTCCGGCCCGCCGGCCAGCGCCGCCTGGCCTGGGCCGTCGTCGCCTATCCTGAGCTGCTGACCGGTGCCGGCTACGAAGCCCCCACCCCGGCCGCCCTACGGTTTATCGACGAACTCGTCAGGGCCGGAGCGACCAAGGTCGTCCGACCGGCCTGCCCACGCTGCCACGGAGTGAAGACGCTGTCCAAGCTGCTGGACGGCAAGAGGATCTGCCGGGCCTGCTTCGCCCACCACGCAGCCGTCTCCTGCTTCGGCTGCGGCGCCGTGCGTGAGCCCGCCACCCGCGACGCCTAGGGCCGGCCGTTGTGTCCGAACTGCATGATCAGACAGCCCGAGAACCTGGAGGAGTGCGTCGACTGCGGCCGACGCAAGCCCGTCGCGAACCGGCTGCCTGATGGCCCACGCTGCCAGAACTGCCGGCCGAGGATTACCGCGGAGTGCGGCATCTGCGGGCGGACGGCGCTCTGCGACATGTCCCGGGCTACCGGCCAGCCCTGGTGCGACCGCTGCCAGCAGCGATGGGTGGCCTGCAGCGGCTGCGGCACCGTCGCCCAGGCCCGCAGCGGAACCTGGGAGGAGCCGTTGTGCGCGAAGTGCACCAACCCCGACCCGGGCTTCTGGGGTCGCTGCCCGGTCTGCACCATCACCTGGCAGCTCAGCACCCGCCCCTGCCAACGATGCGTCCTCGACCAGCAAGTATGTGACCTCCTCGGCGGCCCGGACGGGGCCATCCGCCCCGAACTCGCCCCGTTCCACGACGCGTTGACGAGCGCCGATCGTCCCGACGTCGCTTTCGCCTGGGTCTCCCGCTCCAAGGCCCGTGACCTCCTGGAACGCATAGGCCGCGACGAGCGGCCCGTTACCCACGAGGTCCTCGACGAACTGCCCCCGGGCAAGGTTCTGGCCCACCTGCGCAGTGTCCTGGTCGCGACCGGCGCCCTGCCGCCCCGCGACGAACGGCTGGTCGCCCTGGAGAAATGGATCACTGCGACGGTCCAGGCCCGCACCGATCTCGCCGAACGGCGAATCCTGCACGGCCACGCGGTCTGGCACCACATGCGCCGGCTCCGGCGCCGCCTCGGTGAAGACCACACCACCCGGCTCCAGGACCTGAACGTGCGCTGCCACGTCACCGCGGCGAACAACTTCCTCGACTGGCTCGTCGGCGAAGGGCTCGCAATCGGGACCTGCACCCAGACGGACCTGGAACGCTGGATGGCCGACCCCACGGTCAGCTACCCCGACGAGACCGGCCACTTCGTCCGCTGGTCGGTACAGCACCGGCATGCCCGCGACCTGACCTATGGCACCGTCCGCTGGACCGGCCCGCTCAGCACCATCGACAGCGAGAAACGCTGGGCGGACGCCCGGCGCCTCCTCAGCGACGACACGCTGCCGACCCCGGACCGCGTCGCAGGACTGCTGCTGATCCTCTACGCACAGAAGATCGCCACCATCAGCCAACTCGCCGTCGGTGACGTCGACTTCGACGGCGACTCTGTCGCCATCACGTTTGGCACCTCGCCGGTCGTCCTCCCCGCGCCGCTGGCCAGCCTGGTCCGCGAGCTCGTCGCGACCCGCCGCGGCAAGGCCAAGATCGGCACCCCGGAGGACGCTCCCTGGCTCTTCCCCGGAGGTCAGCCGGGACGCCCCCTCGGCGACGACCGGATCGGCCAGCGCCTCCACAAGATCGGGATCCGGCCCAAGCAGGACCGCTCCACCGCGTTGTTCGCCCTCGCCACCGAAGTGCCCGCCGCGATCCTCGCCCGGATGCTCGGGGTCCACATCAAAGTGGCCGTCCAGTGGCAGCAGGCATCGGGCGGGGACTGGGCCGCCTACGCCGCCGACGTCGCCCAGCGCCGCTCGACGAGTGCCGATGAGCCCGGCCCCCCAACGACTTAACCCTCCAAAGAGCCGCGATTAAGCCTAGACATACAGCGGACCAGGTCTCTAAGTTGGGTCTATCGAGGCTCATGAACCGCTATGGAGGTTCACATGAAGATCGTGATTGAGGATGTCCCCGAGGAGTTCGCTCGCGAGCTTGTGCAACTTGCTGCGGGGCGAGGGTTGCACATGGAGGTCGCACCTCCTGTTCCTCAATGGACAGGGGACTACGCACAGATCCTGCTGCGAGCTCTGCCTGATCTCCAACGCAACATCTTCCAGGTCACCGTGGAAGGTGACGGATGGGGCGATGCGGCCAAGCTACGAGGCGACGACGGAGCCTCCCTCAAGGGGCGGACCGGCTCGATCACCCGCACCATCAACGCGCTGATCAAGCGACAGGAGCTGCCGCCCGGGCTCCCCAAACCGATCGCGGCCAACAACGACCCCAACAAGCGCTCTTACCAGCGCACTGGGGGCTTCCGGATGCCCCAGGAGTGCCTGCCGGCGTTCAGAGAGGCGTTCAAAAGCATCCGCGAAGTGCATCAGTGAGCGGGGTATTCAGAGGGTTCCAATACCCGACTCCACCATTACCAAGGCTGACACGACCGGCAGGGATCTGGCCGAGGCGCTGGGTTGGCACCCGTCGAAGGTCCCGCGCCTGGAGACCGGCGAACAAACCGCGACACCCGCCGACCTGACGAGTTGGGCGGCAGCCGTCGGACGGCAAGACGTGGCGGGCGAGCTAAAGGGCCGACTAGCCGGCCTGGAGACGACGTACCGGTCGTGGCGTCGTCAGCTCGCCGACGGGTTCCGGCCGCGACAGGATGTGGCCATCGCGGAGACGGAAGCCACTCGGGCGATCCGCGCACTGGAGGTCGCCCTCGCGCCTGGGCTGGCCCAGACAGCCGACTACGCACGCCACGTGTTCGCCGCTGCCGCGACCTTCCGACGCGTTCCACGGGACGCGGAGGACGCGATACGCACACGCATGCGGCATCAACAGGTGCTGTACGAGCCCGGCCGCAGCTTCCGGTTCCTGATCTGGGAGGGCGCGCTGTTCGCCCGTCCGTGCCCCCCTCCCCCGAGGTGCTGGCCAACCATCTGCGACGGACCCGTGTTCGCGGACGAGGCGACCTGGGTGCCCGACCCGGAGTCCGGAACCCGGAGGGTCCATGGTCGTGCACCCCACCCGTCCGGTCTCCACCGGCCACCCAAGGAAAGGGAGCCGAACGCCCCCTGTCTCGGCTCCAGGTATCGTCAGCGTTCGTGACTGGAGACAGGGCGGGCGGCTTCTACGCCCGGCAGGTCAAGGAGAGGCGCGGGTGAGCGAATTGCCGGCCTTGGGCGATAGGTCGCGCTCAGCGGAAGTTGCAGAAAACCGGCCTCCCGCCAAGTAAAACCGCAGGTCAATAACTCTGGTCCCCGCGCACGCGGGGATGGCCCCGGGACGGCAGATTTGTGCGTGCGGCTCAACGGCTGGTCCCCGCGCACGCGGGGATGGCCCCGCGGAGAGCCGGGTGCTCGTGGCCCACACGGACTGGTCCCCGCGCACGCGGGGATGGCCCCAGTAGGCCCGGCCGTGCCGTGCTGGACCAGCACTGGTCCCCGCGCACGCGGGGATGGCCCCGTGTTGGCGGCCTCCTCCATCCACGCGACGAGCTGGTCCCCGCGCACGCGGGGATGGCCCCGTCGCCGGCGTCGGCCCGGGAGCGAGCAGCCTCTGGTCCCCGCGCACGCGGGGATGGCCCGTGCGCACCGCCGTGTCGAGCGGCCTCTTCGTACTGGTCCCCGCGCACGCGGGGATGGCCCCCAGTCCAGCCCGTCGCGGATGTGACCGACCGTCTGGTCCCCGCGCACGCGGGGATGGCCCGCCACCCGCCCCGCCCATCCTCCGTCAGCTGCGCTGGTCCCCGCGCACGCGGGGATGGCCCCACGGCGACGTGCAGGTGCGGGTGCCAACCGTTCTGGTCCCCGCGCACGCGGGGATGGCCCCTACCGCACCAAGCTCCGCGAGACGGAGGCCAAGCTGGTCCCCGCGCACGCGGGGATGGCCCCACGGCACAGTGGAGCGCGCGTTCACGCTCGACCTGGTCCCCGCGCACGCGGGGATGGCCCTCACCTGGGTCGTGAGCTGCATCTGATCTTGGGCTGGTCCCCGCGCACGCGGGGATGGTCCCTCGCGGGGCACGTCGGCCTCCGCGCCGAGGATCTGGTTCCCGCGCACGCGGGGATGGTCCCATCGTCGGCCTGAACGACAGCTTCCTCCCGTGCTGGTCCCCGCGTACGCGGGGATGCCTCCGGTGTCTGCGGTGCCCCCGGCAGGGCTCCCCGCCGGGGTTCGCGGGGCCGGGAGGCGGGAGGCGGGCCTACTTCGTGGCCGGTTCCGCCGCTGAGAACGCGATGCCGTCCAGGATGTCGTGTTCGCTCACGACGACCTCGTGGGCGCCGGCGCGTTCCATGAGGGTGAGGAGGACCAGGGCGCCGGCGGCGATGACGTCCACGCGGCCGGGGTGCATGACGGGGATCGCGGCGCGTTCGGCGTGGGTGGAGTTCAGGAGGCGGTCGGTGATCTCGCGGACGCGCTCGACGGGGATGACCGCGTGGTGGATGGCGGCCGAGTCGTAGGCGGGCAGGTCCAGGGCGATGGCGGCGACCGTGGTGACCGAGCCGGCGAGGCCGACCAGGGTGGGAGGGCCGTCGGCGGGGCGGAGCGGGACGGTGCGTTCGACGTCGTCGAGGGCGGCCTCGATGTCGGCCCGGATGGCGGCGACCTGGTCCGGGGTCGGGATGCCGGGCTCGGCGATGTGGCCGCTGTCGTCGGCCAGGTGGCGTTCCGTCATCCGGACGCAGCCGACGTTGACGCTGCGCGCGGCGCGTACCGTGCGGTCGCCGACGACGAACTCCGTGGAGCCGCCGCCGATGTCCACCACCAGGTAGGGGCCGCTGTGCGGCGCGGTGGGGTCGGCGGTCAGCTCGCGGGTGGCGCCGGCGAAGGAGACGGCGGCCTCCTCGTCGCCGGTGATGACCTCGGGTTCGACGCCGAGGATCTCGCGTACGCCACGGACGAAGTCCGCCCGGTTGGAGGCGTCGCGCGAGGCCGAGGTGGCGACGAAGCGCAGCGCGGGGCGCGGGCCGCCGGGGACGCCGAGGTCCTGGATGACCTTGGCGTACTCGCGGCAGGCGGCGAAGGTGCGCTCCAGCGCCTCGGGGGCCAGCCGGCCGGTGCGGTCCACGTCCTGGCCGAGACGGACGATGGTCATGCGGCGGTCCAGCTCGTGCAGCGCGCCGGTGTCCGGGTCGATGTCGGCGACGAGCAGGCGGATGGAGTTGGTGCCGCAGTCGATGGCGGCGACGCGCTTCACTCGCGGTCTCCTTCGGGGTCGGGGGTGCCCGCCGACGTACCCGGGCCGCCCTCGGCCGGGGCTTCGCCCGGGGCGGCCTCGGTCGGGTGCGCGCCCGGGGCGGCGGTGCCCGCCGGCTCGCCCGGACCGGTTTCGGCGACCGGCCCGCCGCTCGCGCACGCCCCGCCCGGGGTGACGCACGGGCCCTTGCGCCACCACTCGGGCAGCAGCGCGATGGCCTCGTCGCCCAGCGGGTTGACGCCGGGGCCGGCGGCCAGCGAGTGGCCGACCAGGACGTGCAGGCACTTGACGCGGTCGGGCATGCCGCCGGCGCTGGGGAAGCCGGCGAGGACCTCGACGGCGTCGCGGCGGGCGATGTAGTCCTCGTGGGCGGCGCGGTAGGCGGCGGCCAGCTCCGGGTCGGTGGCCAGCCGCGCCGTCATCTCCCGCATCACGCCCTCGGCCTCCAGCGTGCCGATGGCGGAGGCGGCGCGCGGGCACGTCAGGTAGTACAGCGTCGGGAACGGCGAGCCGTCCGGCAGCCGGGGCGCGGTCTCGACGACGTCCGGGTTGCCGCACGGGCAGCGGTGGGCGATCGCGCGCAGGCCGCGTGGGACGCGCCCGAGCTGGTCGCCGACGGCGGTGACGTCCGCGTCGGTCGGGGCGGCGTGGGCGGTCTGCGGTGGGGGCGTGTCCATGCGTGAAGGGTTTTCTCTTCGTTCGGTTCGTCGGGCGCCGCGCCCGGTGCCCGGTGTGGCGGGCAGCGGGTGGCGGACGGGGTGCGGGGTGCGCGCCGGTGGCCGGTACGCGCGGGGTCAGCGCTGGGCGTCGGCCGCGTCCACCTCACCCCAGAGGTTGCCGTACCAGGGCTGGTCGGCGGAGCGGTCCTCGTCGGAGCGCTCGGCGTCCTCGTCGTCCGGGCCCAGCATGCTGTACCCGGTCTCGCCGGGGCGCAGGTAGTGCAGGTGCTCGCGGGCCAGCCGCTCGATGTACGCGGGGTCCGCCAGGCGGGCCTTGCGCTCGCGCAGCCGCTCGACGTCCTCGCGGATGCGCTCGGCCTGCCGGCGCTGGTCGGCGATGTCGGAGCGCTGGGAGACGTACTGCCGTATCGGGTACGCCAGCGCGACGACCAGGGAACAGACGACGAGCGCGAGGAGCGCGGCGCGGCCGGTGAGCCGGCCGCGGCGGGGTGGCCTGGCCCGGGTGCGGGCCCGGTAGACCCGGGCCGCGGCGTTCTCGCCGAGCACCCTCAGCCTGGTCGCGGTGGAGAACCGGTCCGCGGGCACGTCTCTCCCCTTCATCCGTGGTCGTCCGTGGCGGCCGTGACCGGCTGCCACGGGCCGTGGTGAGCCCTGGTCAGCCGCCGTCGGCCCTGGTCGGGCGTGCGCGCCTGGGCGGCGTGCGCGCGGGTCGGTCGGCGGATGCCGGCCGGCCGAACGCGCACCGCCAGCACACACGTACGTCCCCGGCCACGGTACGGGACCGGGGCCGGGGACGGACGGAAAAGCGGCGGGCTCGCCGCGCGGTGGGCGCGGCGGGCGCCGACTCAGCCCGCGAAGCGGAAGCGCGGGAAGGCGCTGCGGCCCGCGTAGACGGCCGCGTCGTCGAGGATCTCCTCGATGCGCAGGAGCTGGTTGTACTTGGCCACGCGCTCGGAGCGGGCCGGGGCGCCGGTCTTGATCTGACCGCAGTTGGTGGCCACGGCCAGGTCGGCGATGGTGACGTCCTCGGTCTCGCCGGAGCGGTGGGACATCATGCACTTGAAGCCGCTGCGCTGGGCCAGCTCGACCGCGTCCAGCGTCTCGGTCAGCGAGCCGATCTGGTTGACCTTGACCAGCAGGGCGTTGGCCGTGCCGGAGTCGATGCCACGGGCCAGGCGCTCGGGGTTGGTGACGAACAGGTCGTCACCCACGATCTGCACCTTGTCGCCGAGCTCGTCGGTCAGGGTCTTCCAGCCGTCCCAGTCCTCCTCGTTCAGCGGGTCCTCGATGGAGACCAGCGGGTAGGCGGAGACCAGCTCGGCGTAGTACGCGGTCATCTCGGCGGCGCTGCGGGCCTGGCCCTCGAAGGCGTACGCGCCGTCCTTGAAGAACTCGGACGCGGCGACGTCGAGCGCGAGCGCGATGTCCTGGCCGGGGGTGTAGCCGGCCTTCTTGATGGCCTCGACGATGAGGTCGAGCGCCTCGCGGTTGGAGTCCAGGTTCGGCGCGAAGCCGCCCTCGTCGCCGAGGCCGGTGGACAGGCCGCGCTCCTTCAGGACGCCCTTGAGCGTGTGGTAGACCTCGGTGCCCCAGCGCAGCGCCTCGGAGAAGGACTCCGCGCCGATGGGCGCGATCATGAACTCCTGGATGTCCACGTTGGAGTCGGCGTGCGAGCCGCCGTTGAGGATGTTCATCATCGGCACCGGGAGCTGGTGCGCGTTGGGGCCGCCCAGGTAGCGGAAGAGCGGCAGGTCGGACGCCTCGGAGGCGGCGTGCGCGACGGCGAGCGAGACGCCGAGGATGGCGTTGGCGCCGAGCGAGGACTTGTCCGGGGTGGCGTCCAGGTCGAACATGGCCTGGTCGATCAGGCGCTGCTCGGTGGCGTCGTAGCCGACCAGCTCCGGGCCGATCTGCTCGATGACGGCGAGCACGGCCTTCTCCACACCCTTGCCGCCGTAACGGGCCTTGTCGCCGTCCCGCAGCTCCAGGGCCTCGAACTGGCCGGTCGAGGCGCCGGACGGTACGGCAGCACGGCCGGTGCTGCCGTCGTCGAGGCCGACCTCGACCTCGACCGTGGGGTTGCCTCGCGAGTCGAGGATCTCGCGAGCTACGACGACGTCGATAGACGGCACGAGCGGTCTCCTTCGTGTGGGTCTGAGCTTCTGCGACACGAGCCTAACCGGCCCCGGCACCCCGGCTCGCCGCGCGCCCGCCCGACGAGACGACAAGAGGGGCAAAAGCGCAGATCGTCGGGCGAATGACGCAACCGAATCGGCGGCGCGGCTCCCCCGGGCAGCGCTGGCCGGGGTCCTCGCGCGGGGCGCCCGCGGCATGCTTACGCGCCCCGGACGACGGTCCGCCGACCACCAGCCGTCCGTCAGCCGACCGCCGGTCGACCACGCCGCGTCGGCGGGTACGGGCGGGTACGGCCGGCGCCGGGACGGGCGGAGGCCGGGCCGGGCGCGGGGGTCGAGGCATCCCGCCAGGGGTCCGTACGGAGCGCGACGCCGCGGCCTCCCGCGCGGCACCGGCACCCCGTGCGGGCCGGCCCGCTACCGGCGCCCCGCCCGGCGTGGGTGCCGCTGGCGTCCCCCGCGGCCCGCGCGGCGCTGGCGCCTCGTACGGCGCGCCCCGCCGCGGGCTCGTACGGCCCTACGTCGCGTTTCCCGTACGCCACGGGCGCGCCGTGCGCCGTGGGGCGGCCGGGAAACGCGGAGCCCCGCCGCGGTGCGCTCGGGGGAAGGCGCACCGTGACGGGGCGGTCTGCGGTCGCGCCCGGCGTGCGGGCGGGACGGCGCCGGGCCGGCTCGGGGCGGGGCCGGCCGAGCGCCTCAGACGAGGGGTCAGCTCAGGTGGAGCTGCTGGCCCGGGTAGATCAGGTCGGCATCGGTGACGATGTCGTCGTTCAGGTCGTACAGCTTCGCCCAGCCGCCCTTGACGTTCTCGGCCTCGGCGATCTTGGCGAGGGTGTCGCCGGCCTCGACCTTGTACTCGCCGTCGCCCTTCTTGATCGTCTTGGGGGCGGTCTGCTGCGGCGCGGCCTGCTTCGGGGCGGCGTGCTTGGGCACGTACCGCTCGGAGCTGCGGCTCGGGGCCTGCTCGTCCGTGGCGCGCGGCCCGGCGTGCTTCGGGGCGGCCTTCGGCGCGGACTGCTGCGGGGCGGCCTGCTGCTGCTTGGGCGCGGCCTGCTGCTTGGGGGCCTGCTGCTTGGGCGCGGTCTGCTTGGGCGCGGTGTAGCCGCCCTGGGTCAGGTTGACGCCACAGTGCGGCCAGGCGCCCTTGCCCTGGCTGGCCAGGACCTTCTCGGCGATCTGTATCTGCTGGGCCTTGGACGCCTTGTCGGCGGTCGAGGCGTAGGCGGTGCCGCCGTACGCGGCCCAGGTGGAGGCGGAGAACTGCAGGCCGCCGTAGTAGCCGTTGCCGGTGTTGATCGACCAGTTGCCGGTGGACTCGCACTGGGCGACCTGGTCCCACTGGCCGGTGGTGGCGGCGTTGGCGCCGGTGGCCCCCATCAGCGGCACGGCGACGGCGGCACCGGTGACACCGGCGAGCGTGGCGATGCGGGTGGCCTTGGACGGACGACGGTGCTTGCCCTTGGAAATCAGCATGTTGGTTTCCTCACCGACGCCTACGAGGTGAGCTGTCGGGTTCGGACTGTGAGTTGCCCGGCCGCGGTTTCCCGCGGCTTCACCCCAAGCCGTGCAGCCCCCTCGTTCCACGGGCCGTCCGGCACTTACCTGTGGTTCCCCCGCTCCTGCCTTCGGCGCTTGACGCGTCGGTTCCCCCCGGCCGCCGGCAGGATTCGGCGTGACGACCAGTGGCGCTCGCGGTGGCGAGCGATGAAGACCGTAATCACAGATCCCCGGAGTGCTCAAACCCCAACATCCCTGGAAAGTCAGTGGGGTTTACCCGCAAGAAAATCACATCCCCGCAGGTCAGACAGCACGCACAAAGGCCGGACAAGCAAGACACGCCGGAGATCCGAAGAGACCCATGTCTCACTTTCGCAAAGCGGGGTGTTCGCGTACGAAACCCCCCATGCGGCGGCCGGTCAGCGCTTGGCGGTGGCCTCCAGGTCCAGCTTCTGGCCGGGCAGGATCAGGTCGGGATCGTCCCCTATGACGCTTTCGTTGGCCTCGTAGAGGGCCGGCCAGCCGCCCGGGGTCTCGTGCTTCTCGGCGATCGCCCACAGCGTGTCACCGTCGCGCACCTTGTGCTCACTCCGGGCGACATCGCCCGTGCGGTCGGTGGCGCGCCCGCGCTCGCCACGGTCGGCGTGCCGACCCTCGGGGCGCTCCCGGTCCGTGTCGCGGTCGCCGGTGGCGCCGTCGGGCGTCCCGGGCTCCTCGCTCGGCTCGCCCCGGTGCTTGCCGGTGCCCGCGCCGTCCTCGCGCTCCCGCGCGTCGCCGGGCCGCTGAGCGTCGCCCCGCCCGGCCTCGCCCCGCCCCGCGGCGTCCCGCCCCGCGTCGTCCTGGTCGCCCCGGGACGCGTCGGGCGTCTGACCCGGCGTCTGGCGGCCGGCTCCGTCACGGTCGGCCGGCGTGTCCTCGTCCCGGGTCGGGCTCGGGCTGGCGTCGTCGGTGGGCTTCGCGTCGTCGGGGGCGTCCGCGTCGGGGGTGGGCCGGTCGGTGCGCTCGGCGTCCGGGGTCGGCCTGGTGTCGGAGTTCGGCTTGCCGGCCGGCTCCGAGGTGGCGTCCGGGCTGGGCTTGGTGTCCGGGGTGGGCTTCGCGTCGGGCGCGTCCGGTCTGGGGCTTGGCGTGTGGCCGTAGTCGCCCCGGTCGGTGCCCCGGTCGTCCTGGGTGGTGTCGCCCGGGTTGACGTCGGGAACCTCGCCGTCCTCGGTGAGGCCGGCCGACTGGGCGCAGTCGTTCCAGGCCGCCGGGCCGCGCTCGGACAGGATCGTCTGGGCGACGGCTATCTGCTGCGCGCGGCTGGCCAGGTCCGGGCGGGCCGCGTGGTCCTTGCCGCCGTAGAGCTGCCAGGCGTCCAGGCTCAACCCCAGACCGCCGTAGCGACCGTTGCCCTCGTTGGCGCTCCAGGTGCCGCCGCTCTCGCAGTCGGCGACCCGGTCCCAGGTGGCCGTGTCGGCGGCGCCGGCACCGGTGGCACCCAGCAGCGGGAGAGCGATTCCCGCGCCGGTCACCCCCGCTGCGACGACGATGGCCGGGGCCTGACGGGGGCGTCGGTGTTTGCCGTTGCCGGATCGCATGCGGTGGCCTCTCGTGTGGCGGCAGATTTTGACGGTCGAACATACTGCCGGCCCGGGACCGTCACAAGCTGATGTAGTGGAGGTCACGCGGCGATCACGTCGCTGACGTGGCGTCAGATCACGGGTGCGCGCGACGGTTTAGCCGCGCCCTAGCACAGTGCGCTGACGCGCTCGCGCGCGGCCGGCGGAACACCCGGCGCGCGGGCCGCGACGAGGGGGCGCGGGAGGTCAGGGACGGGCGCGCGGCCACATGGCGCCGGCGGGAGCGGGCGGCGTCGCGCTGCGCGGCACGCCGAACGGCCGGCGCGCGGGGCGCCCGCGGACCTATTCGGCCACCCGGGTGCGAGGGGGGTGGCTCCGTCCGTCGCCGTACGTGTCTTACGTAGCTGGCGCTTGGCGCTTGGCGCTTGGCGTTTGGCGTTTGGCGCTTGGCGGGTGGGGAGCGGCGGGTGGTGCGGGTGCCGCGAGGTGCGGGGCGCCGGGCGCGGGGTGGGGTGGGGTGGGGCGCCGGGCGCGGGGTGGCGGTGCGGGCCGGCGGGCGTGGGGGGCTGTGCGGGCCGGCGGGCGGAGGTGGGGCGGGGCGCGGGTGCGGGCGATGGCGCGAGGGGCCGGGTCGGCGCGGGTCGCCAGGCGAGCGGGGGCGGGCGGGGATGCGGTGGCCGGCTGCCGGGGAGGGGGGCGAGTCGATGGCGCGCGGGCGCCGGGCGGACGCGGGCCGTCAGGCGAGCGGTGGTGGGCGGAGGTGGGGTGGTCGGCCACCGGCCGCCGGCTGTCGGGCAGGTGGAGCGGGTTGATGGCACGGGGCACCTGGCGGACGCGGGCCGCCAGGCAAGCGGGGGCGGGCGGGGATGCGGTGGCCGGCTGCCGGGCAGGGGGGGCGGGTCGATGGCGCGCGGGGGGCAGGGCGATCGCGCGCGGATCAGAGGTGTGGGGGCAGGGCGATGGTGCAAGGCCCGGGCGGACGCGGGCCCGTGGCGCGGGGGCGGATCGATCGCGTGCGGGTCGGTGGCGCGGGGCGTCGGGCGGGCACACGCTGACGGCGAGACGGCGACCCGTCGGGCAGACGGGTCGGGGGCAGGGCGATCCGGGTAAGCGGGCAAGCGAGGGCGGGTCGGTCAGGTCGCCCCCACGCCCGCCGGGCAGGCGGGAGCGGGGGCGGGGCGGGTCGGCCGAGCGCGCGCGGGCCGGAGGCGTAAGAGCAGGCCGATGGCGCGAGGCCCAGGCACGGGCCCGTGGCGCGGGAGCGGATCGATCGCGCGTAGGCGCCAGCGGCGCGGGGCGTAGGGCGAGAACCGATCGATCCAGCGCGCGGGCCAGCGGCCGAGGCGGGGGGCGGACCGGAGTGCGGCGCCGGGCGGGGGCGGGTCCGATGGCGCGCGGGCCAGTAGTGCGCGCACGGGCCGACGGTGTGGGTGCCGGCCAGCGGTGCGCTCGCGGGGCAGCGGTGTGGGCGCGGGACAGTGGTGCGCGCGGGCCAGCGACGTGGGTGCGAGCCAGCGGCGTGGGCGGGCCGGGGGCGTGGGTGCGGGCCAGCGGTGCGCGCGGGCCAGCGACGTGGGTGCCGGCCAGCGGCGTGGGTGGGCCGAGGGCGTGGGTGCGGGCCAGTGGCGTGGGTGGGGGGTGGTGGTGGGTGGGTTAGTTGGTGGGCGGGGTGAAGGTGACGGGGAGGGTGCGCAGTCCGCGCATGATGAGCCCGCCGCGCCAGCGCAGTTCGGCCGGGTCGGCCGCCAGTTCCAGGTCGGGCAGCCGGGTCAGCAGGGTGGCGATCGCGGTACGCCCCTCGATGCGGGCGAGCGGGGCGCCGACGCAATAGTGGATGCCGTGGCCGTACCCCAGATGCTGGTTGTCGCGGCGGCTCAGGTCGAGCCGGTCGGGGTCGGGGAAGCGGCGCGGGTCACGGTCGGCGGCGGCCAGCACCACCAGGACAGGCTCGCCCGTGGCGACGTGCTGGCCGTCGATGGTCAGCGGCTCGGTCGCGAACCGCCAGGTGGCCAGTTCGACGGGCCCGTCGTAGCGCAGCAGTTCCTCCACGCCGGTGTGCAGCAGCGCCTCGTCGCCCGCCGCGAGGGCACGCCGCAACCGGGCGCGCTCGTCGGGGTGGCGCAGCAGGGCCAGGGTGCCGTTGCCGATCAGGTTGATGGTGGTCTCGAAGCCCGCGAAGAGGAGGACGAAGCACATGGCGGCGGCCTCGTTCTCGGTCAGGTGCTCGCCGTGGTCGCTGGCCCTGATCAGGCCGGAGATCAGGTCATCGCCCAGGTTCTCGCGCTTGCGGCGGATCAGGTCGGCGAGGTAGTCGCGGATCTTCCGCACCGCGCGGGCCACCCCGCCGCGTGGGCCCCCACCGTGCCGGATCATCATGCCGGCCCAGTCCCGGAAGTCGGCCTGGTCCTCGGGCGGGACGCCGAGCATGTCGCAGATGGCGTAGATGGGGAGCGGGAAGGCGAACTCGTGGATCAGGTCGGCGCTGCCGCGCTCGGCGAAGTCGTCGATCAACCGGTCCGTCAGCTCCTGTACGCGCGGCGCGAACTCGGCGGCCCGACGCGGGGTGAACGCCGCCGAGACCAGGCGGCGCAGCCGTGTGTGGTCCGGCGGGTCGATGTTGAGCAGATGCGTCATCAGGTCGGCACTGCGCTCCCCCGGAATCCCGACCCGCCCCTTGGCGTGCGCCGCCGCGCTGTGCCGCAACGGGTTCTTGGACAGCCGCGGATCGGCCAGCACCCGCTTGGCGTCCTCGTACCGCGTCACCAACCACGCCTCCACCCCGCTGGGCAGCGTCGTCCGCCGCACCGGCGCGTGCTCACGCAGCCAGGCGTACGCGGGGTACGGGTCGCTGGCGAACTCCCAGGTGAACAGCTCGGGCATCGCGGGGGTCGCCTCCGGCGGGGGTTCCGCGTCGGGGTGTGGGGGCACCTCCAGCGAGGCGTCCGCCTGCGGCGAAGGTTCCGCGTCAGGACGTGGCGCCGCCCCCGGCAGGGGCTTGGTCCGCAGGGGCGGGACCGCTTCTGGTGTGGCCGCGGCAGCGGGGCACGGGGTCGCGGCTGGCGAGGTCGCGGCACTCGCATGTGGTGCCGCGCTCGGCGAGGTCTCGGCGGCGGGGCGAGGGGACGCCTGCGGCGAAGGTTCCGCATCGGGAAGTGGGGGCGCCTGCGGCGAGGTCTCGGCGGCGGGGAGCGAGGTCTCCGTGCCGGGGCGCGCGGTCGCCTTGGGCGCGGCCTCCGTGGCGGGGTGGGATGCCACCTCCGGCGCGGCCTCCGCACCCGGAGGTGGGGCCGCCCCCGGCGAGGTCTCGACGGCGGGGCGAGGGGACGCGTCCGGCGCGACCTCCGCAGCGGGACGCGGCGCCGTGTCCGGCAGGGGCTTGGCCCCCGGGCGAGGGGCCGCTTCTGGTGTGGTCGCGGCGTCGGCGTGTGGGGGTGCGTCGCGTGGGGTGGTGGCGTCGGGTCGGGCGACGGTCTCCGGTGCGGGGGCGGCGTCGGGGCGCGCGGGGGCGTTGTCGGTGGCCGTGGGCGTGGGCGCCGTGCGCGCCTCGGTGCCCCGTCCCGTCGGTGGTCGCCCGGCCGGGGGGCTGGGTGGTGTGGCCTGAGCGGTCGGATCCGTGCTCGGTCGACTGCGGGCCGGGACGTTGGAGCTCATGCGGTGGGCGGCCCGGTCCGGGGAGTGGCCGCCCGTGGTGTCGTGGCCGGCGGAGTCGCGGACCGTCAGCTCGGGGGCCGGGGTGTCGCGGACCGTGGACGCGGGGGTCGGGGTGCTGGGGGCCGAGGAGTCGCGGGCTGGCGCCGGGTGGCCGCCGGTGGCGTGGACCGAGGCGCCGGCGGGGCCCGCTGCCGTGAGCGCGGCCATCGGACACCCGGCGGCGGGGGGCGGGGCGTCGTCACGGGCCGGGCGAGGGGCGGCGGGGGCCTGGTCGGGGACGGGGCCGGGGATCGGGGCCGACGCGCGGGCAGCAGTCTCTTCGGGCACCCCTCCGACGCTACCCGCCCCACGGGGCCGCTGGCGCGCACTGAGCGGGGAGTACGGACCGGCCACGGGGCGCGCGGTTCCGTGCCGGGCGCGGGACACGGTGCGGGGCACGGTGGGCGCGGGGACACGGTGGGAGGGGGTGACCCGCCGGGGGCCGGGCCCACCGGATGGCGTTGGTCCGCCGGGAGCGAGGCGCGCCTGAGCGGGGCACGCCGGGTGGGAATGGCCCGCCGGGTGGGAATGGCCCGCCGGGTGGGAATGGCCCGCCGGGAGGGAGGCACGCCGGACGGCGAGGGCGTGCGGGGAGGGAGTGGCCCGCCGGGTGGGAATGGCCCGCCGGGAGGGAGGCACGCCGGACGGCGAGGGCGTGCGGGGAGCGGGGCGCGCCGGACGGCGGTGGCATGTCGGGGGGGGGTGCCCCGACCGGAGCAGGGCGCGTCGGGGGCGGCGGCACGCTGGGCAGCGCGGCGGGTCCGCTCGGCGCGCGGGCGCGGCGGGGGGAGCCAGGTCGGCCGGCCGCCGGGTGGCTCGCCGCCTCGGGTACGCCGGCAGGTGTGAGGGACATCGAGCCGTCTCGGACGCGGCCGACCGGAGTGAACGGGGCTGACCGGAGGGGACGTGACCCACCCGAGTAGGCGGGGCCGGCCGGAGGGGACGTGCCCACCAGAGCGGGCCCGACCGGCCGGGGGACGCGACCTATCCGGAGAGGAGGCGGCCGACCGGAGAGGGCGCGACCTACCCGAGCGGACACAGCCAGCCGAAGGAAACGGCACCCACCCCCGAGGAGGCACGACCGGCCCGAGAGGACGCGGCCTACCCGAGAGGGCACGGCACACCCACGTAGCCGGAGCCGACCGGGAAAGAGACCGCCCACCCAAACGGGCACAACCAGGACGCGACCCACCCGACCGCGTACGGCCCACCCCGAACAGGCACAGCCAGCCGGGGAGACAGGGCCTACCCCCGAGAGGTCGCGGCCAGCCGGAGGCACGCCAAACCCACGTAGCCGGAGCCGACCGGAAAGGAGACGGCTCACCCGAGCGGGCACAGCCAGCCGGAGAGGGCACAGCCAGCCCGGAAAGGGCACAGCCTGCCCGGAAAGGGCACAGCTTGCCCGGAAAGGGCGGGGCCTCCGACAGTGCGTGCGGCCTACCCGGGTGGGCGGGGCGCGGAGGGGTTATCGGTGGTGATGGTGGCGGCGGCGGTCGGTGTGTTCTCCCTCTCGGGCGGGCCTGGTGCCCTCGTTGCCGTAGTCCTTGAACTCGTTCGGCATCAGGCGGTGCCGTCCGTCGTGCTTGGGCACCTCGTCCGGGACGCGGTGTTGGGAGATGTAGCCGATCTCCTCGTCCTCCTGGTGGCCGGGGCCGTGGTCCGGGGCGACGTGGCCGGTGCGGTGCTCCTCGGATGTCTCCCACGCGCCGGAGCGGCGTTGGGGTTCCTGCGGGGGCGGCGGCTCGCGATCTCGGCGGCGGAGGCCGTACGACACGGCCAGGATCAGCACGGCGACGACGGCGAGCCCGGCCACGAGGGGGCCGATGCCGACCAGGTAGTCGCGCTTGACGGCCAGCTCGACGACCGCGTCGGAAGCCGAACCGCCCGAGAAACCTCTGGTGTGGGCCATGCTCTGGATGCTCATGCGACACGGGTACCCGGCTTGCCCGTGGTCAGTCAGCCCGGCTGGACAAAACGGCGCACACACGGCACGGCAGGCCCCGGCCGCCGGCCGTCGGGGTGCCCACTTCGACGCGGCCCCACGCCGCCGGCACGCCGCCCCGGGCCGCCCTCGCGCGCCGGGCCCACCACGGAGGGGAGGTGGCACGGGAGGCGCGCCGACCCGACGCGCGGTCGGCCCCGCCTGGCGGCCAGACCGCGAGACGGCCCGAAACCACCGGCCGAGGCGGTGACGCGCGCACACCCGGGCAGCGCCCGCCGGGGCCACGGCGTACCGGCGCCCGAGTCGGTGACGTACCCACCGGGGTGGTGGCCGGCCGGCGGCCGGAGTGACCGCGTGGCGGCCGGGGGGACGGTGCGGCGGCCGGACGAGGCGTCGGCGCGGCGACGCCCGAGTCGTGGCCGGGGCGGTCTCACGGCGGCGCGCGGGGCCCATGGCAAGTCACCGGCCAAGGCAGTGACCCGCCAGCCTCGTGGGGGGCGGACACACCGACACCCGAAGCGGCGCCGTAGCCGCACCCGAGGCGGTGCCGGGTCGGGGCTTTGGACGGCGCCGTGGCCGCACCCGAGGCGGCGCCGTAGCCGCACCCGAGGCGGCGCCGGGTCGGGGCTTTGGACGGCGCCGTGGCCGCACCCGAAGCGGCGCCGTAGCCGCACCCGAGGCGGTGCCGGGTCGGGGCTCCGGGCGGCGCCGGCGCCGGGGCCCGGCGCCGGTCGCGTAGCGGCTCCTCCGTGGGCTTCGCCTGGTGATCGCGGCGGGGCGGTGGGGGGCATGGGCATTAACTGTTGGACTCGCTGGTGGCGGTCGGGAGAGGGTCGCGGGCGGGTGCCACCGGCGCCCGGTACGGGGGGCGCGACGGCCGCGCCCCGGCGCGTGGGCCACCACCGGTCGGCGCGTGCGGCGTACGGCGAGAACGGCGGAGGAGATCATGCGGGACGACGGCGTACGGAAGGCGGCGCCGGACGCGCCCACGCCAGCAGCACGGAGCGTGCCGCGCGGCGCCGCGTCGCGGCACGTGGCACCCCCGCCACCCGCGCCGGCGCGGGCCGGGGCGCCGGACTCCGGGATACCCGCCCCGGCACCATCCGCCACCGGGACACCCCCGGAGGCGGCGGGACCCGCGACACCGGCCGCCGAGGCGGCGGACCCCACGACGGCGACTCCCCCGAAGGCGACTCCCGGGGCGGCAGAGGTGACGGCGCCCGTCCCCGGGACGGCGCACCCCGCGACACGAGCCGCCGGGACACCGGACCCCGGCACGCCCACCCCCGACGCGGGAAGCCGCGCGGCGACGAGCGGCACGGGCGGCGGGGACGGCGTTCCGCGTGGCGAGGGGGGCTCGTCGGGGATCGGGCGGGGGCTGCTGCTGTTGATGTCGGTGGCGGCCGGGCTCTCCGTGGCGGGGAACTACTTCGCCCAGCCGTTGCTGGACACCATCGGTGACGACCTGGGGCTGGGGTCCTCGCTGGCCGCGCTCGTGGTCACGGTGGCCCAGGTCGGGTACGGGCTGGGCCTGGTGCTGCTGGTCCCGTTGGGCGACCTGGTCGAGCGGCGGCGGCTCGCGGTCGGCCTCACCGGGGCCACGGCGGCGTTCCTGACCGTGACCGCCAGCGCCCAGAGCGGCGCGCTGCTCCTGCTGGGCACCGCGCTGACCGGCTTCTCGTCGGTCGCCGCCCAGGTCGTCGTCCCGTACGCGGCCACCCTCGCCGCGCCGCACGAGCGCGGGCGTACGGTCGGCACCGTCATGTCCGGGCTGCTGCTCGGCATCCTGCTGGCCCGTACGGCGGCCGGGGTGCTGGCCGACCTCGGCGGTTGGCGCACCGTCTACTGGGTCAACGCGGCCCTCATGGCGATCCTCGCCGTACTCCTCCACCGCCACCTGCCCCGGCTGCGGCCGACGGCCACCCTGCGCTACCCGGCGCTGCTGCGTTCGACGGCCGGGCTGCTGCGGCGGGAACCGGTCCTGCGGCGGCGGGCGGCGATCGGGGCGCTGACGTTCGGCTCGTTCAGCGTGCTGTGGACGTCGATGACGTTCCTGCTGTCCGGCCCCGACTACGGCTGGTCCGACTCGGCGATCGGACTGCTCGGCCTGGTCGGCGCGGCCAGTTCCCTGGTGGCCTCCCTCAGCGGCCGGCTGGCCGATCGCGGGCTGGCCCACCGGGTCAGTCGCGTCGGCGCGCTGATCCTCGTCCTGTCCTGGGCACCGCTGCTCGCGGCGGGCCCCGGCGGCGGCTGGGCGGTGGCCGCGCTGCTGCTCGGCGTGCTACTGCTGGACCTGGCCGTGCAGGCCGTCCACATCAGCAGCCAACACCTGGTGTACGCGGTACGCCCCGAGGCCCGTAACCGCCTCAACTCCGCCTATATGAGCAGCTACTTCGCGGGCGGCGCGGCCGGTTCGGCGCTCACCTCCGGCGTCTGGGCGGTCGGCGGCTGGCCCGCGACCTGCGTGGCCGGCGCGGCCCTGGCCACCGGCGCGCTGCTCCTGGTCACCTCCCGCGAGCCCCACCCGACAGCGCCACACGAGGGGCCCGCCAGGGCGACGGCGCCACGCTAGCCCGACCGGGGCGGGCCGGGCGCACCGGGTGAGGCCGAACCCCGCGACGCCTCCGCCACGGCCCACACCAGCCCGCCCCGCCGCGACCCGCCGCGCGGCGCCCGGCGCCCGCCCCCTCGCACGTCACCGGGGCGGGGGGAGCCGGGTGGCTGGCGACCACGGTCGAAGCCCACGCGGTGGGGGATCACGGCCGGAGCCCCGCCCCGCCAGCCCCTCGCGGGGCCCGTCCCCGCCCCCGCCCGTCAGCGGGTGGGGAGCAGGCGGGGGACGGCCCGGATGTAGACGACCATGCCGATGACCTCGACCAGGGTCTGGGTGACGACCACGACGGCGGCGACGGCCAGTTCGTCGGGCAGGGCCAGCGCGAGGGGGAGGACGACCAGGGAGTTACGGGTCGCGCCGGTGAAGACGACGGCGCGGCCGGCGGGTACGTCGAGTCGGAACAGGCGGGCGACCCCGACCCCGGCGAAGGCCATCACCACCAGGAAGAGCGCGTAGAACGGCACGACGCGGGCCACGTCGGCCCCGCTGTCGTGCAGCTTGGGCGCCTGCGAGGCGACCACCGTCAGCAAGGTGGCGGCCATCAGCGGCACCATCGTGGTGCCGACCGCCTCGACCACCCGCGCCCCGGCCGTACGCCGGGCCGCCCACGCCTGGGTGAGCCAGGCCAGCGCCAGCGGAACGACGATCAGCACGACGAACGCCTCGACGAACGGCCCGACCTCCACCACGTCGGCCAGGTCCGCGCCCATGAAGAGGAAGAGGAAGCCCGGTAGCAGCGCCATCTGGGCCAGCAGCAACAACGGCGTGGCGGCCAGCAGGCGCTGGTGGGCACCGCCGGCGAGCCCGCTGAAGACGATCACGTAGTCCACGCAGGGCGCCAACAGGACCAGCAGCACACCCAGCCGCACCGCCTGGTCGCTCGGCAGGAACACGAACATCGCCGCCACCACCAGCGGCACCACCACGAAGTTGACGAGCAGCGCGGCGGCCAGGAAACGGTCCGCGCGCAGCGAGCGGACCAGTTCGGCGGCCGGCACCTGAAGGAACGTCACGTACAGCAGCGCGGCGAGCACCGGGTTGATGGCGTGCTCCAGCGTCGGCCCCGCCCCCGGGGCGGCCCAGCCCACCAGCGCGCCGGCCACCAGCGCCCCCACGTACACCGCGATCTGATGGCGTTCCATGTTCGCGACCAGGCCAGATGACTGCGACAACGTACGTGCTCCTCGCGGCGTCCGCGGCGGACGGGTTGGTGGGGTGGGGTGATTGCTGGGCGGGTGGGGTGGGTTCGGCGGGTGGTCTCAGCCGACGGCGGTCAGTGCCGCGCGCGCGGCGGCCTCGGCAGCGGGCAGCGTCAGCCGTACGCCCCGTCGACGGGCCGCCGCCGCACCGCGTCCAGCGTGGGCCAGAGCGCGCCGCCGGGTGGGGTGCGGGCCGCCAGGTCGGCCGCCCGGGCCGGCGCGTCGGCGACGCGGGCCGCGACGCGGGGCCGCGGGTCCGTCCCGCCCCGCGTGCCGACCGGCGCGGCCCCACGCGGCAGCCCCGGACGCTTGGCCGGGCCGATGAACGCCAGCCGGTCGACGGCGTCCTCGGCGTAAAGGCGGTATCCGGCCGGGAGCCGGTCCACGGGCAGCGGGCCGGCGCCCCCGTGGAACCGCGGCGTGCTCGCGGGGACCCCGGACCGCGCGCCGAGCTGGGACATCCGCATCGCACTCACAGGGCGACGGTAGACCTTCGCTCCGAGGCGAAGGTCAGGCCACCCGTGCCGTGGCCGGCCGCGAGCCCGTCGGATCAAGCCGCCGACGACCCCGAATCCGGCCTCGCGCCCGGCGTGCGGCCCCGCGATTCTGGCGCAAACCGTATGTAGCCCTTCCGTTACCGTGTGCTGGTGATGATCGAGGGGCGGCCGGTGCGGGGGATGGCGGTGCGAGCGCTGTGGCTCGCGCTGCTGCTCGCCGTGCTGGCGCACGTCACGGGCTGCGTCCACGGGCCCCTCAGCAACGGCCCCGGCCGGGTGGACGCCACCGCGCTCACCGCCCCGTCGGCCCCACCCGCGCCGCAGCCCACGCCACGCCCCGCGCCGCTGCCCGCGCCCGAGAGCGCCGCGCCCGGCGCGTGTGGCCACCGCCACCAGGTCCAGGAGTGCGCCGGCATCGACGTGCCGGCGCTCCCGCAGACCGACGGGGCCAAGGTGCCGCCGCTCGCCTCGGCGTCGCTGGACGTCGCCGAGGTGCCGGGCGCGCGGCCGGTACGCGCTCCCCCCGGCCACGCGGGGCCGCGCCCCGGCGCCGGGCCACGGGCGCTGTTGCAGGTCTGGCGGAACTGACCGGGCCACGCCCGCCCCGGCCCCACCCGGCGTACGCCGGGGCCGGCCGGTGCGCGGGCACGCGCGCCCGTGTCCCCCAACGTGCACCGCTGTCCGCGTGCGGACCTTCGCGCGCGGACAGCGGTGGGAGAGCCGTCATCGATGAACCCCCGTCACCGCTCCGCCGTTCTCGAACCCGTTCCCGCCTCCCCCGCCCAGTTGCTCGCCGCCTCGGCGCGCTCGGCCGCCACCCCGGCGGCCCTGGTCGGCGACACCCCCGTGCTGTGGATCGGCGACCCGTTCGTCGCCGCCGGCCGGGGCTTCTGGGCCAAGCTCGAAGGCCACAACCCCGGTGGCATCAAGGACCGGACCGCCCTGCACATGGTGGCCGCCGCCCGCGAACGCGGCACCCTGCTGCCCGGCGCCCGGATCGTGGAGTCCACCTCCGGCACGCTGGGCCTCGGACTGGCCCTGGCCGGCATCGCCTTCGGGCACCCCGTCTCGGTGGTCACCGATCCCGGTATGGAACCGCAGGTCGCCGGGTTGCTGCGGGCCTACGGCGCCGAGGTCCACACCGTCAGCACGCCCCATCCGCACGGCGGTTGGCAGCAGGCCCGCCGCGACCGGGTGGCCGAACTGCTCGCCGCGCACCCGGACGCGTGGTGCCCGGACCAATACCACAACCCCGACAACGTGGCCGCCTACCGGCCCCTGGCCCACGAACTGGTCGCCCAACTGGGCCGGATCGACACGCTCGTCGTCTCGGTCGGCACCGGCGGCCACTCGGCGGGCGTCGGGCAGGTGCTGCGCTCCTTCTTCCCCGCGCTGCGCGTGGTCGGCGTGGACACCTGCGCCTCCACCATCTTCGGCCAGCCCGCCGGCACCCGGCTGATGCGCGGCCTGGGCTCGTCGATCTACCCGCGCAACGTGGCGTACGAGATGTTCGACGAGGTCCACTGGGTCGCCGCCCCGGAGGCGGTGTGGGCCGCCCGCACCCTGGCCCGCGCGCACTACGCCACCGGCGGCTGGAGCGTGGGCGCCGTCGCGCTGGTCGCCCGGCACCTGGCCCGCACCGGCGCGCCCGAGGACCGGATCGCCGCCGTCTTCCCCGACGGCCCGCACCGCTACGTCTCCACCGTCTTCGACGACGACTACTGCCGCGCCCACCACCTGCTCGGCCACGAACCGGCCGACGCCCCCGACGAGATCGCCCACCCCGACCAGGCGGTCGTCACACGCTGGACCCGCTGCCGCGCCGTCGCCCGCCCGCGCGCCGCGCTCGCCACCGCGCCCGACCCCCGCCCCACGACCGGCACCCCCGAGGCGACGCGATGAGGCACGTGCTCGCCCAGACCCGCTCGTTCAGCCCGGCCGCCCGCCTGTTGATGGTCAACCAGTTCGCCATCAACCTGGGCTTCTACATGCTCATGCCCTACCTGGCCACCCATCTGTCCGGGGACCTGGGCCTGACCGCGTGGACCGTCGGCCTCGTGCTGGGCGTACGCAACCTCTCCCAGCAGGGCATGTTCCTGATCGGCGGCACGCTCGCCGACCGCTTCGGCTACAAGGCCCCGATCCTGGCCGGCTGTCTGCTGCGGACCGGCGGCTTCGCGCTGCTGGGATGGGTCGACAGCCTGCCCGCCCTGGTCGCCGCGTCGGCGGCGACCGGGTTCGCCGGCGCGCTGTTCAACCCGGCGGTACGCGCCTACCTCGCCGCCGAGGCGGGCGAGCGGCGCGTGGACGCCTTCGCCACGTTCAACGTCTACTACCAGGCGGGCATGCTGCTGGGCCCGGTCGTCGGGCTCGCGTTGCTGGCCGCCGACTTCCGGCTCGTGTGCACGGTGGCCGCCGCGATCTTCGCCGCCCTGAGCGTGCTCCAGGCCCGCGCCCTGCCCGCCCGGCACGACGCCGGGGCGCGCCCGGCGGCCCGTGGCACCGCCGGCCCCTCGGTGTGGGGGCAGTGGCGGCAGGTCGTGGCCAACCGGCCGTTCCTGTTGTTCTCGGCGGCCATGATCGGCTCGTACGTGCTGACCTTCCAGGTCTATCTGGTGCTGCCGTTGGCCGCCGACTCCGCGCTGGGCGCGGACGGGGCCCGGGTGACCAGCGGGCTGTTCGTGGTCTCGGCCGCGGTGGCGGTCGCCGGCCAGCTGCGCCTGACGTGCTGGGCCAAGCGGCGCCTCACGCCCCACCGGGCGCTGGTGCTCGGCCTGGCCGCGATGGGCGCCGCGTTCGTGCCGCTGGTCCTGGTCCCCGCCGGGTCGGGGGCCGGGGCACTGGTGGCGCTGGTGGTCACGGTCGCGGTGCTCGCCGCCGCCGGCGCCGTCGTCTACCCCTTCGAGATGGACACCGTCGTGGCCCTGTCCGGCAACCGGCTGGTCGCCACCCACTACGGCCTCTACCACACCGTCTCCGGGCTCGGCATCACCCTGGGCAACCTGGCCCTGGGCGCCCTGTGGGACACCACCCACGCCGACGCCCCCTGGGCGGTGTGGGTGGCGCTCGCGCTCACCGGGGCGGGTTGCGCGGCGGCGGTCGCCGCGCTCGCCCGCACCGGACATCTGACCACCCCCGCCGTGCGCCCCGCCACGGCCTGACCCGTTCGCGGGCCCCGGCGCCGGCCCTCCCGGGCCGGCCACCGGGGCCCGCACCCCGACCCCCGCCGAACGACACGCACCCCCGGCACACCCTTCGGCTCGACCCCGCCGAGCGGCCGGCCCGACCCGCTGGCCGCCAGCCGCGACCGGCCGGCCGACCTGGCCCGATCCGGACCCCGACCCCCCGCCCAGCCCCAGCCCTGGCCCTGGCCCCGGTCCCGACCCCCGGCCCCGTCGGCGGTCAGCCGCACCGCCGCCGAGCGGCCAGGCCCCTGGCCAGGGCCCGAGCACGCGTCAGCCCCCGTGGGACGTCAGCCCTCACCGGGCGTCAGGCCCCGTAAGGCACCCACCCCCGCCGGGCATCAGCCCTCGTCGGCCTCCGCATCCGCGTCGGCCGCGTCCGCCGCTTCAGTCGGTCCGGCCGGGCCTCCGGCAGCCGCCTCCGCCGCGCGGATCGCGTCCCGGTAGGTACGCGCGGCGGCGCGCAGCGCCGTCTCCGGGTCGATGCCCTCCGCCTCGGCGCCGGCCGCGAGCTCCAGCAGGGCGTAACCGACACCGGGGCCCTCCGGCAGCGCGGAGACACCCGCCATGCGGGCCCGCGAGGCGAGCTTGGCGGCCAGCGCCAGCGCGGGCTGGCCCAGCGGAACGCCCTCGGTCACCGACGCCCGCCGCTTCTCGATCGCCTTCGTCCGCAGCCAGTGCGCCTTGACGTCGTCGGGCGTGAGCGCGACCGCGTCGCCGAAGACGTGCGGGTGACGGTGGACGAGCTTGTCGACGATGGTGGCGGCGACGTCGTCGATGCCGAACGGCTCCGCCGCGTCCTCCTGCGCGATGCGCGCGTGGAAGACGACCTGGAGCAGGACGTCCCCCAGTTCCTCGCGCAGCTCCTCTCGGTCCCCCGCCTCGATGGCCTCGACCAGCTCGTACGCCTCCTCGATGCCGTACTTGGCCAGGTCCTGGTGCGTACGCTCGCGGCTCCACGGGCACGCGAGCCGGATCTGGTCCATCACCTGCACCAGGTCCAGCAGTCGGGCCCCGGGCAGGTCGTACGAGCCGGGCAGCAGCTCCAGGTCCGGCACGGCCGCGCGGCCCGAACCGGCCAGGGCCGCGAGATCGTTGGTGAGGGCCGACTCGCCGTCGGCCGAGGTCAGCACGACCACGTACCGCCCGCCCCGCGCGTCGTCGCCCGGCTCGGCGGCGGTCGCCGCTGGCGCGGGCGCTGCGGGGGCGGGCGGGCTGTGCGGGTCGGGGGCGGTGTCGGCCGCGTCGACGACGCAGTAGGCCACCAGGTCGCGGGCGGTGGGCTCGGCGATCTCGACGCGCACCCCCGCGTCCCGCAGATACGGGAGTTGGGGGTGGTTCGCGTCGGCGCACAGCACCCGGTCCGCCGCGCGCAGCGCCTGCCACGCGGGCCAGGACAGCAGCCCCGGGGCGACCCGGTGCGTGGTGGTGAGCAGGACGAGCCGGCCGGTGCCGGGGGCGGCCTGGGCGGCCGACGTTCGAGGAGCGTTCACCCCTCGAACGTAACCCACCTACACCGGGCGTTTCGCCGGCTCCGGCATCTTGATCCACGGCTCCTGGACCAGCACGGCCGTGCCCTGCTGACCGTCCCAGGCGCCGTAGCGCGGGTTCACGTCGATGTCCAGCCGCTTGGAGGTGGCCTGCAACTCGGTCACGGCCGGGCCCTCGCCGAGCTGTCGGACCAGCTTGTTCCGCAACAGGTCGACGCGCACGGTGTCCGCGATGCGCTGCGGGGCGATGCCCTGCTGGACGAGGGCCGCGCGCAGGGCCTTGGCGCCGCCGGACTGGCTCTCGGCCAGCTTGATCTCCTGCCGCACCTCGCGCCGCGTGACGGTGATGCCCTGGTCCTTCGCGGCACGCTCGACGACCCGGGTGTGGATCATCCGGATCAGCGTGTCCCGGCTGAGCCGCCCCGAGCCCTTGATCAGCTGCTCGGCCTGCGGCGAGGCGCGCTGGGCGTCGCGTACGTCCCGCACCTGCGCCTGGAGCTGCGAGACGGTGATCCGGTCGCCGTCGATCACGGCTGCGGCCCCCGGGTGCGCGTCGCTGCCGCAGCCCGTGAGCAGCGGCGTCGCGCCGAGCACCGCCGCGGTGGACACGGCGAGCGCGGCCCTGCGGCTCTTGACGGTCCTGCGGCTTCGAAGGGAACGCAGCATGGAGCCTCCCGGCACGGTTCATGACCTACACGACCCCGGCGAGGAGCGGTCCGGCCCCCTCCAGGGCGTGCGCACTGACCTAGCGTTGATCGATGGTAAGGAGTCGAAGCGGCGGTAGCCACTGGTTCGACCAACGATTCGTGTCGGGTCGGGATGCGCGACCGGACGTACGGGCGAATTCACGGACGGATCGCCACCGGGAGCGGGCCCACCCCGCCACCGCCGCCCCCGCCGCCTCACCGCCCCCGGCCGGCGCGCGGCCCGAGCTCTCCGGGCCCCGAGCTCTCAGCGGCCCGGCGTCTCGGTGGGGGCGTCGCCGACGAGGGGCAGCGCCGTCCTCGGGCAGCCGCGCAGCACCGTGGCCATCGCCTCCTTCTCGGCGCGGGTGACCCACACCCCGTACTTCCTCTTCACCGCCACCTGCCGCGCCACGTACGGGCAGCGGTAGGCGGTGTTGCCCGGCAGCCAGGTCGCGGCGTCGCCGTCGCTCTTGCGGCGGTTGGCCGACGCCTCGACCGCGATGAGGTTCAGCGGGTCGTTGGCGAAGGCGACCCGCTTGCCCCGGGGCCACCCCCGGGCACCCTTCTGCCAGGCGTCCGACAGCGCCACCACGTGGTCGATGTCCACCTTGCTGCGGCCCCGCCGGTAGGTGACGTCCCGCCCGGTGTACGGGTCGCCGACCAGAGTGCCGGAGACCACGACGCACTTGCCGTCGCGGAACCTGACGTCCTTCAGGTCGCGCCCCAGGATGTCGTCGCGGGTGCCGCAGCCGTTGCGGTCGGTGTCGATCCACGCCCGGCCGAACTCGCCGCGCTCGTAGCCGGTTCTGGGCGCGCGGCCCTTGACCGTCAGCCCGTCCAGCGCCGTACGCGCCGCGCCGGCGGACGCGGTGGGCCCGCCGCCCGGCGCCTTGTCCGAGCCGTCCCCGTCCCCGTCGGGGGAACAGCCGGTGAGGGCGAGGAGCGCGGCGAGGGCCACGGCGGGCGGGGCGGTGCGGCGGGCGCGTATCACGGGGTGTTCGTCCGTTCGTCGGGCGCGCGGCCCGGGTGGACGGGCGCGCGGAGAGAGAGGTGCCGTGCGGCGGCATCACCGTACGGGCCGACGCGGGCGCGGACGCCGGACCCGTCGCGATCGGCGCGGCCGGCGGCCACGGTGCCCGTTCTCCCCCGCCATCTCCCCTCTTTTCCGCCCGCTCCCCCTCCCCTTCTCCCCCTGGTTCCGCCCCCTGCTGGGGGCGGGTCCGATTCGCGTATCTTTGCGGCGGGGGTGGGTGGTCGTCGCCGCGCGTACCGTCGCCGCGGGGCGTTCTCGCGGGGCACGGCGCACGGCGGCGCACGACACCGCGCGGCCCTCCCCCGCCCGGCCTCGCGCCGCCACCGCCGCCCGCACCCAAAGGACCGCACCATGGACTCGGCTCATCCCGTCGCCGCCTCAGCCGGGGCCGCCGAGCCCGCCGACCCCGCCACCGCCACCGGCGGCGAGCCGCCGGCGCGGGAGCGGCCTCCGTGGAAGCGGCGGCTGCGCGAGGCGCGGTACGACCCGTACTGGCTGGCCGCGGCGCTGTTCGTGGCGTACGCGACGCTGTCCGTCACCCGCTACCGCCGCTTCGCCTCCATGTCCTGGGACCTGGGCATATTCGAGCAGGCGATACGCGGCTACGCCCATCTCCAGGCGCCCATCGTGGACCTCAAGGGGCCGGGCACCAACGTCCTGGGCGACCACTTCAGCCCCGTCACCGCGCTGCTCGCGCCGTTCTACCGGATCTTCCCCAGCCCGGTGACGCTGCTGGTGGCGCAGGCCGTGCTGTTCGCGATCTCGGCCGTGCCGGTCACCCGGGTCGCGGCGCGGCTGCTGGGCCGGCGCCGGGGGCTGGCCGTCGGCATCGCGTACGGCCTGTCCTGGGGCGTCCAGCGGGCCGTGGACTTCGACTTCCACGAGATCTGCTTCGCCGTCCCGCTGATCGCCTTCGCGCTGGAGGCGCTGCTGCGCGAACGCTGGGTCGCGACGGCCTGCTGGGCGGCGCCGCTGGTCCTGGTCAAAGAGGACCTGGGCGTCACGGTCGCGGCGATCGGCGTGGTGCTGTTCTGGCGCGGGCGCCACACGCACGGCCGGGTGTCGCCGCTGGCTCTCGGTCTGATCGGCTTCGGCGTGCTGGCCTCGGCGTTCGCGCTGGGCGTGGCCATCCCGGAGTTCAACACCAGTGGCTCGTACGACTACTGGAACAAGATCGACGCCGAGGGCGGTGGCCCGGCGCCCACCATTCCGCTGGAGACGGCACTGCGCACGCTGGCCTGGGTGCTGCTGCCGACCACCGGACTGCTGGCGCTGCGCTCCCCGTTGCTGATCGTGGCGCTGCCGACGCTGGGGTGGCGCTTCGTCTCACACGAGGAGCACTACTGGGGCACCGACTGGCACTACAGCGCGGTGCTGATGCCCGTGGTCTTCCTCGCCCTGGTGGACGCCGTCTCCCGCGCGCGCGACAGCTCCCGCCCGTGGCTTCGCTCGTACGCCGAGCAGGCGCCGGCCGCGGTCGCCGCCGCCGCGCTCGCGCTGAGCACGGCACTACCGGTGGCCGGGCTCACCGAACCCGACACCTACCGCAAGCCGGCCGCGGTCCACGAGGCCGAACGGCTGCTGGACCGCATCCCCGACGACGCGACGGTCGAGGCCAACATAGGGCCGATCAGCCGCCTCACCCAGCGGTGCCGGGTGCTGTGGATCGGCGACACGCGGGGCCTGCTACCGGACTACATCGCCCTGCACGAGCAGCAGGGCCGCACCCCCGACCAACTCGTCGAGTACGCCCACCAGCTCCACCCCACCGCCCACTACACGCACCTCGGCAGCGCCGGCGGCGTCGAACTCCTGGCCCGCGTCGGCGGCCGGGGCGCCATCGGCTAGCGGGCCGCCGGCGCCGGCCGGGCGCCGTGCCGACAGCCGGCGCCGGGGTCGGCCGAGGGGTCGGCGGCCCCGGTGACGGCCCGCGGGACTGGCCGCGTTGTGTGCGGGACCACATCGCGCGGCGTTTGCCTCGGGGGCCCGCACCGGCGATAGTCACGAGTGGTCAACAGATCATCCAGGTCCGGCACATCGGTCACACCGACCCGGCGGACCGATGACGGAACGAGGGGTTCCCGTGGCGCAGCCGATCACCGTGCCGGTCACCGTACGTGGCTATGAGACGGACTCGCAGGGACACCTCAACATGAGCGTGTACATCCAGTACGCCGAGCACGCGCGCTGGGCCCTGTTCCAGGCGGCGGGCATCTCGCAGCAGGCGCTGCTGACGGCGGGCATCGGGCCGGTCAACCTGGAGACCACCATCAAGTACCTGCGCGAGCTGCGCGCGGGCGACGAGGTCGAGGTGAGCTGCGCGATCGTGTGGGGCGAGCGCAAGACGTTCCATATCGAGCAGACCATCACCAAGCGGGACGGTACGGTCGCAGCCCAGCTCGACAGCGTGGCCGGGATGCTCGACCTGAAGGAGCGCCGCATGGTCGCCGACCCGCGCGGCACCCTGCGTGACCTGGGCGCGGACCTGAAGCTCCTCGGCCTCTGAGCCGGGCGGGCCGGCACGGCGGGTGCCGTGCGGCAGGCGCCGCCGGCCCGGCCCCGGCGACCGGGACCCGGCGTGTCCGGCACCGCTCACCAGGCGCGGAAGCGGAAGTTCCCCTCACCCACGGCCACGTCGACGTCCGTGAAGCCGGCCTCCCGCAGCCGGGCGGCCAGCGTCTCGGGCGGCACCGGCACACACGTGTCGCCGATGTGCAGGGCCCGAAAGCCCCAGCTGGTCAGCGCGTCGCAGCCCGCGAACACGCCGCCGGGCCGCAGCACCCGACGGGCCTCGGCGAACACCCGGTCCTGGAGCGCGGGCGTGGGCACGTGGTGCAGCATCGTGAAGCAGGTGACGGAGGAGTAGCGGCCCCCGGGCAGCGGCATGGCCGCGCCGTCGCCGTGGACGACCTCCACGGACTCGGCCCGGTCGGCGTACCGCGCGCGCAGCCTGCGCGCGGAGTCCCCGTCCACCTCCACCACGCTCAGCCTGGGCACCTTGCGGACCAGCACCCGCGTCGTGGCCCCGTACCCGGGGCCGATCTCCAGCGCGTCCTCCCCCAGTTCCACGTCCTCCAGCGCCCAGGGCAGCAACCGCTGCTCCACCGAGCGGGCCCATCGGTCGGAGTTGCACAGCCAGCGGTGTAGGAGATTCATCGGCATGCCGCGATGCTAGGAAGCCCGCGCTACTGGCCGCTACGCACTGGAGTGCCAACGGATGTCGCGAGACGGACAGCCCCCCACCCCGCCCGCCACCTCCGGAACGGAACGCCCCGCTTTGCCCCAACAAGCCTCTGCGGTAACGGACTTGACGTCACCCGAGCTGGGCCGGCGGGACGCGGGTCGATCGGACGGGCGGCGACCGGACGCGGGTCCGCCGGAGGCGGGCTCGCCGGACGCGGACCGCTTGGACGCGGGTCGGCGGGGCGGGCGGCGACCCGCTGCGGGGCACGTCGGGCTGGTTCGGGCCGCCCTGGGGCGGCCGGGCGCGGCCCAACCCGCCGGGGATCCGGCCCAACCCGCCGGGGATCGCCCCGACTTCACGTACGCGAACGCCGGACGACCCGGCGCGCTGGGCCACCCTCCGGATGAGCCAGGCCAGGTGGAGCCGATCACGGCGGAGCCCGCCCCCGGCCAACTCGCCTCGGGGCACCCTGACTCAGCGGAGCTCACCCCGGGCCAACCCACTCCGAAGCCGCCCGCCCCCGGCCGACCCACCCCGGGCCAACCCGCTCCGGAGGAGCCCATACCAGGCCAACCCCTCCCGCGGCAGCCCGGCTCGGCGGAGCCCAGGTCAGGCCAACCCGGCGGGGAGGTCGCCGGCTCGGCGGAGCTCGCCCCGGAGGAGCCCGCCGCGGGGCCGTGGCTCGGGCCGGCGGCCGTGCGGTCCTTCGCGGGGCCGTTCGGGTCGTCGGCCGAGCCGCCGTCGGGGCGGCCGGTCGGCCCGTGGGCCGGCGAGCTGGTGCCCGACCTCACGCCGGAGCAGTGGCCGCGGGAGGCGTTGGCCGTCGGCAGTTTCACGCTGACGGGCGGCGAGTGGTTCGGCCGGCACCGGCACACGGCCCACCAACTGGCCTGGGCCAGGGAGGGCGTCCTCGCGGTACGCGCCCTGGGGAGCACCTGGATACTGCCGCCCTCGATGGCGCTGTGGCTGCCGGCCGGCCTCGTCCACGACACCGGCGCGACCAGCCCCGCCGCACTGCTCCGCAGCCTGTACTTCAACCCGGCGCAGTGCCCGGTCAACTGGACCGCGCCCACCGTGGTCGCGGTCTCCGCGCTGCTGCGCGAGCTGATCGGCGCGCTCGCGGACGGCTCGCTGGGCGCGGGGCCGCGCCGGCGCGCGGAGGCCGTGGTCTTCGACCAGTTGCGGCCGGTCTCGGTGGCGACCGTGCTGGCGCCCGTGCCCCGCGACCCGCGCGCCCGCGAGGTGGCCGAAGCGCTCCGCGCCCACCCGGCCGACGCGCGCGCCCTCGCCGACTGGGGCACGGCCGTCGGCGCGTCCGCGCGGACCCTGGCCCGCGCGTTCGTCGCCGACACGGGCCTGTCCTTCGGCCAGTGGCGCACCCGGCTACGGCTCCAGGCGGCCATGCCGCTGCTGGCCTCGGGCGCGCCGGTGTCCGCCGCGGCCCGGCGGGTCGGGTACGCGTCCACGAGCGCCTTCGTCGCCGCCTTCCGCCGCGTGGTGGGCGTCCCACCCCGTACCTACTTCGCTCCCGCGACCCCACCCATCAGCCCGTAGACCGACCCGCCCACACGAGGACGGCCCCAGGCCGGGCCGACCGCCCACCCGCCACGGCCCAGGCCGCCCCACCACAGTTCAGGCGCACCCGCTTCCGCACTCCAGACCGCCCCACCACGGCGGGACCCACACGCCCCAGGCGCCGAACGCCTCACGATCAAGCGACCCCCTCAGCGCCCCGGGGCCGCCCCACCACGGCGGGCCCCACCACAGCTCAGCCCCCACAGCCCAGGCCGCCGCGCCGCAGCGGGCCCCACGGCGGGGTCTCACGACGAAGCCCCGCCACGCCGTCCCCGCTCAGCTCGCCTCAGCGCAGCCTGGCCTCGTCGGCCGCCGCCAGGCCCGACGCCCAGCCGTGGGCGTCGCGGCCCCGCAGGCGGTGCGCGACGGTGCGCGGGAACATCCGCTCGGCGGTCTCGCCCACGCTCACGTCGCGGGCCGCGAGCACCGGCAGCGGGTCCGCCGCGCTGGTCCGGGCGGCCTCGTCGGTGGCCTCCCGCTCGGCCAGCCGCGCCGCCGTGGCCAGCCGTTCCCGGACCCGCCCGGCGTAGGCGATCAGGAACGACTCGCGGAAGTCACGGGTACGCCGCGCGCGGCCCCCGGCGTGATGGCGGTCGCCCGCCCGGTGCATCGCGGTCGTGCCCTGGACGAGCAGCGAGGTGTGCAGCAGCTCGACGAGTTCCAGGTCCGCGGCGTACCCGACGACGGTGGAGAAGGCGAACTCGGCCGACCACACGGCGTGACAGCGGTTGGCCTCGGCGACCGCGTCCAGCAGCAGCGCCTTGGCCGACTCGTACGGGCCCTCCACGCCGATCCGGCACGCCCGTGGGCCGTCCGGCGCGGCACCGGGCCCGCCGGGACCGGCCGGGTCGCCGGCCGCGAGCAGCGCCTCGTCGATGCTGTGCCGGGCCATGAGCTGCTGGGCCTTGGCCGACAGCGCCTCGGCCTCCTCGGGGAACTCCGTCGACTCGGCCTTGGCCAGCAGCGCCCGCACCCGCTCCAGGAACCGTGGGTCGACGCGCCGGCCGGGACCGGGGTGCGTGGCCCGGTCGGCGGCGCCCGCCGCGCGGGGCCCACCGCCCGGGCCGGCGTGGGGGCCGGGCGGTGGGCCGACCGGCGGCAGCGGCGGCAACCGGCCGACGAACCGCAACGCGTCCAGGGCGCAGCGCGCCGCCTCGAAGCGGCCGACCCGCTCCCGCTGCGCGTGGGCCTCCAGATAGCCGGCGGCGCCGCCCTGCCACCACACCCGGGCCTGGAGGGCGGCCAGTTGGGCGCTCCAGCGCTCGGGCAGTTCGGCCGGTGGACGGCGGCGGGCGTCGTCGGCGATCAGGTCGAGGGTCAACCGCACGCGGTCGGCGGGGCGTTCGCGCCGTGCGAGTCGGACCAGGTCAGCGGGGTCCCAGCCGCTGGCCCAGCGCTGGGCCAGCATCGCGCGCGCGGCGCGCAGCAGGGCGCGACTGGTCGCCGGCCAGCCGCCGGGCGCGGCGGCCAGCGCGGACGCGCCGGCGTCCAGCGCCAGGTCCACGGCCTCCTCGCCGGCGCCCGCCGGCACGCCGAGCGTCTCCCGCAGCACCCGTTCCACCAGCGCGCCCGTATCCGCCCGCTCCCGCATCACACCGCCTCCTGTCCGCGCGTACCGATCCGCCCCACAGCCCGCCCGTACGCCCCCGGCCTGCCCCCGGCCGCCACCCCCGACACGACGTCCGCCGGGCGGTGGTCGACGGGTGGCCGACCACCGCCCGGCGGCGGGGAAGGGGTCCGGGCGGGTGGCCCGGGGTGGGTCAGCGCGGTAGCGCGTGGCCCGGGGTGGGGTGCACGGGGCGGGACGGGATCAGACGGCGCTGCCGGCGACCCACTCGTTCCAGTCCATGTTCCAGCCGTTGAGCCCGTTGTCCGGCTTGATGGTCGCGTCCGGCGAGTTCTTCATCACGACGACGTCGCCGATGATGGTCTGCTCGTAGAACCAGGCGCCGTCCTGCGAGGCGTCGCCCGCGCCCTTGGCGTCGTTCAGGCCGATGCAGCCGTGGCTGGTGTTGGCGGCACCGAAGATCGAGTCGGCGCCCCAGTAGTTGCCGTGGATGAAGGTGCCCGAGGTGGACAGGCGCATCGCGTGCGGCACGTCCTTGATGTCGTACTCGCCCTTGCCGTCGTCGTCGGTGAAGCCGACGGTGGCGCCGTTCATCCGGGTCTCCTTGAACTTCTCGGAGATCACCATCTGCCCGTTGTACGTCGGGTTGGCCTTGCTGCCCGCGGAGATCGGGATGTCCTTGATCTGCTTGCCGTCGCGGACCACGGTCATCCGGTGGGTCTTCGCGTCGACGGTGGCGACCTGCGAGCGGCCGATCGTGAAGTTGACGGTCTTGTCCTGGACGCCCTTGACGCCGTTGGACGCCTCGACGCCGTCGAGCTTCATCTTCATCGTCACCTGCGACCCGGCCTTCCAGTACTCCTTGGGCCGGAAGTCGAGGCGGTTGGCGCTGAACCAGTGGCCGACGATCTCCTGACCGCCGGTGCTCGTGACGTCGATCGCGGACTGGACGTCCTTGCGGTTGGTCACGGGCTTGTCGAAGTTGATCGACACGGGCATTCCGACGCCGACGGTGGAGCCGTCCTCGGGCGTGAAGTTGCCGATGAAGCTGTTGCTGGGGGAGACGGTCGTGAAGGACGTGTTCTCCGTCGCCTTGCGGCCCTCGGAGTCCTTCGCGGTCGCCTTGATCTTGTAGACGGCGGAGCGCTCAAGCTGTCCGCTGGGCTTCCAGGAGGTGCCGTCGGGGGATATCACGCCCGGAACGGCGGTGCCCGTCGCGTTGGTCATGGTGACCTCGGAGAGCTTGCCGCCACTGACCGTGACCTTGGCGTCACTGTTGATGCCGGCGTTGGTGGCGCCGTCCTTGGGTGTGATCTTGATGTGCGCGTCGGACGCGTCCTCGGCCGCCGCCGCGTCCACCTGGGACTGCGACTTGCCGGACTTCTCCTTGTCGCTCCCGCCGTCGCCGTCGCCACCGCCGTCCCCGCCACAGGCGGAGAGGGTCAGTACGCCGCCGAGCAGAGCAGCCACGGCCACCAGGCCCTTGCGCCGCTTGCCGTCCGTCATCACACGCTTCTCCATTGCTGCTGAACCCCGTCAATCCCCGAGCCGGCCGTCGGGCAGACACACGCACCGGCCACTGCATAGGAACGCATGCACCTTTTGGGCCGTTCCACTCCCAGTGAAACTGTGGGCAAGGCCACTCACCAAAAGACCCCGGTCAGACCATATGCCTGACCGGGGCTCCGGTGATACGGATCAGCCTCCGCGGGCCCCTTCCCGCGGCGGTTTCGTTATCCTCCCGCCCCCACGCCACGGGCCGCCACCACGCGTCGCCCGGTGGCCCGACCCCGCCCCCCGCCCGTGCCGCGCCTCACGTCTGGCGGTAGCCGCCGCCGGCCCAGCCGCCGGCCGGGTCGTAGGTGGCGTCGGGGTCGTCGGCGGCCGGGTCGATACGCCCGCCGAGACCCACGTCGTGAGCTGCCGCGCGGTCCTCGTCGAGCGCCCCCGCCACGTCGCCCGCGCCCCCGTGGCCCAGCACGTCGTCGTCCAGCGGGTCCTCGTCGTCGTCCAGGCCCCACACCTCCGCGTCCGGGTCGTAGTCGACGGGCTCGCTGCTCCAGGACGCCTGGGCGAGTTCGAGCCCCGGCACCTCCTTGACCAGGTCGTTGGGGTCGATGAGGTAGGCCAGCGCCTCGGCGCTGTCGTCGCGGACGGCGAGGCGCGCGTGCTCGCGCTCCTCCTCGGGCATGAACGCGTCGCCGTCGATCTGCTCCCGGGCGGCGACGGCCAGTTGTTCGGTGTCGGTGATGTCGAGTACGAGCTCCACGCGAAGCCGTACGAACGTGGATGTTTCCGGAGTGCTCATGTTCCGGAGCGTAAGCGGCCCGCGCCCGGCCTTCCGCGCGACCCGCAGCGGTCACTACCATCGGCCGATACAGGGCCAATTGGCCGCCAGTACAAGGGGGATCTCTGACCGTGAGCGCCGCACGCCGACCACTGCTGACCGCCGCTGCCGCGGGCGCGTTGCTGTGTGCTCTGTGGTTCGTGCCCTCCGCCAACGCCTCCGGGGACGAGCCCGCCATCCGGCAGTCCCCCGCGCGGTCCGCCTCCGTCCCGGGCCCGCGCGCCCCCGCGCAGGAGGTGCGGCTGGCCGACTCCGGCGGCGTGGACACCACTCCGTACGTGGTGGGCGGCGCCGGCTTCCTGGGCCTCGGCGCGACGATGGTCGCCGTCTCGCTGCGCCGCTCCCGCCCCCTCTGAGCGACCCGGGCGCCGGCCGAGCGGGCCGGACCGCCCCGGACACCGGGCGACGGCGGGCGCCCGCCCCGTCGGGGACCGCCGCCCGCCGCGCCGCCCGGCTCGCTCAGGCGAGTCGGCCCGTCACCGGCTCCACGGCCGCCACGAGCCCGCCCGAGCGGACGAACGCCTCGGCCGCCGCCAGGTCGGGAGCGAGGAAACGGTCCGCCCCGGGGCCCTCGACGCCCGCCGCGCGCACCGCCGCGAGCACGGCCCGGGTGGCCGGCGCCGGCGTCATGCCCGTACGCAACTCGACGGCGCGGGTGGCCGCCACCAGCTCGACCGCGATGATCCGGGTCAGGTTGTCCAGCGCGGTACGCAGCTTGCGCGCGGCCGACCAGCCCATGGACACGTGGTCCTCCTGCATCGCGGAGGACGGGATGGAGTCCACCGACGCCGGTACCGCCAGCCGCTTGAGCTCGCTGACCAGCGCGGCCTGCGTGTACTGGGCGATCATCAGGCCCGAGTCCACGCCCGCGTCGTCGGCGAGGAAGGGCGGCAGGCCGTGCGAGCGGTTCTTGTCCAGGAGCCGGTCGGTGCGCCGCTCGGCGATGGAGCCCAGGTCGGCCACGGCGATGGCCAGGAAGTCCAGCACGTAGCCGACGGGCGCGCCATGGAAGTTGCCGTTGGACTCGACCCGGCCGGTGCCGTCGGCGTCGCGCACCACCACCGGGTTGTCCACCGCCGCCGCCAGCTCGCGCTCGGCCACCAGGCGCGCGTGCGCCAGGGTGTCCCGGCTGGCGCCGGCGACCTGCGGCGCGCAGCGGATCGAGTACGCGTCCTGCACCCGGGGCGCGTCGTCCTGGTGATGTCCCGTCAGCCCGGAGCCGGCCAGCACCCGCAGCATGTTGTCGGCGCTCAGCGCCTGCCCGGGGTGCGGTCGGATGGCGTGCAGTTCGGGGGCGAGCACGCCGTCCGTGCCCAGCAGCGCCTCCAGCGACAGGGCCGCCGTGACGTCGGCCGAGGTGACCAGGCGGGCCAGGTCGGCGCAGGCCATGACGAGCATGCCGAGCATGCCGTCGGTGCCGTTGAGCAGCGCCAGGCCCTCCTTCTCGCGCAGCTCCAGGGGCTCGATGCCGTGCTCGGCCAGGAGCGCTCCGGCGGGCCGCACCACACCGTCGGGGCCCTCCGCCTCGCCCTCGCCCAGCAGCGTGAGCGCGCAGTGGGAGAGCGGGGCGAGGTCACCGGAGCAGCCGAGCGAGCCGTACTCGTGCACGAGGGGGGTGATCCCGGCGTTGAGCACCGCGGCCATCGTCTCGACCACGACCGGGCGGACCCCGGTGTGCCCGGAGGCGAGCGTCTTCAGACGCAGGAACATCAGCGCGCGGACCACCTCGCGCTCCACCCGCTGCCCCATGCCTGCCGCGTGCGACCGCACGATGTTGCGCTGGAGCTGGGCGCGCAGCTCGGGGCTGATGTGCCGGACGGCCAGCGCCCCGAAGCCCGTGGAGACCCCGTAGACGGGTTCGGGCTTGGCCGCCAGATCGTCGATGACCTGGCGCGCGGCGGCGACGCTGGCCAGGGACTGCGGCGACAGCTCGACGCGCGCCAACCCGCGCGCCACAGCGATCACGTCCTCGGCGGTCGTACCGGACGTCCCCACCACCACAGAGTGCATATCCATATTCAGGCACCCTAGAGACTGAATCGCAGGCTGTCACCATCCGCTCGGTACGGCTTCCGCCTCCGCCCGTTGGTCGGGCTCGCGCCTCGCGATCCCGGGTATCGTCCGCACGAACTCCCGCCGCCGCTGCTTGCGCTCCCGCCGGATACCGTCCCGGGCGGCCTTGTCCAGCACCTTCTTCCGCTCCTTGCGGGCGGCCTTGCGCAGCCGGGTGAACTCGGCCAGCTCCTCGGCGTCCCCCCGCCGCAGCGCCTCCAGGAAGCACCGTTCGTACGCGGCGGTCTCGGCCGGGGAGGCCGCCAGCGCCAGCACCAGCTCCACCCGCTCCGGCACCGGCGCGGCCAGCGCCACGTCGTGGACGAGCATCTCCGCGAGCCGCGCGTCGCGCCCCGCGAGGTGGTACAGCATGCTCAGGAACCGGGACCGGTTGCCGCCGCCGGCCTGGGCCAGCATCGCGCGGGCGTCCGCGCGCCGCCGCGCGCCCTCCAGCGCGCAGGCCAGCTCCACGACGTCGGCGGCGGGGACGCGGTGCGCGTAGGAGCGCAGCGCGGCGGGGCCGAGTAGGTCGCTGTCGCCGTAGCGCATGCTGTGCACCAGTTGCACGGCGTGGCCGGCGGCGTGGCCGCGCAGGCCCTTCCAGAAGACCCGGCTCGCGTGCTCGCCCGCCCCGCACGCGCCGAGCTGGGCGATCAACACCGCCAGCTCCTCCGGCGGCTGGACCACGCAGGCGTCCGCGAGCACCGTCCAGGCCCCGCCGTCCATCGCCTCGTCCACCACGGCGACCAGCGAGGCCGCCTCGGGCACGGCGTACCCGCGCAGCGCCTCGGTCAGCACGCCGACCGCGTGCTGCCAGTGCCCGGCGGCGTACAGCGCGCCGACCAGCCGCCCCACCTCCGCCACGCTCCAGTCGCCCACCGCGTGTGAGAGCAGCCGGGTGGCGCCCTCCTGGAGGCTGGCCGTGTGCAGCGCCGTGACCAGCGCGACCAGGTGGGTGCGCTCGTGCCGCCGGTGGGTGACGCTGTGCCACAGCAGCCAGTCCGCGCCCGGTCCCGTGAGCCGGGAGACCATGACGGCCAGGTCCACCACGTCGCGCGCGGGCCGCGACTCGGCCACCGCCCGCTCCAGCCACACCGCCGCGCCGTGCCCCTCCTCCAGGGCCAACAGCCGGCACAGCTCGGCCACCTCCTGGATGGGCCGCTCCCGCGCGCACACCTCCAGGGCGGTCCCGGCCACCTGCGGGGCGTCCGCCCCGTTCAGCAGCAGGACCAGGTCCACCACGTCCTCGACGGGCTTCACGGTGGTCGCGGCCCCCAGATACACGCGCGCGCTCTCCGCCTGACCCGAACGCGCCAGGCGCAGCGCCACGTCCGCGATGTCGGGCACCGAGTGGATCTCCAGGGAGGTCCGCATGACGGCGGCCGTGGCCGCGTCCAGGCCCTCCCGCGTGAAGTGCCCGATGAACACGGCGGCGTCGGCCGCCGGCCGCACCAGCACCAGCGCGGGCAGGGCCGCCGCCGCCTGCCGGTGGTGCCCCGCCCCGTACAGCGCCTCGATGAGCGTGGCGGCCTCCTCCACCGGGCGCGACTGGCCCGCCGACTTCACCAGTTCGGTGGCCATCGCCGTACGCCCCGGCACACTCAGGTGGGTCACCAGGTCCACCAGTTGCGGCACCGAGGCCGTACGGTCCGTCGTCTCCAGGATCTCCAGCAGGCCCAGCCGCTCCCCGGCCTCCCCGGCCCGCTTCTCGGCGTCCGCGAGCTGCCCCTCCAGTTCGGCGCAGTGCTCCTCGGCCGCGAACACCTCCTGCTTGGCCGCGGCCAGCGCGCCCTGGAGGTCGCTCACCTCGCGCAGCAGCCGGTCGCGTTCCTCCCGCAGCTCCTGGTAGGTGCCGCGCCAGGCGATCAGGGCCTGGCCGTACGCGTGCCGGTCCTCCGCGCGCTCGCGATCCAGCCGGTTGATCCGGCTCTGCAACTCCGCGAGCCGCCGCTGCCGGTCCCGCAGCACCTCGGTCAGCGCGCTGGCCAGCGCCTTGCCCTGGCTGGCCTCCTCGTCGGCCACGGCCAGCCGGTCCTGGAGCCGCTGGACCTCGGAGGCGGCCGAACCCGCCCGCCGGGACCTGCCGTGCAACTCCCGCAACAGCCGCTCGACCTCGTCGGTGACCGGCTTGCCCACCTCCGCGAGGTCGGCCATCAGGTCCGCGATGAACGACCAGGGCGGGGTCCGGTTCCCGTTGAGGTAGCGGGAGACCGTGCCCTTGTCGAGGTGCCGGCGCATCGCGTAGCGCCGAATACTGATGTCCATGCTCGCGAACAACTCGCGCAGCGTCTCCGCCAGGGCCTTCTTGTCCTCGGCCAGTCCGGTGTTCAGCGGGGCCAGTGCCCCTGCCGTGCTCTCGCCTGCCACGCCTGCCCCTTGACTCCTCGGTCGCGGGCTCGCTCATCCGTCCCGCCGCTCCGTCGACGGGGGCGACCGCCAACTCCCCCACTATCGCGGCTCGATGGCCCCGCGACGGCGTTCCACCTGTTGCCAGTCGCATCGGCGACACCCACCGCCCCCGCCACCGGCACCCACCCCGCCCCGACAGCCCCCACCACGACCTCGACCAACGCCCCACGGGCGACCGCCACACCCCCGGCACCACCCACCACGCCCTCCGCCAACGCGCCACCACGACCGCCACACCCCGGACGACACCCGGACCGGCCCCGTCTCGCGCGACGCCGGGCGGGGCGGGCGGCCACATGCCGCCCGGCGCCGGACGGCGACGCCCACACCGAGGAGGCGTATCCCCGGCTACGTCCCCCACGGCCGCGCGTCGAGGCGCTCCCCCGGTCACGCCTCCACGGCACCCGCCGCCGGCGCCCGTGGGCGTATCCCGGCTACGTCCCCCACGGCCCCCGTTGCCAACTGGCGCGACACCCCGGGCGGCCCGGCGCCGGACGCCGGGCGACGTCGCCGATTCCCCCCGCACCCCCGGTGACCGCTTGCCGCAACTCCCCTCCGACCGAACAGGGTTGGTCACGTCACCGGCGTTCAACCCGAGGAGGAGTCATCACCACCACCCGCCCGCCCCACGCCCCCCAGGCCGACGGCGAGGAGAACCCGCCACCCGAACCCCCAGCCCGCTGGCGGCGGTTGACCCGCCGCCTCGCCCTCCAGGCCCTGGCCGGCGCCGCGAGCACGGCGGGCTCCGCACTCGTCACCCTGCTGGTCGTCTGGGCCCAACGCCGCTGACACCCCACCCGGGCGTCGGCCTCACCCCCGAGGCCGACGCCCGCCCTCACCAACACACACCAACCCGCCCCGCGTACGCCCCTCGTCCGCGCACCCACCTCGCCCGAACAACCCCGGCGCGGCCCGGTCACGCCCACCGCGAGCGAACACCCGACACGGACACCCGCCCCGCGCGAGGCAGGCCCACCATCACCACCCCTACGCCGCCATCGAGCCACACCGGACAGCGCCCCCCGCACCAAGGCCGCCACCACTCGTCACCACCCACACCAACCCACCTCCGGCCGACCCCTCACCCCACACGCCCGCCACCCAGCCACCCACACCCACCCGGCCACCCGGCCACCCACCCTCAGCGACCCCACCCGGGCCCGTCCCACCCGGTAAGCCGGCCCCACCGCACGCGGTCCGCGTCACCGGCGTCCGCGACCGCCCGCCACGCCGCCACCGCCCGAGACGCCGCCGCCCGACAGGCCCTCACCGGGTACGCCACCGCCGGGCGCGGCACCGCGCGGGGTGCCGTTGCCCCGGCCGCGGCCCCGGATGCGGCGGCGGTCGGCGGTGGGGGCCGGGGCGTCGGCGAGCCGGACCACGGGGTCCTCCGTGCCGCCGTCACGCCCGGCGACCACCGGGCCGTCCGCGTGAGCGGCCTTGGCGCGGTACTGCGCCGCGTCGGCCAGCCGGAACAGCCGCCGCGCCGAACGCACCGGGCCGATCGGGTCGCCGGTGGAGGCCACACCGCAGGCCACCCCCTCGCCGAGCTCCAACGCGCTGGCCCGGCGGCACAGCTCCTCGGCGACCGCCACCACCTCCCGCGCCGGCGGGCCGACCGCGAGCAGGCAGAACTCATCGCCGCCCAGCCGCGCCGCCAGCGCCCCCGGCAGCATCGCGCCGCACACCGACAACACCGAGCCGAATCGTTCCAGCAGCCGATCGCCCGTCTCGTGACCCAGCGAGTCGTTGACCCGCTTGAGCCCGTTGAGGTCGCACACCACCAGGCTCACCACCGCGCCCTGCCGCACGTGCGCCTCCAGCGCCTCGTCCAGCCGCATGTCGACAGCGCGCCGGTTGGCCAGCCCGGTCAGCGGGTCGGTGAAGGCCAGCCGGTGCGCCTCCTCAAGCCGCTCGCTCTGCGCGATCCCGGCGGCGGTGACCGACGCCAGCACCGTGGCGAAGTCCGCGTCGGCCCGGCCGAACGCCGGCCGCCCCACCGGCCGCGCCACGTACAGCTCGCCCCACGCCCGCCCGCGCAGCACGATCGGCGCCACCACACAGCAGCCCCGGCCGCGCTGCCGCAACGCCGCGACCCGGCCCGTCCGCGACCCGCCCCGGCCGGCGTCACCGGGGCCACCGTCGCCCCGGGTCGCGTCGCCCGCCACGGTCTCCACCCAGGCGCGCGGCTCGCCGCCGTTGATCCAGCGCTCGTGCAGGAACTCGGCGATCTCCGGGAAGTCGTGCACCGGGTACGCCTCGTCCGCCGGGAACGGCTCCTCCCCCGGCGCCAGCTCCCCCACGTTGACCAGCACCCGCAGCCGCCCCAGCTCGCGTTCCCACACGCAGATCGCCGCGAACGAGCCCTCCAGCGCCGTCAGGGCACTCAGCGCGGCGGCCCGCAGCGACTCCCGTGCCGTGTGCGCGGCGGCCATCGCCTGCGCAAGCCCCACCACGGCAGTCAGCCGCGCATCGCCCCGGTCCGTCACGCACGCCTCGCATTCCCTCACTGTCCGTACATGCCTACACCTCAGCGTAAGAATGTTCGGCACATCTCGCTTGAGGGAGGTTTAGGAACGGGTAGAGGCTCGCACGTGCGGCACTCTCCCGCCCCCGGAGTGTGGGTCACGGCGCTGGGACGGTCAACGCCGCTCGCCCATGTCCTCCCTCATCCACACCGACCGGGCCCCTCGCCACGCCCCGTGACCGTCGCCCCGCTCACTCACCCGGCCACCGCGGCGCCCGCTTCTCGTTGAACGCCGCCACGCCCTCCGCCCGGTCACCGGAGAAGGCCACCGACCGCCACGCCGCGTCCTCGACCTCCAGCCCGGCCCGCAGGTCCAGGCCCTGGCCGAGGCGCAGCGCGCGCTTGGCGGCCCGCAGCCCCACCGGCGAGTGGGCCGCGATCCGGCCGGCCAGCTCCAGGGCCGCGGTCCGCGCCTGGCCCGCGTCCACGAGCTCGTCGACCAGGCCCAGCTCGCGCGCCTCCGGGGCGGCGACCCGGCGCGCGGAGAACACCAGCTCGGCGGCGCGCGCCGCGCCCACCCGGCGCGGCAGCAACTGAGTACCCCCGCCACCGGGGATCACGCCCACCGACACCTCGGGCAGCGCCACCACGGCCGTACTGTCGGCCACGATCACATCGCACGACAGGGCCAGCTCGAACCCGCCGCCCAACGCGTAGCCGTGCACCGCGGCCACGGCCGGCACCGGCAGCTCCAGCACGCCGGTGTACGCGGCGCGCGCGACAGGCCGCTGCCGGCCCAGGTCGGCGTCGGTGAAGGAGTTGCGCTCCTTGAGGTCGGCGCCCACGCAGAACGCCCGCTCGTGCGTCGAGCTCAGCACCACGGCCCGTACGTCCCGGTCTTCGCCGAGCGCGGCGCACGCGGCGGCGATGGAGCGGGCCATCTCCGTGGACACCGCGTTCATGGCCTTCGGTCGGTCGAGCACCAGCTCGGCCACGAAGCCGTCCCGCCGCACGGCCACCCACTCCCCGAACCGCTGCTCCGCCATGACGCCACCCTCCCGGTTAACGATCGTGAACCTGCCATCGGATCATCGCAGCCCCACCCGCACCCCCGCTACCACCCACGACCACGCGCCACAGGTACGTCCACGACCACGCCGACGCGTTTCGGGCCAGAAGTTACGAGGGGGGCGGGGGACGGACCACGGGGGGACGGGCTACGGGAGGCGGGCCCCAGCGTCGGCCGGCAGCGCACTCCCGCGCGGCGCACGACGAGCACACGCCGCCACCCGAGCGCTCCGCCCCCGGGCACACGCCCCCCGAGCACGTGACGTACCCGGACACACGCCACACCCGCGCACCTGCCGCCCTCGGGCCCACGCCGTACGACGACGCCCCCGGACGCCGCCCCGGCACCGCATCCCGCGCGGGCACCCCGTACACCGAGCGCCCCCGGCGGCACGCCCCGAGACCGCGTACGCCAGCATCCGGCCCGCGACCGGTGGCCGCGCGGCGCACCGCCACGGCCACGCGCGGCACCGAGCCCACCGCCGCCGCCCACGCCACCGGGAGCCCGCCACGCACAGCCCCGGCCCGAGCCCGATCTCGGGGAATCCGCCCCATCACGGCACCAGGGCCGGCCCCCACCTGAGCCCGCTCCCCGGCCCCCCCACCTACGACACCGGGAACCCCGCACACGCCACCAGGGCCGGCCCCGGCCTGGGCACGAGTCCACCCGCCCACGCCACCGGAGTCCGCCACGTACGACACCAAAGAGTCCGTTACGCATGACACCGGGGAGCCCTCCCCCCCGGGGGAGACCACCACGCCCGGCACCAGGACCGGCCGGGGCCCCACCCGAGCCCCCATACACCCGGGGAGCCCCGCACCCGACACCAGAGCCCCCACGGCACAGGGCTGGGGGAAGCCCCCCACACACACCCGACACCGGGGAGACCACCACGCCCGGCACCGGGACCGGCCGGGCCCCACCCGAGCCGCCACACACCGAAAAGCCCCCGCACCCGACACCGGAGCCCCACGGCACGGGGCAGGGGGGAGCCCACCGGGCACGGCGCCGGGAGGGGCCGCCACGCACGGCACCAGACCCAGCCCCAGCCCGGCCCGATCCCCGGGCCCGCCACCTACGACACCGGAGAGCCCCCGCACCCGACACCGGCGCCCCCCATGGCACGCGGCGGACAAGCCCCACCCCACACAAGGCACGGGGGGGGAAGCCCACCGCACACGGCGCCGGGGCCGCCCCCGGTCCCCGCGCGGGCCCGCACCCACGCGGGTCCGCGCTCAGCTTCGGCGCGTCAGCAGCCAGGGCTCCACGACGCCGAGTCCGCGCACGGCGCGCTGCCACATGGGCTGGAGCGCGAACCGGTACTTCACGGTCTCGCCCTCCTTGCGGGCCGCCGCCGCCTCGGCCTCGGAGCGCGGCGCGTCACCGGTGCGGGCCAGCTCGTCCGCGAGCGCGCCGTCCACCAGCACGGTGTCCTTGGGTGCTATCGATGTCAGCCGGCTCGCGAGGTTGACCGTCGTACCGAAGACGTCGCCCATCCGCGTCGTGACCGCCCCGAAGGCCAGGCCCACCCGCAGCGCCGGCATCGTCTCGTCGTGCGACATCGTCTCGATGAGCCGCAACCCGATCTCGGCGGCGACACCCGCGTCGTCCGCCGCGTACAGCACCTCGTCGCCCAGCGTCTTGATGAGCCGGCCGCCGTGCGCGGCCACCAGGTCGGCGGCCGTGGTCTCGAACGCCTCGACCAGCTCGCCCAGCTCCTCCTCCTCAAGGCGCCGGGTCAGCCGGGTGAAGCCGACGAGGTCCGCGAAGCCGACGGCCAGCCGGCGGTTGACCATCTCCGCGTCGTCCTGGGCCTGCACGACGCGCCCGGTGGCCGCCGCGAGCTGGCGTCGCCAGACGTAGACGATGAACTCCTCCAGCTCCGGCAACAACAGCTCGACCAGCGGGTACGCGATCTCGGTGCGCGTCATCCCCGGTTCCTGCGGCTCGGTGAGCCCCTCCAGGAAGGAGTCGATCTGCCAGTCGGCGAGCCGGGCCGTGGTCTGCCCCGTCGAGCGCGCGACCTGCACCGCCATCGGCTCGCTCAACAGCCCGGCCTCGACCAGGCCCGCGAGCCGGCGCAGCGCCAGCACGTCCGCCTCGGTCAGCGCCTTGGCCTGGCCGATGTCCGCGAAGCCCATCGCCCGCCAGAACCGGGAGGCCAGCTCCATCGACACGCCCGCGCTGCGCGCCGCCTGGAAGGGCGTGTAGCGCCGCTCGGCGCCCAGGATGAGTTGCTCCAGCCTGAGCGCGATCGGGTCGTCCCCGACGGCGGCGGCCCGCTCGGCCGCCGCGTTCCGGTCGTGCCCGGCGCCGGGGTCGGTCGGCGAGGGAGGCGCCTCACCCTCCTCGGCCTCGGGCTCCGCGACCGGGGGCCCGTCGGCGTCCGGGGTGGCCCGCGCGGCACGGGCCGCGGTGCGCGGAGGGTGTGGGGGGGCCGTGTCGCCGGCACCCGAGTCGTCGACGGTCACCGGCGTTCCCCCGTCCGCGGCGTGGTCGCCTTCGGCGAGAAGGCCCCAATCCCTGTCCGGTCCCTGCGCACTGCCCTTCCGTTCTTCCGCTCGCCCGTGACGCCCCGCCCGCCCTCGCGCGCGGCGCCCCGCGCACCACCGCGCGAACTCCTCTCACGCGGACACCGCACGCACCACCTGTCACCGATCGCCCCCAGCGGGCCGGCCGGACGGACCAGCACAACGATACGACAGGTGTGCCGTAGCTCACTCTCCCGTCGAAGCAGGACGCAGGTGGACGATGTCCCCGGCCGAGACCGCTTCCTGCCCCCCGCCCTCGGTCCCGATGACCAGCCGGCCGTGGCTGTCGACGGCCACGGCCTCGCCGACGCACTCCCGCTCGCCCGGCAGCACGGCCCGCACCCGCCGGCCCAGCGTGGCGCAGCCGGCCACGTACGCCTCCTGTAGCCGACAGGCTGTCGGGTCGCCGTCGGCGTCCCGCCACCGGCCGTACCAGTCCTCCAGCGACCGCAGCACCGCCCGCAGCAGCGGGTCGCGGTCCACCTCCCCGGCGCCGGCCAGGGTCAGGGAGCCCGCGCCGGGCACGGGCAGCTCGGCCGCCCGCAGCGAGACGTTGAGGCCGATGCCGACCACCACGCCCGCGCCGCCGCCCGCGTGCGCGCCGGCCACGTGCGCCCCGTGCGCGTCGGTCCGGGAGCTGACGCCCGGGTCGGCGTCCGTGGCGCGGGGCGCGGGCGCCGCCGTGCGCTCGGCGAGGATGCCGCCGAGCTTGCGCTCCTCGCCGTGCACCGTCACCAGCAGGTCGTTGGGCCACTTGAGCGCCGTGTCCACCCCCGCCGTACGGGAGAGCGCGCTGGCGGTCGCGACGCCGGCCAGCAGCGGCAGCCAGCCCCACCGCTCGACCGGGACGCTCGGGCCGGGCTGGAGCAGGACGGAGAAGAAGAGCCCGGAGCGCGGCGGCGCGCTCCAGCCCCGGTCCAGCCGACCACGACCGGCCGTCTGCTCCTCGGCGACCAGGATCTGCCCCTCGCCGGAGCCGGCCGCGGCGCGGGCGACGAGGTCGGTGTTGGTGGAGCCGGTGCGGGGCAGCACGTCGAGCGCGGTCCACAGCCCGCCGGGGCGCACCAGGGCGCGGCGCAGCGCGGACTCGTTCAGCGGCGGCCGGTCCAGGTCGGACCAGCGCTCGCCGCCGGAGAAGCGGGGGGGCTGGGGGGCGTTGGGTGAGGTCATACGGGCCAGCCTAGGAGTCGGCGGCGCGTGATCCGGGGAGGTCACACCCGGTCGAAGCGGAGCGATGCCGGCCCGCCGAGTGTGGCCAACGCCGCACCGCCGGGCCGTGGGCGCGCCGATACCCTACGAGTCGGTAGCAAGGCGGCCCGCGCGGCACGAGCAGGGAGCGTGGGCGGCTCACACCCCCGAGGACGAGCAGGAGCCGCATCCCGATGTCCGAGCCGGAGTACGACATCCACACCACCGCGGGGAAGCTCGCGGACTTCCAGCGCCGGGTCCAGGAGGCCACCCACGCGGGCTCGGCCCGCGCGGTGGAGAAGCAGCACGCGAAGGGCAAGCTCACCGCGCGCGAGCGGATCGACCTGCTGCTGGACGAGGGGTCGTTCGTCGAGCTGGACGAGTTCGCCCGCCACCGCTCGACGAACTTCGGCATCGAGAAGAACCGGCCGTACGGCGACGGCGTGGTGACCGGGTACGGCACCGTGGACGGCCGCCCGGTGTGCGTGTACTCGCAGGACTTCACCATCTTCGGCGGCTCGCTGGGCGAGGTCTACGGCGAGAAGATCGTCAAGGTGATGGACTTCGCGCTCAAGCACGGCTGTCCGATCATCGGCATCAACGACGGCGGCGGGGCGCGCATCCAGGAGGGTGTGGCGGCGCTCGGCCTGTTCGCGGAGATCTTCCGCCGCAACGTGCACGGCTCCGGCGTCATCCCGCAGATCAGCCTGATCGTCGGCCCGTGCGCCGGCGGCGCGGTCTACTCCCCCGCCATCACCGACTTCACCGTGATGGTCGACCAGACCTCGCACATGTTCATCACCGGCCCCGACGTGATCAAGACGGTCACCGGCGAGGACGTGGGCTTCGAGGAGCTGGGCGGCGCCCGTACGCACAACACCACCTCGGGCGTGGCGCACCACATGGCGGGCGACGAGAAGGACGCCGTCGAGTACGTCAAGGCGCTGCTGTCCTACCTGCCCTCCAACAACCTCTCCGAGCCGCCCGCCTTCCCGGAGCCGGCCGACCTGGAGGTGAGCGCGGAGGACCTGGAGCTGGACGTCCTGATCCCGGACTCGGCCAACCAGCCCTACGACATGCACCAGGCCATCGAGCACGTCCTGGACGACGCCGAGTTCCTGGAGACGCAGGCGCTGTTCGCGCCCAACATCATCACCGGCTTCGGCCGCGTCGAGGGTCACCCGGTGGGCATCGTGGCCAACCAGCCGCTCCAGCTCGCGGGCTGCCTGGACATCGACGCGTCGGAGAAGGCCGCCCGCTTCGTGCGCACCTGCGACGCGTTCAACGTGCCGGTGCTCACCTTCGTGGACGTGCCCGGCTTCCTGCCCGGCGTGGACCAGGAGTACAGCGGCATCATCCGCCGTGGCGCCAAGCTGATCTACGCGTACGCGGAGGCGACCGTTCCGCTGATCACGGTGATCACCCGCAAGGCGTTCGGCGGGGCGTACGACGTGATGGGCTCCAAGCACCTGGGCGCCGACCTCAACCTGGCCTGGCCCACGGCGCAGATCGCGGTCATGGGCGCGCAGGGCGCCGTCAACATCCTCCACCGGCGCGCCATCGCGGCGGCCGAGACGCCCGAGCGCGCCGAGGAGTTGCGCGGGGAACTCATCGCCGACTACGAGGACGCCTTGCTCAACCCGTATGTCGCGGCCGAACGGGGGTATGTGGACGCTGTGATCATGCCGTCGGAGACTCGCCGTCACATCGTCCGTGGCCTGCGCACACTGCGGAACAAGCGCGAGTCCCTGCCGCCGAAGAAGCACGGCAACATCCCGCTGTAGGAGGGCCGTTCACATGGTGATCAAGGTAGTCCGGGGCAACCCGACCCCCGAGGAGCTCGCCGCCGCCCTGGCGGTGGTCCGTGCCCGCGCGGCGGCGTTGGGAGCCGCCGCGCCCGGCGAGGGAACGCCGCAGGAGTGGTCCGACCCGGCCCGCACCGTCGCCGCACGCCGGCTTCCCCACCCCGGCCCGAAGGCGTGGCGCACCACGTACTGGCCCGCCTGATCCCCGCCCGGGAGTAAACCGCCAGAAAACCAGCACGGCACGCGTCGGCGCCTGAGTACCCGTACTCAGGCGCCGACCGTCGTTCCGGCGCACCATGTTCCGCATGTTGTGGTCCGACCCGCCCGATGAACCGCCCGACGAGCTCCGCGTGACGGAGTCGATGGTGCGCCGGGCGGGCAAGGTCCTCGCGGTCGCGGCGATCATCCTCATGCTGATCATCACGCTGAGCGCCTGACATCCACCGGGCGCCCGGCGAGGCGCCCGGGACGCGCCACGGGTGGGCGCGGGGCGCGGCACCGGCCCGGGCGGCGGCACCGGTGGCGTGGGGCGCGGGCCCGTCCGGCGTCGCGGGGCCGCCCTCCTACGATGTGCCCATGAACGCCCACCACGCCGCCCACACCGGCCCCCGACGTCTCGTCCTCGCCTCGCAGTCCCCCGCCCGGCTCGGCCTGCTCCGGCAGGCGGGGCTGGCCCCCGAGGTGATCGTCAGCGGCGTGGACGAGGACGCGCTCAGCGCCGACACACCCGCCCGCCTGGCGCTGCTGCTGGCCGAGGCCAAGGCGCGGGCCGTGGCGGAGCGCCCGGAGGCGGCGGACGCTCTCGTCGTCGGCTGTGACTCGGTGCTGGAGCTGGACGGCCAGGCGCTCGGCAAGCCGGCGGACGCCGAGGAGGCCACCGCGCGCTGGAAGGCGATGCGGGGCCGCGCCGGCGTCCTCCAGACCGGCCACTGCGTCATCGACACCGCGACCGGTACGCGCGCCAGCGCCACGGCCGCCACCACCGTCCGGTTCGGCGAACCGACGGACGCGGAGATCGCGGCGTACGTGGCCAGCGGCGAACCGCTGCACGTGGCCGGCGCGTTCACCCTCGACGGCCGCTCGGCGCCCTTCGTCGACGGCATCGACGGCGACCCCGGCAACGTCATCGGGCTCTCGCTGCCGCTGCTGCGCCGCCTGCTGGCCGACCTGGGCACCGCCATCACCGACCTGTGGCAGCCGCCGACCCGTTGACGCCCCCGCCCGGCGCCAGACCGCCCGGCACCCGCGCGCGAGCGCGCTACGCGCTCGCGTGCGGCGCCGGCGCGCCCCCGGGCCCCGGACGGTCCTCACCCTCGTACGCGCCGTCGTAGTTGAAGAGGCTGAGGACGATGAGCCCGAGCACGACCATCGTGAACGCGAAGGCGGCCCAGCCGACCAGGCCCACCGAGAAGGCGCCCAGCAGGCCGTGGGTGACCGCGCAGGTGATGAGCAGGACGCGGGCGAAGCGGCCGGGCGGCAGGTCGCGGACGGCCATCCGCGACAGCGCCACCCCGCAGCCGAGCAGATAGAGCCCGACGAGGCCGCCCGCGACCCAGGTGGCGAGGGTCATCGCCCCCGGGTCCAGGTCGGCGAGCGACATGTCCTGGTGGTCCACGACCAGACCCAGAATCCAGTGCAGCAGCGCGATGACGGCCGCCTCGATCACCAGCACCACAGCCGCCACGGCGGCCACCGCTCTCCGCGCCACTCACGTCACCTCTTCCGTGCCTCTGCCACGCCGGCCACAGCAGTTACCCGCGGTATGCCATCTCCGGAACGCTACTAACGGGTAAGGCGCCCGGACAAGGGGGCCGCACCGGCCGGCCGCGCCCACGAGTCGAAGATCGCCGCAGCATCAGGCGTGGACGACGAGAAGGCAAAGTTTCCGCCCTCCGTTAGTAGACTCCCCACAAAGAATCCCCCTCGGCCAGCCGGGCACCAGGGCGAGACCTTGCCCACACCCGGAAGGCCTCCGGCCAGCACGAAACCGGGGCGTACCGTGGTGCATCGGGGGATGTGGTCCCTCTGACGGGCCCCGATGCGCGCACTCTGTGGTCAAGCTCACTCCCGGAGGCTTCTCGGCGCGCAGTGTCGCCTGTACCTAAACTCTGCTTGTTTCAAGGAGGGAGCCATCGTGCGCAAGGTGCTCATCGCCAACCGTGGCGAAATCGCTGTCCGTGTTGCCCGTGCTTGTCGGGATGCCGGGATCGGGAGTGTGGCGGTGTACGCGGATCCGGATCGGGACGCGGTGCATGTGCGGGTCGCGGATGAGGCGTATGCGTTGGGTGGTGAGACTCCGGCGTCCAGTTATCTGGATATGGGGAAGGTGTTGGCGGCGGC
>NZ_JBHVJC010000031.1:21962-118228 GCF_042799315.1 Streptomyces sp. NPDC057702 | reverse complement strand
CCACCGCGCCCCCGGCGCCCGCCGGTGTCGCGCGGCGCGCCCGCCGCCCCGACGGCTGCTGGCCGCCGGGCGCCTGCGGTGCCGCGCCGTCCCCCTCGCCCGGACCGCCGCCCGTGGCGCCCGGCGCGCCACCGGTGCCGCGCGCCGGCTCCTTGGGGACCGGCATCACGGTCGTCGCGTTGTCCTGGTCCACGGGCACGCGCACCGCGCCCGTGCTGTCGTCGGTGTCCGCCCGCCCGGGTGCGAGCGGCTTGCCGTCGGCCGAGACGGGCACTTCGAGCACGTACGCGCTGCCGCCCATGCCGGGCATCTCGTGCGTCTGCAACACCCCGCCGTGCTTGCGGACGATGCCGCGCACGATCGGCTCGTGTACCGGATCGCCGCCCGGGTGCGGGCCGCGTACCTCGATGCGGACGACGTCGCCGCGCTGCGCCGCCGCCACCACGATGGTCGAGTCCCCGGGGGCGCCTGGCTGCCGCGCCGCCTCGGGGGCGCCGCCGGCGCTCGCGTTGCCGGTCGCGTCCAGCCCGGCCACGTCCGCGATGAGATGGGCGAGTGCCTGCGCGAGGCGTACGGGATCGACCTCGGCCTCGATCGGCGGCGCGTGCACCGCGAACTGGGCCCGCCCCGGGCCGATCAGCTCGATCGCGCCCTCGACGCCGGCGGCCACCACGCCCTCCAGCGAGACGCTCTCGCGCGCCAGCCGCTCCTTGCCCGAGGCCAGGCGCTGGTAGCTGAGGACGTTGTCCAGCAGCGTCGTCATCCGGGCGTACCCGGCGGCCAGGTAGTGCAGCACCTGGTTGGCCTCGGGCCACAACTGCCCGGCGGGGTCGGCGGCGAGCCCGCCGAGCTCGCCGCGCAGCTCGGTCAGCGGCCCGCGCAGCGACACGTCGAGCACGGCCAGGAGTTGCGCGTGGCGTGCGGCCAGCGCGTCGTACGAGCGCCGGTCGGTGAACGTCATCACCGCGCCGACGAGCTGGTCACCGTCCCGTACCGGCGCCGTGGTCAGGTCCACCGGCACCGCCCGCCCGTCCTTGGCCCACAGCACCTGCCCGCGCACCCGGTGCTTGCGACCCGAGCGCAACGTGTCGGCCAGCGGGGTCTCCTCGTACGGCAGCGGCGTGCCGTCCGCCCGGGTGTGCTGGACCAGCGGGTGCAGCTCCTGCCCGCCCAGGTCGCTGGCGCGGTAGCCGAGGATCTGCGCGGCCGACGGGTTGACCAGGACGACCTTGCCCTCGATGTCCACCCCGACCACGCCCTCGGCGGCGGCGCGCAGGATCATCTCGGTCTGCCGCTGCTGCCGGGCCAGTTCGGCCTCGGTGTCCAGGGTGCCGGTCAGGTCGCGCACGACGAGCATCAACAGCTCGTCGCCGGTGTAGCTGTGGTGGTCCACGTACGGGGTGCGGCCGTCCTCCAGGTTGGCGCTGGTCACCTCGACCGGGAACTGCAGGCCGTCGGTACGCCGCGCCATCATGCGGGTCGGCTTCGTGCGACCGCCCTCGCCGTGGTCGCTCGGGCGCATCGAACCGGGGATGCGCTTGGAGTCGAAGGACGGCAACAGGTCGAGCAACCCCCGCCCCACCAGCGCCGTGCCCGGGGTCTCGAAGGTCTCCAGGGCGATGTGGTTGGCGTTGACGACGGTGCCGTTGGCGTTGACGAGCAACAGGGCGTCGGGCAGCGCGTCGAGTATCGCCGCGAGGCGAGCAGCGCCTCGCGATGGCCTGCTGCTCACGACGACGCTTCCTCCCAGATCTACTGCTCCGTACGGACACCCCGGCGCCATCCTGCCGTTCACCCCTCGGGTGCCACTAGGGGAGGAGTCTACGGGCAGGCCCTCTCGGCGCGATGGCGGATGAGCACGAGCCGTGGCGCGCGCGGCGCACCCTGGGGCAAACCTCGTCGGGCCCGGCGCTCGCCCCCGAACCCGGACCAGCCCGGCCCCACGCCCCCTCCCGCCGCCGCCCCCACCACCCCCGAATCGACACCCGCACCCGTCCCGTACACCACGCCCACGAGTGACCGCGCCGCGCCAAACCTCCCCCGAAGCGACAGCGGACGGCCCGCGCGTCGGGGTGCGTGACAGCGGGCGTCGCGGCCCGCGATACGGGGGATCGCGTGGGAATCGCGGTAGGGGTCGGGGAACCACCGAAATGCGCACTTCCGCGTGGGGCCGCACCTCGCGGCCACGGACCCCGGGGCGCGGCGCCCCCCGTCAGGGTGGCGCGGCGCGCGGGCGGGCGCCCCCGAGGCGGTGAGGCGGGTCCCGGCCGGGGGCGAACGGTGCCCCTTACGCCGGGTTCGACGGGCCCCTACGGAGCGGCGGTGCGGCGGTACGGGGCGAGCCGGCGCGGCGATGGCGGGGTGTCAGAGAACGTGCCCCCGACCGGGACCGGGGTCCTGGGCGGGGGCACGACGCCCCGTGGCGGGTCCCGCGCGCGGGACCCGCGTCGGACGGGACGCGGTCAGGCCGTGGGCGGCGCGTCAGTCGCGCGGGGTGCCCAGCAGCTTCGCGAACTTGTTCCAGCGACTGATCTCGCAGCCGTCCGCCCGCGAGAAGTCGGCACGCACCGGGCGACCCGACCAGCGCCCGTCGACATGCGCGGTCGCGGGCCCGCCGTAGATCTTGGTGCAAGCCGTCCCCTTCGGCACCGGCGCGAACGGGTCGGCCCCCCACACCGTCTTCTTGGACACCTCGGCGCAGGCCGCCTCGGGGCTCGGGTGACTGCCGCCGGTCGGGTGGCAGTACAGGTCGTACGTCCGCGCGTCCGTGGCCTTGCCGGTCTCCGACACCGTGACGGTGAGGTGGTGCGCGGGCCCGGGCGCCGGAACCGGCAGCGGCTTGGCGGCGGCGTGTGGCGCGACGCCCAGTAAGGCGGGAACGACGGCCGCGGCGGCAGCGGCGGCGACGACGAGGCGGTGCGATGACATCTCTGGACTCCAGGGGATCGTGCGACTACGGGGCGCGGCGCGCCCTGGTCCCACTAACGCGCTGACACGGCCCGCGTTGCGCAAGAAGTCCGCCAACAGGCGACGAATCGCCGAAAAGCACCACAAAAACCACCCGTACGACCCCGATACGGCTTTGCCGCCCTGGCCGAGCGCCTAGTACCGTAGGCCGCGATTGGTGACAGCCCGCAGGGCTGTGCCATCATCTGCACACGCGCCACGCACTCGCGTGATCCGTGTATGGAGGCTTCGCCTAGTCTGGTCTATGGCGCCGCACTGCTAATGCGGTTTGGGGTAACCCCCCATCCCGGGTTCAAATCCCGGAGCCTCCGCACTTCCAAGGCCCCGTCCGTCTCGTACGGCCGGGGCCTTCGTGTTGCCCGCGAGCGGGTGTCGGCGGCTCCGGGCGCGCGTGGCGGGCGCGGTGGCGGCGGGCCCGGCTCGCGACCGGATGGCGCGCGCCTGTCGGGCGCGGGTACGCGCGGTGAGCGCGCGGAGGCGTGCCCGAGGCGTCGAGGACGCTCACATGGGGCGCCCGCGCGCTCGCGCCTGCCGCCGGGGCACCCTCGGACGTGGCGGGCCGCCACCACGCGCCGCGCTGGGCGACCCGTGGCGCGATGTCGGCCCTCGACCCCACCGACCGCCCGCGCGCCCGTGTCGCGCTCGCCCTCAGGCGATCATGTCCGGCGGGCATTTGTGCAGGTCAGGTTGGGTGAGGCGAATGGATTTCGCCTCCCGGCGCAGGTCATGTAATGTTGTTCCCGCAACGCCGACCGGGCAAGAAAACGCCGGGAAGCAAGCGCTCGTAGCTTAACGGATAGAGCACTTGACTACGGATCAAGAGGTTGCAGGTTCGAATCCTGCCGAGCGCGCAGCAGTCAGAGGCCCCCTCCACTCGGTGGAGGGGGCCTCTGGCGTATGCGATGACGGCCGACTGAGCTGACCGCGTCCCGGGGTGAGCCCGTGGCCTTGGGCTTCGAGACACGGTCACGGGCCGTGCCGCGTGGGCGGGGTCAGCGGGTGGCTTCGTCCATCAGGACGTAGAGCAGGCCGACGAGGGAGCCGCTGCTGACGACCTCGCGGCGGTCGATCATGTCCCGCACCCGAGGCAGCGGGACCCATTCGACGCGGTCGGACTCGTTCTTCTCCGTCGGCTCCCCGATGTACGTGGCCACGTCCGCGCGGAACACGTAGTGCTGCGAGTCGGTGATCCCGTTCGCGGGCTCGGCGTAGACCAGCGGTTTCAGGGGGCCAGGTCGCCAGCCGGTCTCCTCCTCGACCTCGCGGGCGGCGGCTGCCTCGGGCGTCTCGCCCTCCTCGATCAGTCCCATGGGCAGTTCCCAGGCCCACGCGTCGGTGATGAAGCGGTGCCGCCACATCATCAGGATCTCGCGCTGGTCGTTGACCACGGCCGCCACGGCCAGGTGCCGCAGCCGCACCACGTGATGCTCCCAGCGCCGCCCGTCCGGCTGCTCCACGTCGACCAGACACAGGTTCACCCAGGGGTTGGTGTAGATCTGCCGCTCGCCGTAGGTCTTCCATCGCATGGACGCCGCCCCTTCGCACCGGTGGGGTCAGCATCCCAGACGGTCAGGCCGGGGCCGAGCGGGGTGGGGGGAGGCGAGCGGGGCGCGTCGGGTGGGGCGGTCGTCGGCCGGCGTCCGGCCGGCGGGAGGCGACGTCGGCGCTGACATCGGCGTGACCGGGTGGCGGTGTGTTCGCGTCGCCGAAGGTGCCGGGGCGGGTTCGTCCGGGCGCGGGCCTGGGTGGTGGGTTCAGCGTCGTGGGGGGAGGTCGGGGGTGGCCTGGTCGGGTGGGTCGGTGGGCATCGTCGTGAGCACCCGGTGGTGCACCCGTCCCAGGGTGAGGACGAGGGTGACGAGGATCGCGTCCAGGATCAGTACGGAGGCCAGCGGCGGGAGGTGGACGGCGGCGACGCCGGCGACGGCGCAGGCGAGGCAGGCGAGCAGGCGGGCGCCCCAGGCCCGTCGGGTGGAGGCGTAGTACCACCACGCCTGCGTGATGACGTAGAGGACGGGGCCGCCGAAGAGGAGGAGGCCGAGAGTGGTGTCGCCGTGGCCGGTGGGGTGGCTGATGGCGAGTTCGGCGCCCACGGCCAGGGCGACGAGGCCGGCGAGCGTGGGGTACTGGCCGCTGACGGCCCGGCGGACCGGTAGCAGTTTGTCGGTCGTGGCGGCGACGTGCCGGGCCAGGATGTCCTCGCCGCCGTGGAAGTAGCTGGCGCACAGACACACCAGCGCGACGAAGACGCCGAGGCCGGCGGTCACGGTGGCCGCGTCGACGGGGGCCTTCGAGATGGCGCCGCCGATGGTCAGCACGGTCTCGCCGAGCTGGACGATGATGAACAGGCGGATGCGCTCCACCATGTGCTGCGCGTCGAACACGAGGTTTTGGGACAGGAGCCGGTCGCGGGGCAGCGGGTGGGCCAGCCACACCCCCGCCATGTCGATGGCCGCGGCCACCGCCCACCAGGCCAGCCGTGGCCCGTGGTCCACGGCCGCGCCGATCAGCCACAGGGGGACCGAGGCCACCGCCCACGCCGTCACGCGGCGGTAGTGGTGGCGTAGGACGGGCGTGGGGGCGGTCGTGGCGGCGGTGAGGTCGACCAGGAGCAGGATGGCGACCAGCGGGACGGCGAAGGCCCAGGGGCGGCCCGCGAAGGCGTGCGGGATCTGGGCGTTCATGAACAGCCCCAGGCCCATCACGGACAGCACCAGCCGCCGGGTCATGGGCCGCTCGACGTCCAGGAAGGTCGCGTCGAAGCTGGTCAGCGCCCAGAGGCTGAGGACGGCGACGAGCATCACCGCGGTCTCGCCGGCGCCGCGCCAGGAGAGTTCGGCGTGCAGGTGCTCCGCGAGCTGGCCGAACGCGAAGACGAAGACCAGGTCGAAGAACAGCTCCAGCGGGGAGACGCTGCGCCGGAGCGTCTCCCAGGACGCGCGGTTCACGCGGTCGCCGCGTCGCGCGGCGGTCTGGCGTCGATCGTCACAGGTTCACGATCCGGCTGGTCGGCGCGGTGCGCAACGCGTGGCCCGGGCCCGGGCTCGGGTGGCGCGGGACCGGGCCCACGCCACCCGGGGCGGCGGGCTCAGCCGGAGAGGGTGCTCTCCAGGGCGTCGAGGCCGTCGGCGTAGATGCCGGTGAAGAGATCGACGACCTCCTGCTCGGTGGCGTTGTCGGGCTGGAAGCGGCCGGACCACTGGACCTCGGCGACGTCGTCCCGGCCGGGCACCGTGTGGACCCGAATGGTGGAGACGTAGCCGTTGACGGGGAACGGCGCCTGGAGGATGGCGTAGCTGTAGTGGCGCTCGGTCTCGTTGAAGTCCACGAGGCGCTCGATGATCACCTCGCCCTCGGGGTTCCGCAGCCGGCGGACCCGGCCGCCCTCCAGGCTGGTGCTCTCGGGGATGTAGGGGAGCCAGTCGGGCAGCGCGTCGAAGCCGCCGATGAGGCTCCACACCGCCTCGGGCGAGGCCGAGACGGTACGGGAGACGGATGTGGAAGCCATGATCGCTTCTCCTGTGGTCGTGGGGGTGCGGGGGGTGGGGTCAGGCGCCGGCGGGCAGCGGGGCGGCCGGGCTGATGAGGTCGGCGGCACGCAGGTCCTGCCAGAACGCGGCGGGGACGTTCTCGTTGAGCGCGGCGACGTCCTCGGCGATACGGCTGGGGCGGGTGGCGCCGGGGACCGCGGCGGCGGACGCCGGGTGGGCCAGGGAGAACTGCAGGGCGGCGGCCTTGATGCTCACGCCGTGCCGCTCGGCCAGGGCCTTGATCCTGCTGACGCGCTCGACGATCTCCGGCGGGGCCTGCTGGTACTCGAAGTGGGCGCCGCCGGCCAGGACGCCGGAGCTGTAGGGGCCGCCGACGACCATGTCGACGTGCTGCTCCTGGGCCAGGGGCAGCAGCCGCTGGAGGGCGTGCTCGTGGTCGAGGAGGGTGTAGCGGCCGGCGAGCAGGAAGCCGTCGGGCTGCGGCTCGTCGAGGGCCAGGGTCAGCTCGATCGGCTCGGTCTTGTTCACGCCCAGGCCCCAGGCCTTGATGACGCCCTCGTCACGCAGGCGGGACAGGACGCGGAACGCGCCGGTGCGGGCCTCCTCGAACTTGCTCAGCCACGCGTCGCCGTGGAAGTCCTGGGCGATGTCGTGTACCCAGACGATGTCCAGGCGGTCGGTGCCCAGCCGCTTCAGGCTGCCCTCGATGGAGCGTTCGGTGGCCTCGGCGGTCCACTCGTGGAGGATCTTGTTGGGGTTGCCGTGCTCGAACAGGCCACCCTTCTCGCCGAAGTCGGGGACGTCCGTCTCGTGCTCGTCGAGGACGACGCGGCCGACCTTGGTGGACAGCACGTAGGACTCGCGGGGCTTGCCCGAGAGCACCTGGCCCAGGCGCTCCTCGGAGAGGCCGGCGCCGTAGAAGGGGGCGGTGTCGTAGTAGCGGATGCCCTGGTCCCAGGCGGCCTCGACGGTGGCGCGGGCCTCCTCGTCGGGGATCGCGCGGAACATGTTGCCCAGCGGGGCGGTGCCGAAGCCGAGACGGCCGGGGAGGATTTCCTTGAGTGACATGAGAGAGCCTTTTCGGGGTGGGGGGCGGGTGCGCGGCGGCGTCACCGGACGGGGCCGGAGCACCCGGCAGGGTCTACCTGTCAGGGCCCACGATCCGTTCGTGGCGCGCGTCGAGCGACTCGTGCGGGTGGAGGCGGCCGGCGCCTGGTGGGCGGATGAGCGAACCGGGTTAAATGCAGACGCGCCTTACATGCGTAGACAATAGTTGCAGACGCGGGTTAATGCAAATGGGTGGGTTTGGGTCCGCGACCGCCGCCCTGAGGGCCCGTGGCGGCCGGCCACCACGGGGAGCGGGCCGGTGGCCGGAGGTGCGCGTCTGACGCGCGGTGGGCGTCTCGGGGGTGGGGTGGCATGCCTGGCCTGGCGGCCCGGGGGCGGCACGGCGGAGGCCCGGGGGTGGCCCGGGGGTGGGCGCTGGCGCCGGCGGCGTGGGGCGTCGTGGCGGCGTCGCGCGGCGCGGGCTGTGGCGGCGCCCGGGTCTCGGCGGGAGGCCGTATGCCCCGGTGGGAGGCCGTACGCCCCGGTGGCGGGTGCTCGCGTCGATGACGTCGAGCCGCGTCGGCGCTGGTGGCGGCGGGTCGCCCGGGCGGTGGCGGTCGATGGTCGGCGGCTCCGCTCGCGAGCCGGCGGGGTGTGACGTCGGCGCTCGCGCGCTTCACGCCGCGCGGCTCGGTTGTTTGGTACGGCCACCGAAACGTGGGGTTGACTGTACGCGTCCAAGTTGGCTGACGGGAGGGAGCGCGGCGTGTCCATGTGGGTGCGGGGGGCCTTGACGGGAGCGGTGTTGGTGGCGGTGCTGGCTGGTTGTGGTGACGGGGGCGGAGGCGGGGGCGACGGTGGCTCGGGGCCGGGTGTCATCGGGGGGTCGGACGGCGACGGGCGGGCGCCCGCGCCCGTGCTGGGCGACGCGCGGCAGGTGAGCGAGGCGCTGCCCAGCCGGGTCAGCCTGGGCGAGGGGTGGGGGGCGACGCGCTCGCCCCGGGTACGGGACGGCGCCGAGACCGCCCGCGCGTGTCAGGTGTTCTCCGGAACGTCCTGCTCTGGCGTGCTGGCCGGCGGCGACACCAAGTTCATGCGAAACGGCCAGGCCGCGCACGCCGCCTTCGCGGAGTTCTCCATGTACGCGGTGGACACCCCCGAGAACGCGAAGGTCGTCTACGCGGCCATGCGCACGGCGACCGGCCAGAAGACCTACGGCGGCGTCACGCGGCTGAGCGTCGACGCGGGCGCCGACGAGACCCACGCGTACGCCGACGACGACGGCCCGCACGCGCTGGTACGCGTCGGCGGCGTCGTCGCCTTCGTGGAGACGCGGAGCGACGGGCTCGACGAGGCCGCCGCCCGCGACCAGCTCGAACGACTCGCCAGGGTGCAGGTCGAGCGCGTCAGAAAGGTCGCGGCGGGCGAGAACCCCGACGCCTGACCGCGCGGCGCGGGAGGCCGTACGGCATCGCCGCTGGCGGCGGAGCGACCTGGTGGGAAATGCTTTCCCGCGGGCGGCGAACGTTCTTTCTGCGCCGCGTTTTGTTTATTTGTCGCGGTTCGCAATGCGTTTGGGATGCATTCACTGAATTGTGGATGTGGTGTGGAGTGCGTCAACGCCGTGACGCGGTGCGCGTCGTGCGGGTGAATACCCTGGTCCTGGTATCCCAGTGTGGTCGTGCCGCGTGTCAAGGTGAATGCGCAGGGCGATAAAGCGCCTCCGCCTCGATACTCGCTAAGGAGTTTCGTTGACGCACCCATACCCGCAGCAGGGCTACCCGCCTCCGCCGCCGCCCGGGTACTACCCCCCACAGCCCCCGCCCGCCGGGTACTATCCCCCGCCCGGGTACTACCCCCCGCAGCCGCCGCCGCCCGGGTACTACCCGCCGCAGCCTCCGCCGCAGCCTGGCGGGGGGTACTACTACCCGCCGCAGCCCCAGCCGAGCGACGAGAAGACGTACCCGAAGCTGAGCGCGGCCACGGTCAAGGGTACGGTGCTGGGCCAAGCCCAAGCGCAGATGAGCGCGACGCTCGTGGACGGTGACGGGCAGCCGATCGCCAACCAGCCGATCTCGTTCACGCTGGCCAACGGCCGTCAGTTCGGCACGGCGGTGACCGACGCGACCGGCGTCGCGTACCTCGACAGCGGGTCGAACATCCTGGACCCCCTGACCTGGGTGAACGCCGTCGGTTCCGGCTACCAGGTGCACTACGCGGGTAACAAGAAGTTCATGCCCGCCAACGCACACGGCAAGATCGAGCCGGCAATCGGCTGACAGCCGGTTCGCACGGCAAGATTCATTCCGAATTTCGAGATTTCTCGTCATTCGGGGCGGGTCGGAATTTCTCACCCGTCATTATGCGGCGGCCTTTGGTCGGCTCGCGGTCCGATATTCGGATGCGGGGCGTCCGGGGGCCGCCGTCGTGTTTTTCGATGCGATCAAACGGGTTGGCGGAGCGGGCGGGGCTCGCGGGGCATTGGCAGGTTTGTGGGGCCGGAATTCGATATGAGGTGGATGGGGCGGATGGGGCCCGTGCGCGGAGGGGCGACAGGGCGCGGCCGGGGGTCGGGTCGGGATTTCCCTACCCGGGGTGGGGGTGGGAGCCGGATGGTCGGGGGTGGGCGCGGCTCGTAGCGTCGTGGGCGTTCGTCGGGAATCGCCTACGACCAGGGGGCATCATGGCGCGGGGTGGGGCGTGGGGAGCGGGTGCGGTGCGCGCGGGGGTGGCCGTGGGGACGGTCGTCCTGGCCGTGGGGGCGCTGGGTGGGTGCGCGTCGGGGGAGGAGAAGCACGAGCGGAAGTCGTTCGCGTACGGCGGCAGGCACCTCGTGGTCGACAGCGCGGACGCCGCACTGCGGCTGACCCCCTACGACGGGGACACCGTCGAGGTGGACCGGTACCTCAAGGGCCGCGCCACGGACGGGCCCCGGGGGCGGTGGAAACTGTCCGGCGACCGGCTGGAGCTGGGCGTCACCTGTAGCGGGATCACGGTGCGGTGCGGGGGCCGCTTCGAGGTCAGGGTCCCGCGCGGGGTACGGGCCGACGTGGCGGCGCACGACGGGTCGGTGCGGGCCACCGGGTTCGCCCACGACATGCGGATCACCAGCTCGGACGGGAGCGTCACGGTCGGCGGGCACCGGGGCTCACTGGACGTCAGGACCGGGGACGGCGCGCTGCGGGTCGAGGGCGTGACCGGGGCCAGCGTGCGGCTGGCGAGCGGGGACGGCGGGGTGTCGGCCACCGGACTACGGGTGCGCGTCTCGGAGTTGAGCGCGGGCGACGGCAGCGTCCGGGCCGTCTTCGAGCGGGCCCCGGAGTCGGTACGGGGTGTGGTGCGGGACGGGTCGCTGGTCGTCGAGGTGCCGGACGACGGGGAGCGGTACGCGGTGCGCGGCCGAACCGGCGACGGGTCACGCACCGTCAAGGTCGACCAGAGCCGCGACGCGCGCCGGGTGATCACGGCGTCGAGTGGCGACGGCAGCGTCACGGTCCGCAACGCCTGAGACGAGGCGCGCCGGGCCCGTTGGCGAGCCGGCCCAGCGCACCCCGGAATCGGGCCTCGGGCGGCCCTGACCTGCGACGGGAGAATCGATTTCCCTCTCCGGGGACATTGCCGTAAGGTTGCATTCACCGACGCGGGGTGGAGCAGCTCGGTAGCTCGCTGGGCTCATAACCCAGAGGTCGCAGGTTCAAATCCTGTCCCCGCTACTCGAAGATCGAGGGCCCGGCATCTGATGCCGGGCCCTCGATCGTTGACCGCCCCCGTCACGAGAAGCCGCCGGTTCGTCCCTGGTCGCGGACCGGTTCGTCTGGCACGGTTGCCGGCATGGATCTTGTGGGGGGCGCCGGCGCGGGCCGGCCGGAGGACGGGGACGCGCACGGCGCTGCCGGCGAGCGCGCGCGGGCCGACGAGCGGGAACGGGTTCGACGGTTCTGGTCCGAACTCGGGCTGCCGGGGCTGATCGACGCGCACACGCACTTCATGCCGGAGCGGGTGCTGGCCAAGGTCTGGGCGTACTTCGACGCCGCCGGCCCGCTGATCGGCCGCCCCTGGCCGATCACCTACCGGCACCAGGAGGACGAACGGCTGGCGACGCTGCGCGGGTTCGGCGTGCGGGCCTTCACGTCGATGCTCTACCCGCACAAGCCGGGTATGGCCGCCTGGCTCAACGACTGGGCCGCCGACTTCGCGGCCCGTACGCCCGACTGCCTGCACACCGCGACCTTCTACCCCGAGCCGGAGGCCGCCGCCTACGTGGACCAGGCGCTGGCCGGCGGCGCGCGGGTGTTCAAGTCGCATGTGCAGGTGGGCGCGTACGACCCGGCCGATCCGCTGCTCGACCCAGTGTGGGGGGCCGTCGCCGACGCCGGGGTGCCCGTGGTGACGCACTGCGGGTCGGGCCCGGCGGCGGGCGCGCACACCGGGCCCGGACCGATCGGCGCGGTGCTCGCCCGGCACCCGAGGCTGCGGCTGGTCGTCGCGCACCTGGGCATGCCCGAGTACGCGGAGTTCATGGATCTGGCCGAGCGCTATCCGGGGGTCCACCTCGACACGACGATGGTGTTCACCGACTTCACCGAGGAACTGCTGCCCTTCCCGCGCGCGTTGCGGTCGCGGCTCGCGGACCTGGGGGAGCGCATCGTCTTCGGCAGCGACTTCCCGAACATCCCGTACGGCTACGACCACGCCCTGGACGTCCTCACCCGGCTCGACCAGGACACGGCGTGGCTGCGCGCGGTCTGCCACGACAACGCCGCCCGGCTGTGGAATCTCGACGGGCCGGGGCCGACGGCCTGAGCGGCCGACCCACGGGGCTGGCGGGCGGGCCGTGCGTTCGCCGTGGGCGGTCAGCCCGCCAGACGGGTGTGGAAGTCGTCCTCGGCGGCCAGGAACCAGGTCTGGCGCCCCCGGTTGCTCTCGCGGACGAAGTCGCGGAAGGCCGCGCTGGCCTCGGTGTGCGCGGATATGTCGCCGATGACGGCCAGGCCCAGGCGGTAGTTGACGAACTTCTGGACGATGTCGCCGGCGACGCGCGTACGCAGCTCGTAGAAGGCCGGGGCGAGGCGGGTGGCGGGGATCTGGACCCACCGGGCGCCCTGGTAGGAGGCGTTGCCGATGAGGTCCAGGGCGTCCGCCTCGCCGGCGATGGGCTCGCCGTCGGCCGGGTAGACGAGGACGGGCACGTCGTGGATGGTGCGCAGGGTGCTCATGGGTGGCTTTCCTCGGGCGGCCGTGGGGCCGGGGGTGGGTGCGTCCCGGTGAGGCACGCGGGTCGAGTCGGGTACGCGGCCGGTGACCGGCCCCGCACCCAGGCCGGGTGGGGTGCGGGGCGGTGTGGCGGCGTCAGCTCTGGGCGGCCGTGGCCAGGGCGGCCAGGGCCGAGGCCAGCTCGGCGCGGGTGGGCTCGTGCGTGACGCGGCCCGTCGCGCGGTCGACCTTGGTGCCGAGCTCGGGGACGCGCAGACAGGCGTCCTCGACGATCCGCGCCCCCAGCTTGCCCAGGCTCTCGCGCAGGTGGTCGTAGGCGAACACGCCGCCGGCCGGGAGACCGGAGGCGGTGACGACGGCCGTGGGCCGGCCCTCCAGCGCGCCGGAGCCGGCCAGCCAGTCGATGGCGTTCTTCAGGACGCCGGGCATGCCGTGCGCGTACTCCGGGCTCACGAACAGCAGCGCGTCCGTGTCGGCCACGGCCGAACGCAGGGCGGCGACCGCCGGCTGTGGCGCCGCGCCCTCGCGGTCCAGGTTCTGGTTGAAGTGCGGGAGCGCTCCGATGTCGCCGTGCGTCGCCGTCCACGTCGACGGGTCGAGCGTTTCCAGCGCCGTGTCCAGGACCGCCGTGGTGGACGAGGGCGTGTGCAGGCTGCCGGAGATCGCGAGAATCCTCATGGGCCTGACGGTACGTGACGAGACGTCGTGCCGACCGGGCCTGTGGACAACTCCCGCCCGTTCCAGCCGTCGTGGCGCGCGGACGACCGTGACCCGCGCGGCTGGTACCCCCACCCGCCGCGTACGCGGGCCCGCTCGCGTACGCGGGCCCGCACGCGAGGAGGCGGGCCGGGCGGGAGTGGCGGGGCCGACCCGGGGGCGCGGGTCCGAACCGGGGCGGGGTGTCAGTCGGTCAGCGGCAGGGCCTCGGCCAGCGCGCGCCACTGCGCGCGGGGGAGCGGCGCGAGCTGGCCCTTCTCGCCGGGGGCCACCACCTGCACGGCGAGGTGGTCCGCGCCGGCCGCGCGGAACTCGTCGGCCCGCCGCCGGGCCGCCTCCGCCGTGCCGATGGCGAAGACGGCGTCCACCAGCCGGTCGCTGCCGCCGTCCACGAAGTCGTCCTGGGTGAAGCCGAGGCGCACCAGGTTGTTGGTGTAGTTGGCCAGCCCCAGGTAGAAGGTGAGGTAGGCGCGGGCGGTGGCGCGGGCCCGCTCGGTGTCGGCGTCCAGCACCACCTTGAACTCGGGGGCCAGCACCGCGTCGGGGCCGAGGGCGGCGCGGGCCGTGGCGACGTGCTCGGGCGTGGCCAGGTACGGCAGGGCGCCGAGGGCACGATCGCGGGAGAGTTCGAGCATCCTCGGGCCGAGCGCGGCCAGCGCGCGCTGCTCGCGTGGGACGGGGACGGGGGCGGTGTCCAGCGCCGTCAGGTACTCGCGCATGGCCGAGAACGGGCGGTTCGCCAGCGGATGGTCGCCCTTGTGCGCCATCTCGTCGTGGCTGACGCCGAGGCCGAGCAGGAAGCGGCCCCCGTACGCCGCGTTGACCTCCGCGTGGCGGGCGGCGACACCGGCGGCCGGGTGGTCCCAGACGCTGAGGATGCTCGTGCCCACGGTGACGCGATTCGTGCTGCTCAGCAGGGGGACGGCGTGGTCGACCGAGGGACTGCCGCCGATCCACAGCGTCCCGTACCCCAGCTCCTCCAGCTCGGCGGCGGCCTCGCCCACCTCGCCGGCGCGCGCCGGATCGTCCACGCGCAGCCCGAGCGCCCACACACCGACCCTGCCAAGACGTTCATGAAGTGCCATGCCCGGTACAGCGGCCCCGGACGTACGCGTATTCCGGCCAGCCGGGCGGTTCCTGGCGCGGCTGCGGGTGCGGGTGCGGCTGCTGCTGCGGGCGCGGGTTTGGGCGCGGGTGGGAGTGCGGGTGCGGGTGAGGGGCCGGCGGGGCCGGGTGGCCGGGCCGGAGTGGGTTCCGTGGCGTGCGGGCGGGCCTCTCGGGGGCGGCCCGGAGGGGTTCCGGGAGGGGTTTCTCAGGTGATTCACAGAAAGCCGCAAGGTCCTTCTCACGCTGCCGCCCCACGCTTGCGCCATGGCCACGTCCTCGCCCACCGGGCACACCGAGCTGTCCCGACCCGACGGCACTCCCGTGCGGGTCCTCGTCGTCGAAGAGGAGGCGCCGCTCGCCGAGTTGCTGGCGATGGCGCTGCGTTCCGAGCGCTGGGAGGTGCGGACGACGGGCGGCGGTGACCAGGCCGTGCGGGCGGCGCGCGCCTTCCGCCCCGACGCCGCCGTCCTGGACCTGACGCCGCCCGGCGCGCGCGCCCGCGCGCTGCTGGCCGGGTTGCGCCGCGAGGTGCCCGGTGTGCCCGTGCTGTTCCTGACCGCCGGGCAGCCCGAGCAGGAGCGGGTCGCGGGGCTGACGGCGGGCAGCGACGCGTATCTCGCCAAGCCGTTCGGCGTCGAGGAGGTCATCGCCGGGCTGCGCGGGCTGCTGCGGCGCGGTGTGGCGCCGGCCGCCCGGCCCGGCTCGCTGCTGACCGTCGGCGACCTGACGCTGAACGAGGACAGCCATGAGGTCACCCGCGCCGGCGTGTCGATCCGGCTCACGGCCACCGAGTTCGAGCTGTTGCGCTTCCTGATGCGCAACCCCCGGCGCGTGCTGAGCAAGGCGCAGATCCTGGACCGGGTGTGGAGCTACGACTTCGGCGGCCGGCCCAACGTCGTCGAGCTGTACATCTCCTACCTGCGGCGCAAGATCGACACCGGCCGCCCCCGGATGATCCACACCCGCCGTGGCATGGGCTACCTGATCAAGGAGGCGGACGCGGTGGCGCCGGTGGCCGGGTCCGCGAGCCCGCCCGTGGGAGCGGCGGCGCGCGCACGGGGCTGAGGCCGCGCCCCCCGGGGGGTGCCTCCACGTGTCGTATCCGGCGTCCGCGCCGCCCCGGTGGCGCGGACGCCGTGGCGTGCGCGGACCGGTTCGCGCCGCGTGAGCCGGTTCGCGCCGCTGTCCCCGTACGTGCCGCTGCCCCCCCGTACGCGCCGCTCGGGGCTGGTTCGCGCGCCCCCGGGGCTGGCTCGCGCCGCCCCGGGGGCGGCCGGAGCGGTCCGTCCTGTCCCGGCGAGGAGGAGGGTGGGGGAACCTCGGTCGGGTGGGGCTCAGCCGGACGAGGGCCCTTCGGCCGGGGGCGGGGTGGGGGGTTCGGCGGGGTCGTAGCGGCGGTAGGTCGCGGCCATCCTGGCGTCGGGGTCGAGGCGGCCCAGCAGCGCGGCGGCGATCTCGTGGAGCTGGTCGACCTGCTCGGCGGTGAGCGCGTCGATCACGTGCTCGCGGACGGTGGCGACGTGGCCCGGCGCGGCGTCCCGGACGGCCTCCCGGCCGGCCGGGGTCAGCCGGACGTTGGTGGCCCTGGCGTCCTGTGGGCAGGGGAAGCGCGCGACGAGGCCGCGTTCCCCCAGCCGGCGGATGACGTGGGACAGGCGCGGCAGCGTCGCGTTCGTCTGCGCCGCGAGGGCCGTCATCCGCAGGGTGGCCTCCGGCGCCTCGGAGAGCATCGCGAGGCAGTAGTACTCGAAGTGGGTGAGCCCCGCGTCGCGCCGGAGCTGGGAGTCGAGGACCCCCGGCAGCAGTTCGAGCACGGACGCCAGGCGCACCCAGGCGGCGCGCTCCCGGTCGTCGAGCCAGCGGACGTCGTTCATGGCCCCATCCTCTCCCCCATTTGATTGTCGCGACAACCTTTGAGTGTTAACGTCTTTGTTGAATCCGCAATCAATGGCGCGGGTGCGTGGGCGTGGCCTCCCGTGGTGAGGCACGCCAGCACGGCCGGCGCCACGAGGTGGGCCGCCGCTCCGCGCGGCGACGGGTCGGCAGCGCCGCCCCGGCCGACGCCCCGGCCCGCCCCGGTCACGCACCCCCAGGAGTCGCCATGACGCGCGAAGCGTTGAGCACCACCGCCGTCGCCGACGGCCGGATACCGGACCAGCACCCGTTCGCCGCGCACCTGCGCCGGGCCGAGGCGGCCGAGCGCGCCGGCGCGCACCGGGAGTGGAGCGCGGCGGACGGGGCGCTGCCGAGCCTGTATCTCAGCCACGGCGCGCCGATGCTGTTCGAGATGACCGACTGGATGACCGAGTTGCACACCTGGGCGCGGTCGTTGCCCAAGCCGAAGGCGATCCTGATCGTCTCGGCGCACTGGGAGTCGGCGCCGCTCGCGCTCAGCAGCACCGCGCCGCGCGAGCTGGTCTACGACTTCGGCGGCTTCGACCCGATGTACCAGCGGATGCGGTACGACACCCCCGTCGCCGTCGACCTGGCCGCGCGGATCGCCACGCTCATGCCGGACAGCGAACCGCTGCACGAACACCGCTCCCGGGGCCTGGACCACGGCGCGTGGGTGCCGCTGAAGATCATGTATCCGCGGGCGGACATCCCGGTCCTCCAGCTGAGCATGCCCACCCACGACCCCGACCGCCTGCTGGACCTCGGCCGCCGGCTCAGGCCGCTGCGCGAGGCCGGCGTCCTGGTGATCGGGTCCGGGTACATGACGCACGGCCTGCCCTTCCTCGACTGGTCCCGGCCCGACCAGGTCCCGGGCTGGTCGGCCGAGTTCGACCTGTGGGCCAAGGAGGCGCTCGCGCGCGGCGACGTCGACGAGCTGGCCGCCTTCCGTTCGCGCGCGCCCGGCATGCCCTACGCGCACCCGACGGTGGAGCACTTCACGCCCCTGTTCGTCACCCTCGGCGCCGCCACCGACCCGAGCGCGCCGCCCGAGACGGCCATCGACGGCTACGCGATCGGCCTGGCCAAGCGCTCCTTCCAGGCGGCGTGAGGCGCGCGGCCCGCACACCCCGGGCGCCCGGACCGGCCCCGGCCGGCGGCGGGTCGGCCGGGGTCGGTCCGGGCTGACGTGGCGAAAGGCGGCGGCCCATCCGGCCGCACGTCGCCCTGTACGGCGTAGAGGAGTCGCTTATACGGTGTACGTCGACGCGCGACGCTGTCGCGCGACGACGTACAAGGAGCTGCCCGTGGCCGCCGTTCCCCCTTCTCCCGACCGACACCGCTCGCCCGACCGCCCCTCGTCGGCCCCCGACCGCGCGTCGGCCCCGCCGGCCGTCGGTCGCCCGCCGCTGCCCGATCCGGCACCGCGCGCCGGCGGCGTCCCCGCTCCCGCCGGCCCGGCCCGGCACGCGGCGGCGCCCCCCGACCCCGAGGCCGAGCCCCCCGACCCGGCTCACGCCACCGCCTCCGCGTCCGAGGCCGAGCCACCCCCGGCGGTCCCCACGTCCAAGGCGGCCCCCGCGCCCGAGGCCGGTCCGCCCGGCCCGCCCGCCACGCCCGCGCCGGAGGAGGGCGGCGCGCCCGCCCGGCACCCCCGGCGCTGGCTGATCCTCGCCGTCATCTGCCTGGCCCAGCTCACCGTGTTGCTCGACAACACGGTCCTCACCGTCGCCGTGCCCTCGCTCACCCGCGAGATGGGCGCGAGCACCGCCGACGTGCAGTGGATGATCAACGCCTACGCGCTGGCCCAGTCCGGGCTGCTACTTACCGCCGGCAGTGCGGCCGACCGGTACGGGCGTAAGAAGATGCTGGTCACCGGGCTGGTGGTGTTCGGTATCGGCTCGGTGGCCGCCGCGTACGCGCAGAGTCCGGGGCAGTTGATCGCGGCCCGCGCCGGCATGGGCGTGGGCGGGGCGTTGCTGATGACGACCACCCTCGCCGTCGTCGTGCAGGTCTTCGCCGAGGACGAGCGGACCAAGGCCATCGGGCTGTGGGGCGCGGTCAGTTCGCTGGGCTTCGCGGCCGGGCCGCTGATCGGCGGCTCGATCCTCGACCACTTCTGGTGGGGCGCGATCTTCCTGATCAACGTGCCGGTGGCGCTGCTCGGCGTGGTCGCCGTGGTGCGGCTGGTGCCCGAGTCCCGCAGCGGCGGCGCGGAGCGCCCCGACCTGCTGGGTGCGCTGCTGTCCACCATCGGCATGACCGGCGTCGTCTTCGCGATCATCTCCGGGCCCGAGCACGGCTGGCTCTCCGCCCGGGTGCTGGTCGCGGCGGCCGTCGGGCTGCTGGCGCTGGCGGCCTTCGCCGCCTGGGAGTGGCGCGTCCCGTACCCGATGCTGGACCTCAGCTTCTTCGAGAACCGGCGCTTCGTCGGGGCCGTCACCGGCGGCATCCTGGTCGCCTTCGGCATGGGCGGCTCGCTGTTCCTGCTGACCCAGCACCTGCAACTCGTCCTCGGGTACGAACCGTTGGCCGCCGGTCTGCGCACCGCGCCGCTGGCCCTGATGATCGTCGTACTCAACCTGGGCGGCGTCGGCGCCCGGCTGCTGACGCGGCTGGGCACGCCGGTCACCATCCTGGGCGGGATGGGGATGATCGCCGGCGGCCTCGCGGTCGTCGGGCTGGTGGGCCGCGACGGCTACGGCGGCGTCTTCGCGGGCCTGGTGCTGATGGGCTCGGGGATGGCGGTGTCGATGCCGGCCATGGCGAACGCGATCATGTCGGCCATCCCGCCGGCCAAGGCGGGCGTCGGGGCGGGCGTCAACGGCACGCTGACCGAGTTCGGCAACGGGCTGGGGGTCGCCATCCTGGGCGCGGTGCTGGGCTCCCGCTTCGCCGCGCTGGTGCCCGCCGTCGCGGCCGGCGCCGGGTCGCTGCCCACCGCGCTGGAGCGGGTGCGTACGGAGTCCGACCGGGCCGCCGTGCACGACGCGTTCGCCAGCGGCATCGAGGCCAGCGAACTCGTCGGGGCCGGCGCCGTGCTGCTCGGCGGGGTGCTGGCGGCGCTGCTGCTGTGGCGAGCGGAACGCCTGGCGGCGCCCGGACGCGAGGCCGACGCGGCAGCTCGTGCGGCATAGCATCGGGTACGGACACCGGGCGGGGGATCGACGGAGGAGCGCGGATGGCGACCGGCAGCGGCACGAGCAGGCCACGGCCCAGCGTGTGGTTGGCCGGTCCGCCCAGCGGCAAGCGGAAGGCCGAGCAGCCCGCGGGCCTGGACCGGGCGAAGATCATCGCGGCGACGGTGCGCCTGCTGGACACCGAGGGCATGGCGCGGTTCTCCATGCGCCGACTCGCGGCCGAACTCGGGGTCACCGCCATGTCCGTCTACTGGTACGTGGCCACCAAGAACGACCTGCTCGAACTCGCCCTCGACGAGGTCAACGCCGAGATGCGGCTCCCGCGGCCGGACGCGGTGGACGAGACCGGCCGCCCCCAGGACTGGCGCGTCCAACTGCGCCAACTCGCCGCCGCGTACCGGCAACTCCTCGTCCAGCACCCGTGGGTCTCGCAGCTGGTCGGCGAGTACCTCAACATCGGCCCGAACGCCCGCGCCTTCGCCGACGCCGCGCAGCGGGTGATCCGGCGCAGCGGGGTGCCCGACGAGGGCATGACGGGCGCGCTGAGCGTGGTCTTCCAGTTCGTGTACGGCTTCGGCACGATCGAGGGCCGCTTCGCGCTGCGCTGCCGGGAGTCGGGCATCAGCCAGGACGACTACTTCTCCCACGTCATGCACACCATCGAGGCCAACCCCGAACTGGAGGAGTCCTTCGGCAACGCCAGCCGCATCATGCGCGCCCGGGGCGGCGCCACCGTCCAGGAGATGCGCGAGCGTGACTTCGCCTTCGGGCTGGAGATGGTGATCGCGGGCCTGGAGGTCATGCGCGAACGGGCCGGCCACCCGGCCGACGCGACGCCCCACGCGTAGCGCCCCGGGCCGGGCGCCACCGGGGCCGGGCTTCCGGGGCGCGGGTGGTGGCGCCGGGCGCGGGTGGTGGCGCCGGGCGCGGGCGCGGCGACCGGCGCCCGCGCCGGGGCGGCTACGCCGGCTGCTGGGGCAGGTCGCCCTGGACGGTCTGGATGTCGAGCTCGACCCGCAGCGTGGTGCCGATGGCGGCGATGCCCGCCGCGACCACCTGGTTGTAGTGCATCGCGAAGTCCTCGCGGCGCAGTTCGGCCGTGGCCCGGTACGCGGCGCGCACCCCGCCCCACGGGTCCTGACCGGTGCCCAGGTACGTCAGGTCGAGGTCCACCTCGCGCGCCACGCCGCGCATCGTCAGTTCGCCGTGCACCGTCCACCGGTCGGAGCCCACCGGCGTGAGCCCCGTGCTGGCGTAGGTGATGCGGGGGAAGTGCTCCACGTCGAGGAAGTCCGCCGAGCGCAGATGTCCGTCACGCATGTCGTTCCCGCTGTCGATGCTGGCCGCCTCGATGACGGCCGACACGCGCGAGGCCGCCAGGTCCTCCGCTATCTCCACCCGCCCGGCGAAGCCCAGGAAGCGGCCCCGGATGCTGGAGATGCCCAGGTGCTGGGCGACGGCCGTGACCGACGAGTGCACCGGGTCGAGCGACCAGGTGCCCGGCGGTGGCAGCTCGACCCCGCCCTGCCGGGCCAGGACGAGCGTGCCGACCTCGGCCTGCCCGGTGGCCGTGACCAGGGCGGTGGCGGCGGCCGGCGCGTACCCGGCGGCGGTGGCGACCACCGTGTACGGGCCGGGCGGCAGCGGCTCGCCCGTGCGCACCGCGCCCTCCTCGTCCGCCGTGGCCCGCGCCACCTGGCGGCCCGTCATGTCGGTGACGGTCAGCACGGCGTGCCGGAGCGCCCAGCCGTCCCGCGTCCGCACCCGGGCGCGCAGCCCGCCCCGGGCGCCCGCGCCGTCGGCCGGCCCGCCGGCGCCGACCGGCTGGCCGTGCCCGGCCCGTGGCGGCGCGCCGGCCGTGCCCTCGCCCTGGTCCGAGACCTCGCCCGCGTCCGGCCGGTCCCGGTCCGCTCCCATGGTCGTCATGCCGTTCCCGCTCCCGAGTTGCGGCACCGCCACGGGTGCCGGATCGATCGTTGTCGCGGGCGGCCGGCGGCCATCCCGCCGGCGCGCCCGGGTCGGAGTGCGGTCGCGGCGACGGCGAGCAGGCCGTCCCCTGCCTGAGCGCTCGCCGCCGCCGCGACCCTGGGCCCACTCCGGGCCCCGGGGCCTACCGCGGGCCCCGTTCCGACCCCGGGCGCCCGCTTCGGACCCCGTGGGTACGGGGCCCGTTCGCTCAGCGGGCGCTCGGGGCCGGCGCTGTGTCAGCGACCGCGCGGGTCGCCGTCGCCCGGCCCGTCCGGGTGGACGAGGGTGACGTCGTGGCCCTCCACGCCGGGCCCGAACACCGGCAGCGGGCTGGCCACGGCCGGGTAGCCGCTGGCGATGACCGTGTAGTCACCGGCGTCCAGGTCGGTGAAGGCGTACGCGCCGTCCTCGCCCGTGGTGGTCGCGGCCACCACCTGGCCGGCCGCGTCGACGAGCGTGACCCGCGCGTCCGCCAGCGGCCTGCCCTCGGCGCCGGCCCGCACGGTGCCCTGCACGCGGGCGCCCGAGCGCAGCTCGACCTCGATCCGGGTCGCGCCCTGGCCGCCGATGGCCACCGGCAGCGCGGCGGGGCGGTAGCCGAGCGCGTTGACCGCCAGCGTGAAGCTGCCCGGGGCCAGTTCGGTGAAGGCGAACTCGCCCTGCGGGCCGGTCGCCCCGCTGGCCAGCACCTCGCCGCTGGCGTCGGCGACCACGACCATGGCCGCCGCCACCGGCAGCCCGTCGGCCGCGCCGCGTACCGCGCCGGTCAGTCCGCTCACGCCGGCCAGCGGCACGTCGTGGGCGAGCGGCTGCTGCCCGACGACGACGGTGGCCGCGTGCGGCTGGTGCCCGTCGGCTGCGGCGATGAGTACGTACGCGCCCGCGCCCGGCGCCCGCAGCGCGTACGCGCCGTCGCGCCCGGCGACCGCGCGGGCGAGCTGGTGCCCGCCCTGGGAGATGAGGGTGACGGCGGCCCCGGGGACTCCGGTGCCGTCGCCGCCGCGTATCCGACCGTGGATCGGTACGCCGTCGGCCGGGCCGTCCTGGCCGACCGCGAGGGCGGAGGTGGGGTGGCCCCGGTGTCCGTTCGGGTGGCCGGCCGCCAGCGCGTCGGCGGGCTCACCCCCGTGCTCGCCCGCCGCCGCGCGTCCCTCGCTCGCCGCCCGCGCGACGGCCTGCCGGTCCTCGGCCACGGCCGCCGGCTGCGGCACGCCGGCCGCGCCGAGCGCGACCGCCGTCTCGTCGGGCCCCGGCGCCACCGGCTCGCCAGCGGCGAGGCCGCCCGGGCCCGGTGCGTCCTCGGCCGTCGCGCCGGCCGCGCCGACCGTCGCGAGCACCCGGGTGCCCGCGTCGGCCTCGACGCCGTCGCTCGCCTGCTCGGCCACTGGGGTCTTGGCCAGCGTGGTCGGGGCCGTGTCGCCGGGGGTCGCGTCGGCCGGCGCGGGCTGGGCCGCCTCGGCGCCGTGGCCGGCGACCTTGGTCTGGAGCGCGACCTCCTTGATGAACAGCGTCACCAGGAAGGCCAGCAGGGCGGCCGGCGCGGCGTACAGGAAGATGTCGCCCACGCCGTGCCCGTACGCGCTCTCGATGACGGTGCGCACCGGCGGCGGCAGCTCGTCCAGCTTGGGGATGCCGCCCCCGCCGCCCCCGCTGGGCGGCACCTGACCACCCTGCTCGGCCAGCTCGCGGAAGCCGTCGCGGGAGTACTGCGTGACCCGGTGCGCGAGGACCGCGCCGAGCGCGGAGACGCCGACCGCGCCACCCAGCGAACGGAAGAAGGTGACGACCGAGCTCGCGGCGCCCAGATCGCTCGGAGCGACCTGGTTCTGCGTGCACAGCACCAGGTTCTGCATCATCATGCCGATGCCCAGGCCCATCAGGACCATGTAGACCGCCATGTGCCAGTACGGGGTGTCGTACCGCAGCGAGCCCAGCAGCGCCATGCCGGCGGTCAGCAGCACACCACCGCTGACCAGCCACGCCTTCCAGCGGCCGTTCTTGGTGATGATCTGGCCCGAGACGGTCGACGACACGAACAGGCCCATGATCATCGGTATGGTCATGACGCCGGACATGGTGGGCGACTCGCCCCGCGCGAGCTGGAAGTACTGGCTGAAGAAGACCGTGCCGGCGAACATCGCGATGCCGACGAAGAGGCTGGCCACCGAGGCCAGGGTGATCGTCGGGTTGCGGAAGAGCCGCAGCGGGATGATCGGCTCCGCCGCCCGCGACTCGATCAGCACGAAGACCAGCCCGAGCATGATCGATCCGCCGACCATGACGTAGCTCTGCCAGGACACCCAGTCGTAGTTGTCCCCGGCCAGCGTGACCCAGACCAGCAGCAGCGACACGGCGGCGCTGATGAAGAACGCGCCGGCCCAGTCCACCTTCACGTCGCGCTTGACCACCGGCAGGCTCAGCGTCTTCTGCAGCACGACCAGCGCGACGATCGCGAACGGTACGCCGACGTAGAAGCACCAGCGCCAGCCGAGCCAGCTCGTGTCGGTGATGACGCCGCCCAGCAGCGGGCCGCCGACGGTGGCGACCGCGAAGGTCGCGCCGAGGTAGCCGCTGTACCGGCCGCGCTCGCGCGGCGAGATCATCGCGGCCATCACGATCTGCGCGAGCGCGGTGAGCCCGCCCACGCCGATGCCCTGGACGACACGGCACGCGATCAGCATGGACGTGTTCTGCGACAGGCCGGCCACCACCGACCCGGCCATGTAGATCACCAGGGACAGCTGGACCAGCAGCTTCTTGCTGAACAGGTCGGCGAGCTTGCCCCACAGCGGGGTGGAGGCGGTCATCGCGAGCAGCGCCGCGGTGACGACCCAGGTGTACGAGCTCTGGCTGCCGCCCAGATCGCTGATGATCTGCGGCAGCGCGTTGGTGACGATCGTGGACGACAGGATCGCGACGAACATGCCGAGCAGCAGCCCGGACAGCGCCTCCATGATCTGCCGGTGGGTCATGGGCTCAGCGGGGGAGGCGTGGGAAGCGCCGGCGGCGTGCTTCGCACCCACGGAGGGCTCCGCGTCTCCTCGCACACCGGGTGGTGTGGTCGTTGCCATTGAGTTCCTTCTCGCCTATCGCTTCGCGGGTGTACGGGTGATGTCGTGGTCCGCCGACGGGGGCGGCTGCGCCGGGGCCGACGCGGCGGCCTCCGGCGCGCGGGCGGGAGCCGGCCGGGCGGCCGGGCCCGGGTCGGGGTGCGGGTCCGGGGGCCCGGGGGCGCGTGGGGTGGCGGCCGTGGCCGGCGCGGGGCGGGCCCGGCAGTCGCCGAAGCTGCCCCGCAACCGCGCGAGCAGCGCGTTCAGCTGCCCCAGGTCCGCGTCCGACCAGTCGCTCAGGTACTGCGCGAGGACCTCGGTGTACCGGTCGGCCACCTCGTCCAGCAGGGCCCTGCCGCGCTCGTTGATCCGCAACAGCCGCGAGCGCTTGTCCTGCGGGTCGGGCTGCCGGTCGATCCAGCCACGGTCGGCGACGTGCGCCGCGTGCCGGCTGGTCACGGACATGTCGATGGACAGCAGCTCGGCGAGTTTGCTCATGCGCATCTCGCCGTGCCGGTTCAGGACCATCAGCACGATGGCCGACGCCGGCGGGCAGTCCGCGGGCAGGGCGCGGCCGAGGTCGCGCTGGATGGCCGCGGTGGCCGACAGCTGTCGGGCCAACTCGCGGTACTGCTCCCGCGTCGCCATCGGTGCTCCTTCCGTCACATGGTGGTCTCGTGCCCTGGCCGCCGCGCGGCCCGTGGGCCCCGGGGCGGCCCGTGGGCCCCGGCGTACGCCGTCCGTCGCGCCCGGGGCGGCGGCGCGGGACCGGGCCGGCGCGGCCCCTCCCCACGCCGTCTCGCGCGGCGGCGGCCGGCCCCGGCCCGGGGGCGGATGTCCGGTTGTCCTGGTGTCGCGTGGCCACGGTGGCCGCGGCCGTGGTCGTGGCGTTCGCCCGACCGGGTGGACGCCCCGCCCCGTACCGCCCGGACGGTACGGCTGGCGCCCCGTGGGGAGCGGGCCCGGCACGGCCCGCCCCGGCCCCGGTGGGCTCGGGTCGGTGAGTGGGTCCGCCACGGCCGACCCGGGGCGGGTGCTGCCGGGCCCGGGCGTGGCCACCGGCCCCCGGTAGCGCCCTTCGGCTCGACGGCCCGGTGGACGGTCGCTGGCGGCGAGCTCGTCGGGTCCGGTGATCAAGTTGCTTAAGGCAACCATAAGGAAGTTAGTTGCTACAGGCAAATGAAATCGGGGGTCGCGGAGTAAACACCCGACAAAGGCTGTGCCGGCCTCCGGTCAAGTCGGGAAAGGGCCCGTCAAACCCCCTGGAAACCCCGGGGGTGTGCGCGATTCCGCGGGTTCGCTAGGGTCTGGCCCCATGGCGAACAACCCTGGCCCCGAGGGCAACCACGACCCGGCTGGCAGCACCCAGATGTTCCGCGCCTTCGTCGACGACGGCACCCAGCAGCGGCCTCAGCCCGCCGCCGGGCCCACCTCGTCCGGCCCACGCCTCGGCGTGATCATCGGCGTGGTCGTCGCGGTGGCGGTCGTCGCCGCGGTCGCCTGGCTCGCCCTCGCCTGATCCACCGCGCTCGACCGCCCCGTACGCCCCCTCCGGCAGCCCGCCACCGCCCGCGCCCCGCGCGCGGCTCCTCGACGGGCTGCCGGACCGTTTCTCCGGGCGAAGTGGGGCGGAGCGGGCGGCGGGCGTGGGGGCGGGTCGCGCGGGGCCGCGCTTCGGCGGAGGGGCGGCTACCGGCGGCCGGCGTTCCGGTGTCGGCTCACCAGTCCCGGGGCGCGATCAGCTCCTCCACGTCCACGTCGGCGAAGCCGTACGCCGTCGCGATGAACCAGAAGTCCTCGGCTATCGCGTCGCGCGCGGCCGTCTCGATCTCGCTGCCGGCTTCCTCGAAGTCCTCCTCCAGCGCGTTGAACTCCTCCGTCGCCGGGTGCGTGAGTGCGTGCAGCGCCGGCAGGTCGGCCGGCCGCTCGGCCTCGATCCGCTCGCAGAGCCGCCGCAACACGGCCACGCCCTTGTCGACGACGTGCGGGGGGAAGTACGGGTCCGCGTACATCTCGGACAGAAACGCGTACTGAACTACCCGCTGGTTGGTGATCGCCATGATGAGCCCGTCGCCGGAGGAGAACTGACGCGCCGATCATGCACCGGGCCACTGACAACGCCCCGCGCGTCCGCCCCGCCCCGGCCGCCCCCTCCCGGGCCCGGGTGATGTCCGGGCGGGTGGGGTCGGTGGGGCGGGGTGCGAGCCGGGGTCAGTCGGCGATGAGGCCCTCGCGGAGCTGCGCGAGCGTGCGCGTCAGCAGCCGGGAGACGTGCATCTGGGAGATGCCCACCTCTTCGCCGATTTGCGACTGCGTCATGTTGCCGAAGAAGCGGAGCATGATGATCTGACGCTCGCGCGGCGGCAGTTGCGCGAGGAGCGGCTTGAGCGACTCGCGGTACTCCACGCCCTCCAGCGCGCTGTCCTCGTACCCCAGCCGGTCGGCCAGCGAGCCGTCCGAGCCGTCGTCCTCGGGGGAGGGCGAGTCGAGGGAGCTGGCGGTGTACGCGTTGCCGACGGCGAGGCCGTCGACCACGTCCTCCTCGGAGACGCCGAGGCACGTGGCGAGTTCGGGGACGGTGGGCGAGCGGTCGAGCTTCTGCGACAGCTCGTCGCTGGCCTTGGTGAGGGCCAGTCGCAGCTCCTGGAGGCGGCGCGGGACGCGCACCGACCAACTGGTGTCACGGAAGAACCGCTTGATCTCGCCGACGACCGTGGGCATCGCGAACGTGGGGAACTCCACGCCGCGTTCGCAGTCGAACCGGTCGATCGCCTTGATCAGGCCGATGGTGCCGACCTGGACGATGTCCTCCATCGGCTCGTTGCGGCTGCGAAAGCGCGCCGCGGCGTACCGGACCAGGGGGAGGTTCAGCTCGATCAGGGTGTCACGTACGTACGTGCGCTCCGCGCTGTCCTGGTCGAGCGCGGCGAGCCGCAGGAACAGGGAGCGGGAGAGGGTGCGAGTGTCGATGGCGTCGCCGTCGTCGAGCACGCGTGATGCGTCAGTGGTGAGCACCTTCGAGCTGCCCAAATCTACGGACATGCCACCCCCTTTGAGGTCGCGGACGGTCGCGGTAGCGCTCTCGGGTGAAGGCGCAACCTCCCCCTGAATACCGGAAGAGCGGTCGCGTCAAACACCGTTTCTGCAGAATGTCACATGTCGGCAACACGCTGTAGCGCCATGTCGACATTACTGCCTGCGGGCCGATCGTGGGGTCCCCTTGGCGAGTTAAGACTCGATCCGATTTGCGGAACGTAGCCGAGCAAAGCTGCGTGACAGCAGCCGCGAGACGTGCATCTGGGAAACGCCGAGCTCGGCGCTGATCTGCGACTGGGTGAGGTTGCTGTAGTAGCGCAGGAGCAGAATGCGCTGTTCGCGCTCCGGGAGCTGGACGAGCAGATGGCGTACGAGGTCGCGGTGTTCGACCCCGGCCAGGGCGGGGTCCTCGTAGCCGAGGCGGTCGAGGAGGCCGGGCAGCCCGTCACCCTCCTGCGCGGCCTCCAGGGACGTCGCGTGGTACGAGCGGCCGGCCTCGATGCACGCGAGTACCTCGTCCTCGCCGATGCCCAGCCGCTCGGCGATCTCCGCCGTCGTCGGGGAGCGGCCGTGCAGCACCGTCAGGTCCTCGGTCGCGCCGCTGACTTGCACCCACAGCTCGTGCAGCCGGCGCGGCACGTGGACGGTGCGTACGTTGTCCCGGAAGTAACGTTTGATCTCGCCGACGACCGTGGGCATGGCGAACGTCGGGAACTGCACGCCGCGGTGGGGGTCGAAGCGGTCGATGGCGTTGATCAGCCCGATGGTGCCGACCTGGATGACGTCCTCTATCGGTTCGTTGCGGCTGCGAAAGCGGGCCGCCGCGTAGCGCACGAGCGGCAGGTTCGCCTCGATCAGCGCGGTCCGTACCCGGGTGTGCTCGGTGCTCCCCGGCTCCAGCCCGGACAGCTCGCCGAACAGCACCTGCGTCAGCGCCCGCGCGTCCGCGCTGCGCCGCTCGCGCGCGGTGACCCCGGTTTCGCCACCGGCCTCCGGATCGCTGCCCCCGGCGCCGCCGTCCGGCGCGGGTGCGGGCGCGGGCGGGCTGATGGGCGCCGCGTGGGGTTCGGTGGTCGGGGGTGGGGGCTCGGCGGGGGGCCGGATCGTTTCGGCGCGGCGCGGCGTGCTGGCGCCCGGGAGGGCCTGGGGGTCACCCCGGGTGGGCCCCGTGCCGTCCCGTGGGGGGTGGACGGCGCCGGCCCCGGTCTCGCCGGTGCCCGGCCCCTGGTCGGCGTCCACCGGGCCCGCCTGGCGCGCCGGGCCGGTCGTGGTCGGTGGCCGTGCCGCGCCGTGGGCGTGCTCCGGACCCGCCGGCTCCCTCGGGGCGTCCGCGTACGCCGGGTCCGCGCTGTCCGGTGGGTCCGGGGTGCTCGCCGCGCTCGGTTCGGGCTCCGGGGTCGGGGTGGGGGGCGCGGGGGGCGTCCGGGCGGCCGTGGGGGCGTCGGGCGGGGCGGCGTCGGGGTGCTGGGGCGGGGGTGCGGGGGCCGGGTCGGCGGTGTCGGGGGCGGCGGGGTTCGGGTCCGCCGCGCGATCGGCCCGTTCCGCGCGCTCGCCGGTGCCGCCCTGGGATGGGGCTTTGGGTGCAGTACGGGCCGTCACGGTCACGCCACCCTTCAGGTCGTCCCACTCCAAGCATCCGGCAAAAGCGGTCATAGCATCACAAGACATGTCCGCTGTGTGCAAGCACCGCATAGCTCCGTGTTGATGGGACAGTTGACGGGCGAGTTGACGCGCGTAGGTGGCCGTGGCCGGCCCGATCCTGGTGCCCCGTACGGCCGACAGCCCCCCGCCGCGTGGCGAGGGGCTGTCGGTGTGGTGCGTGGAGCGGGTCAGAACTCGTAGTCGGCGATCACCCAGGTGGCGAACTCCCGCCACCGGGCGGCGGCGGCCTGGTGGGCCGGGTGTTCGAGGTAGCGGGTGAGCGCGTCCCGGTCGGCGACGGCCGAGTTGACGGCGTAGTCGTACGCGATGGGACGGTCGGTGATGTTCCAGGCGCTCTCCCAGAACGTCAACTCGGGGACGACCCCGTCCAGCTCCTGGAGCGCCTTCGCGGCGGCGATCACGCGCTCCTCGTCGCGCGAGACGCCCTCGTTCAGCTTGAAAAGGACCAGATGACGGATCACGGGGCTGCCCTTCGCGCAGATGCCGGGGGTGACGGTGACACGGGTGACGGGGGCGGTCCGGCGGGCGGCCGGACCGGCGCCCCACCGGTCACTTGACCAGCTCGGTCATGAAGTCGCCGATGCCCTTGGCCGCGTCCGAGATGCCCTCGAAGCCTATCTGGACGAGCTCGGCGGCCCGAGCCGGGGAGTTGATGATGGTGTACAGCACGAAGACGACGAGTATGTAGGTCGCGATCTTCCTCGCCTGAGCCATACCGTCCGCCTCCCCTGCGTCTTCTGTGAGCTCGCGTGAGTCTATCCACAGGGGTGGGCCGAACGAGTGACTAGTGCGATCGTTCACGCGCTCTTCAGGGACGTGTGGACGCGGGGGAGGCCGGGCGGCCGGGCCTCCCGCCGGGTCGCGGGCTCCTGTTGACGCGTGTGCGCACCGGCGTGTCGGAGCCGTCGGCCGCCCTCCTCGTCATCGCCCCCTCGCGGCCCCGGACGCCTCCGTACGCGTCGAGCCGTCAGTCGGCAGCGGCCGGCGCGGGGGTGTCGAGGAGTCCGGTCAGACGGGCGCGGGTGTAGGCGGCGATGGTGAACGCGTCAGTGACGGCGCCGACGGCGATCATCTCCCCCAGCGCGGCGTACGAGACGGTCACCATGCGCCGGATGCCCTCGGCGATGTCCCACGTGCCGGCGTACGGCTGGCCGCCGTACGCGCGGATGTCCGCGGTGCCCTCCTCCCGGGGCCCGACATCACGCTCCGCTCCGTTCCGCTCCTCGTGCTGGTTGCCCTGCTCGTGAGCGCGCTCGCGGCTCGTCGTCTCCCCGGACGGTGGGAAAGCGACGGGTGCGGGGTGGGGGAGGCGAGCGGCGAAGAGTTCGACACGGCTCCCGAGCAGCCCAGTGTCGGGGTGGAGGTCGCCGAGTGGGACCAGCTCGGTCGCCCGGGCGCCGATCTCCTCGCGCAGTTCGCGCGCGGCGTTCTCGGCGCCCGTCGAGTCGGCCTCGCCCATGCCGCGCGGGGCCTCCCAGTGCCAGGCCCGAGTGGCGTGCCGGTAATGCTCGACGAGGACGACGCGCCCGGCGGGGGTGAGCGGCAGGATAACCACACCGGGGCCCGCCGCGCGGGGGAGTATCCGCAGGTAGAGGCCGTGCGAGCCGTCGGGGAAGCGCACCGCGTCGCGTACGGCGGTGACGTAGGCGTCCTCGTAGACCACACCGACCGGCTCGTCGGGGGCGGCTCCGGCGCCCCGCCGGGCGGCCTCGACGGCCTCGGGGGTCAACAGTAGGTCGATGCCGTCCGGGCTGTTGACGAACAGGTCGGGGCGCTCGGCGCGCAGCTGGTCGTAGCGGTTCATGGTGCCTTTCGTGGCGGACGGCGTTCCGCCCCTAGTATCCGTCGCGCGGGCGCCTGCCGTCTGGGCTTCAGCCCACCCCGTGTGGCCGGGCGCGCGACGGCCCGCGCCTCGCCACACCGGTACCCGGCCCCCGCGTTGCCCGAGGCGGCCCCGAGCCGTCAGTACTCCAGGTCGTCCCGCATGGTGGTGGAGCCGCTGGCACCCGGATTCGGGGCGACCTCGCGGTAGTCGGGGAGCCGTTCCACCAGGCTCTGGAAACGCTCCCACGCGGCCAGAGTCTCCAGTCGTACGGCAGCGATCTCGCGCGCGAACCTCTGCTCGCGGTGCCCGGCGACCCGGTTGCGCAGGACCAGCCGCACGGAACCGCCGTATACATCGAGCGCGTTGGCGCCCAGCGCGCCGGTCAGCGACCAGGTCTCGTCGCCAGTGACGGCTGTGACGACCGAACCCCCGACGTTGACGACCAGCTCGACCACCGGGGCCCAGGGTGTGGAGCGGGCGCCGCGCCGGGCCGCCGCCAGGTGGACGATCTTCCGGTTGAGCGCGACGTAACGGTCGAAGACGAGTCCCACGCGGTCGTTGAAGGTGGCCGGGTCCGCGAGGAGGCCGTCGAACGCGGTGACGTAGGCGTTCCACGCGCCGGTCTCCCGCAGGGTGGCGATGTCGCTGAGTTCGAGGGTGTCGAGCTCGGCCGGCGTGAGGCCGTCCTGCACCGTGCTGAACGCCTGCCGCCGGAGAAAGCGCAGCAGTTCGGAGAGTTCGTCCGGGTCCTCGACGACCCGGCCCGCCCCCGAGGAGGAGGCGGCACCCCGCAGGTCACGCCACTCCTGGAGCGCGAGGCGTTGCAAGCTGCCGCCCGGCGTCAGCGGATACATGTTCAGGGCGTCGGCGAGGTTGACGTTGTAGATCAGGTCGAGCAGTTGCTTGATCTCCCCAGCGAACGGCTTGTCTCGGTCGTACCGGCCTTCCGACACCGGCCGGCCCGGTACCGAGACGAATTGCTCGTACAGGACGTTGCGGGTGACCGGGCGCCCCTCGACGCTGAGCTGGTTGCTGTGGTCCACGACCTGGCCGATGCGGTGGGCGAAGGCGGGCAGCCGCTCGGCCGGCACGCCGAGCTGCTGGGCCAGCAGCGGGAGATCCTTGGCCGTCAGAGCCTGCACCCGGGCAGCGAAGGGGAGGAAGAGGGCGTTCCGGGTGTCCAGCCGGTTCTGCTCGTCGTCCCAGGACATTCGCAGGCAGGTCATGCGGGCCGTGGCGGGCAGCGTCGCCGTGGTCTCCTGCCAGGCGGTGAAGGCTGTCTCGTCCAGGTCGACGTTGGCCGGCCGGTCGGTCGGCTCCCGTTCGTGTAGGAGGAAGGGGACCAGGGACCCGTCGGCCAGGAGTTTCTGGTGGGCCCGGCGGGCGTCGTCGTCGTACAAGTAATCGCGGCTGACGGCGGTGTTGTTATAGAAATAGGTGCGGTTGGCCACGACCTGCCGGGTGTTGATGAGGCTCCGGAAGTACTCGGCCCGCACCTCCTTGCCGCGTAGGTCGTCGACTTCGCTCAGCGACCGGCCGCGGGCGACCATCTCCCGGGTTAGTTCCGCGTTGACCCACTGGTTGTCCAGCGACTGCGCGATGACCGCGCCCTTCCTCAGACCGCTCGGCCGCACTCTGGCCACCTGCTCGTCGTGCTGTCGTGCCATGACTCCCCCTCGTCCCCGCAGATGTCGCGGAGCTCCCGCTCGGCCGCCGGCCGCCTCGTTCACCGTGGCGCGATGGCGTCGAGGGAAGTCGGCGCGGCGCACCCCGGGTCGGCTTCCCTCGGCGGCAGGCGCGTCCAGGCGCGGCCGTACGGGGCCCGGGCCCGGACGGGTCGCGCTGGTTCCCGCCGCGCGCGTAGGGGCGTGACTGGTCGCGGCGCGCCCCCACGCGCACCTCTGTTCCGCTGGTGACGGACGTACGGACCCGCCTGGCCCGGATGCGGGCGCCCGCGTGGCCCCGTTGTTTCGCGACCCCTCACGCTAGCGCTCGCTCGCGTCCAAGAGGGGGTGAATCGTGGGTAGTTGGCCGAATTCGCGGGGTGCGGGCGTCGACCCGCACGGAGGCTGGGCGCCAGGGCCGCCGGATCGCCCGGTGCAGACCACCGCATGTCTTGCGCTCTTCGGCCAAGTGCAAGCGCCGCAGAGCGAGTTGATGCCCCCATCGGCTGTCCGTCCGACCGCCCACCCCGTAGGGTCGTACGCGCCGCCCGTCCGGCTGGGGAGCGGGGTGGCTGGGGCCCGGACCGGGCCCGGTTCGGGGGTCGGTGTCGTGGCCGCGTGCGCGGTCGGGCGGGGCCGGCCGGGGATACGAACGGCAGCGACGTCGTGGGGGGAGCGCCATGGTGTGGGACGAGCGGGACGCGACCGGTAGAGGCGAGGGCGGGGGCGCCGGGGAGCCGCCGCCTCCCACCCCGCCGCCGCCCCCGCCCGGCTTCGGCCCCGCCCCGCCGCCCCACCCGTACGACACCCCGCCGCCCCCGCCGCCCGCGTACGGGGCGACGCCGGGCCGACCCGCCGTCCCACCGGGGCAGCCCGCGACCCCGCCGGCCGGGGCCGCCGCGCCCCCGCCGCCCGACGCGGGTGCGCTGGGCTCGCCGGATGGGGTGCCGCCGAGCGCCGGTTCGCCCGGGGCCGCGCCCGAGGCGGCCGGGCCCGTCGGCCCGCACGCCGCGTACCCGCCCGCGCCCTCCGACACGGTGTCGCTCTCGGCGGCGGAGCCGCCCTCCGACGCGGTGGCGCCCGCGCCCGTCGCGGCGCCGGAGGGGGGCGTGTCGCCGCCCACGCTGCGACTGGGCGCGCTGCCGCCGATGCCGCACGGCGCGCCGCCGGCGCCGGCCGGGCCGCCCGTTCCGGCGCGGGCCGTGGCCGTGGGGCTGCTCAACCTCAGCGGGCTCGGCGTGGGCTACGCCCTGACGCGCCTGTGGTGGGCGGTGGCCCTGTGCTGGCTGGCCACGGCCGGCCTGCTGGTCGTCGCCCTGCCCGCCGAGCCGGACGGGGTGGCCGGCGGTGTCGTCGCCGGATACCTGGTCCTGCTGGTGGGGGCCGCGGCGCACGGCGCCTACGTCGGGCTGCGCCGGCCGCTGGTGTGGCCGCCGCGCGCCGCGGTGGCCGTGGTGCTCGGGGTGGCGTTGCTGGCCGCGCCGGGCGGCGGCTACCTCGCGTACGACAGCGCGCGCGACGAGGCCACCGAGGAGATGCTGCTGGATCGCCTCGCGGAGGTCGACGAGCTGGTGAGCGCGCGGTCCGGGCAGCCGTTCGACGCGGCCGAGGCCGACTACCGGCGGGCCCTGGACGGCTACGCCGCCCTCGCCGACGACCACCCCGGCTCGCGGGCCGCGAAGCGGGTGCCGGAGCGGATGAGGACGTACTACGAGAGCGTGGGGGCGACGTACGGCGACAAGGACTACTGCGCGGCCATCACGCCCCTCACGTTCCTGCGCACGGTGCCGAAGCGCATCGACGAGAAGCATCTCGGAAAGCTGGTGAACTGGCCCGACGGCCGGCTGGCGACCTCGCTGTACGAGTGCGGGGTGGGCGGGCTCGGCACGGCGGGCTCGGCCGGCGACGGCAAGGACCAGCACCTGGGCACCCTGCTCGCCGACTTCCCCGACTCCGCGCAGGCGGCCAGGGTGGAGCCGGCGGTGAGCGCCGCGATCAGCACGGCGGGGGACGGGGTCAAGGGGCCCGCGCCGTGCGCCGCGACCGACCGGCTGCGCGTGCTCCGCACCCAGGCCGCCACGCTGGCCAAGGCGGGTGGCGCCGCGTCGGCCGCGCTGACCAGGGACGTCGGCACAGCGGGCGGGCACGTGCGCGCGGGCACGTACGCGTGTGGTCTCGACCAGTACGACGACGGCCAGTTCGCTCAGGCCATCACCACGATGAACGGCTTCGCCCGCACCTACCCCGACGACCGGAACCGGCCGCTGGCCCAGAAAGTCGTCATCGCCGCGGAGGTCGCCAAGAAGCTGCCCGCCGCGGGCAAGCGGCGGCCCACGACGGACAGCGGCGGCAGCGTGACCGTCACGGTCAAGAACGACAGCCCCAACGCGGTCGAGATCCTCTACACCGGCCCGGTCACCGGCAAGTTCGACCTCGCCGCGTGCGCCGGCTGCACCACGTACGCCAGCCGTGAGCAGGCGCGCGGCAAGGCGTGCGAGAGCGGCCGAAGCTATCCGCAGCGCACCCTGACCCTGCCGGTCGGCACCACCTACTTCCTGCACAAGTCCAAGGGCACCGGCAACGACGCCGGCGCGGCCACGGCCCGTATCGAGCCCGGCTACACCTACACCGAGTGCGCCTACGTCGTGAGCCCCTTCGGTATCGGCCCGGCCACCTGACGCGGCCGGGTCGGCGCCCCCGGGCACCGACCCGGGACGCCGGTCGGGGGCGAACGACCCGGTACGGCGGCCCCGTACGACGGCCGGGCGGGGCGCGTCCCCGCCCGGCCGTCGCCGTGTCCGGGCAGGCCAGCCACCCCGCGCCGGGCCGTGTGGCGCAGATCACGTGAACTCGGCGGCCGGGGTGGACAGTTCAGGGTGTGGAGCATTCATTACGGGAGCGGGTGCGGGCCGGGGAGCCGGACGCGTTCAGGAGGCTGTTCGACGACCACGCGGCGGCGGTCCACCGGCACGCCGTGCGGCTCACCGGCGACTGGGCCACGGCCGAGGACGTCGTGTCGCTGACGTACCTGGAGGCGTGGCGACTGCGCGAGCGGGTGCTGCCCGACGGGGACGACAACCTCCACCCGTGGCTGCTCGGCATCGCCACCAACGTGCTGCGCAACACCACGCGGGCCGCGCGCCGGCACCGTAGCGCCCTCGCCCGGCTCCCGGTGAGCGGCGCCGTGCCCGACTTCGCCGACGAGGTGGCGCAGCGGATGGTGGACGGCGAGGAACTGGCCGCCGCCCGTCGCGCGTTGGCCGGGCTGCGCCGCCTGGAGCGCGAGGTGGTCACGCTGTGCGTGTGGGAGGGCCTGGACTCCACGACGGTGGCCGCCGCGCTCGGCGTACCGGTGGGCACGGTGCGTTCGCGGCTCTCGCGCGCCCGGAAGCGGCTGCGCAAGCTCACCGAGGCGGAGTTGCGCAGGAGGCCCCGGGCGGCGGCCGGCGCACCGGAGCCGGGGCGTTGGGACGCGGGCCCGTGCGCGGCCGGATACGGGCCCGGCGCGGCGACAGAGAGGACGTCATGAACGGCTATCCGTGCCAGGAGGACGAGGAGACGGAGCGCGCGGAACTGGCCGCGTTGCTGCCGGCGCCCGGGGTCAGGCCGCTGGGGGCGGGCCGCCACCGGGAGCTGCGGGAGGGGTTCGTACGGGAGATCGAGCGGCGGGCGGCCGAGCGGGCGTCGGACTCGGCCCGCCGGTACTCCTGGCACCGGCTGTCCATCGTGGTGGTGCCGCTCGCGGTGGTGGCCCTGGCCGTGGCCGCCCTGTCCGTGCGCGCCGTCGGCCAGGGCGACTCGCCCCCGGCGGGCCCGACGGACGGCGAGCAGGCGGCGCAGGTGTTGCACCAGGCCGCGGCGGCGCTCGACGGCCGCCCGCCGGTCCCCGTGCGCGCCGATCAGTTCGTGTACGTACGCCACCTGGGGAAGGGGCACGTGCTGGGTTTCGGGCTGCGCGGCTTCGGTCAGCGGGAGGACTGGTTCCCGGCGAACGGCAAGCCGGACGCCCTCATCCGGGTCACGCCGCTGGAGCTGGGGGCCGCCACGCGGCTCGGCCGCTACCCGCCGACGGCCCGGAGCGAGACGGGGGCCAACTCCGCAGTGCCGCCGTGGCGCGCGGACCGGCTGCGCGACCTGCCCACCGACCCGACCGCCCTGCGCGCGTGGCTGTACGAGCGGACCGAGGGCCAGGGGGGTGACCGGGGGCAGGTCGTCTTCGAGCTGATCGCCAGCCTGCTCGACATCGCCGCCCTGGAACCGGACCTGAACGCCGCGCTCTACCGGGTGGCCTCCCGACTGCCGGGGGTTACCGTCACGGAACGGGTCGCGGACGGGGCCGGCCGCCACGGTGTGGGGCTGACCTTCCGGTTCCCCGACACCGAGCCGACGACCTGGGTCTTCGACACCCAGAGCCTGGCCTACCTCGGCACCAAGAACACCGCGCTGCTGGACGTGACCGTGGTCGACCGGCGGGCGCAGGTGCCGCGCGGGCCCACCACGCACCACCGGACGTAGCCAGGGCGCGCGCCGGGGCGACCCGCGGCGCGCTCAGCCCTTCGGGCGCGGCGGCCCGCGCCGCGCCCGAAGCCGGGGCCCGTACGGGCCCCACCGGTACTCCGCGCGACCGGCCACGGGGGTGGCCGACGGCGCGGAGCGACACCCGGTCACCGGCGACCTCCGTGGTGGGGGCCACGGGCCGCGACCGGAGTGCGGGGGAAGGGGTCGGCGCTTGCCGCGGAGGGGATGGCAGGCGCCGACCACCGCCCGACGGGGCCGGGTGGGGGGAGGAGGCGTTCGAGTTCGGTGACCGACGCGGACGCTGACGCCGACGCTGACGCCGGTGCGGGTTCCGGTGCGGAGTGGTGGGGCCGAGGTCGGGTCGGCTGGGTCCGTCGCGTGCGGGTCGGCGGGTCGGGTCGGCCGGGTTCCGGTACGGGGCGGGGTCGGGGTCGTACGGGGTGGGACCGGGGCCGGCCTCGGGGGTGGGGCCGGTTCCGCGTCCGGGGTGGGGCTCGTGAGCTGGCCGCGTCTCCTCAGGGTCAGCCCCTGTCAGGGTCGCTCCCGGGGTGGGTCCCGCGAGGTGGTCGGGTGGGGGCCGCCGCCCCCGGAGGGGTATCGGGGGTGGTTCCGGGATCAGTGGGGGGCGGGTGGGGCGGGCCCGGGATCGGGTCCGGCACCGGTGCCGGACCCGGGGTCGGCACCGGGGAGGGGGTGGGGGCCGGTGCGGGACACGCGCTTCGCGAACCAGTGGTGGGCGTACGGCTCGTCGTTGAAGGCGGGCACCTCGTGGAAGCCGTGGGCGTGGTAGAGGCCGATGGCCGGGGTGAGCGCGCGGTGGGTGTCCAGGCGCAGCACGTCGCGGCCGTGTGCGGCGGCCGGGTCTCCAGTTCGGTCAGGAACCGGCGGCCGAGTCCGAGGCCACGGGCGGCGGGCGCCACCCACAACCGCTTGATCTCGGCCGGGGCGTGGGCCGGCAGTCTCAGGCCGGCGCAGCCGACGGGTTCGCCGTGCAGCCGGGCGAGCAGGAACAGGCCGCGCGGCGGGCGCAGTTCCCCCGGGTCGGGCAGCAGGCTGTGCGCGGGGTCGAAGCCGCCGTCGAAGCGCTCGGCCATCTCGGCGGCGTACGACCGCAGGCACCCCCGGGCGTCGGGGTGGTCGGGTCGACCACGTCCAGGGTGACCGTCGCGGCGGTCAGCAGCCGGTCCACCTCGGTCATGGCGGCGACCAGCCTGGCCCGTTGGTCCGCGTTGAGCGGCGCCAGGAGCGAGCCGGCCACCTCGTCGCTGCGTCGCTCGACGACGGCGAGTTCGGCGCGGCCCGCGTCGGTGAGCCGTACGACGCGCACGCGCCGGTCCCGGTCCTGGGGTCGTACCGTCACCAGCCCGTCGCGCTCCAGCGCGCGCAGCAGGCGGCTGACGTATCCGGAGTCGAGCCCGAGCCGCTCGCGCAACTCCCTGACGTCCCGCTCCCCTTCGCCGATCTCCCAGAGCAGGCGGGCCTCGCCGACGGGCCGGTCCCGGCCCAGGTAGCGGTCGTGGAGCACGCCCACGCGCTCGGTGACGGTGCGGTTGAACCGTCGCACTCGCTGAATCTCCGCCGCGTCCATTCCTCTGACCCTAGTCAGGTAAGTGGTGCGGCGCTATGGGGCGTCGGGGCCGAGGCGGCGTGGTGGGGCGGGTGTGCGGGGAGGGGCGCGGGGCCGGTGGGGTGCCAGCCGGTGGGGCGTGGGCCCGGCCCCGGGCGGGCGGGGGCCCGGACAGGCGAGTGGCCCGGCCGTCGTCGGCCGGGCCACTGGCTGTGCTCGCCACCGCCGTGCCCTCGCGGGGCGCGGCGGACTCAGAAAAGGACGGGGGTTTCGCTGCAACGAAAATTCCCCTGGTAGTCCCTGGAATGTCCACAGCGATACGGAACGTCATCCGGGGCACGCATGGCGTGCAACTCCATGTCCTCTAGTGTGGCGCGAAAATCGACGAATGGCAATCCCCTGCCAGCCGCGCCGTCGCTCCGTACGCCACCGGTTCAGGTCGTTCACGGATATCGCGATATCGACCCGAAGCGGCCGGGGCGAGCGGACCCGAGTGCGCCGCGATGAGGTACACACTGTCCCGAACAGGCCCTCCGCAGAGGGTTGTTCGCGCGTTGTCGACGAATTCCAAGATCTTCTTTGTGTGTGGCGATATGCGGCCTGACCTGTGGGGACGGGGTCTTCTCGATCGCTTGGTCTCGCAATTCTGGCATACCGCCACAACCTTGATTTCCGTGCAGCGTAGCGGGCCTGTGCCGGTATTCGGAGCGTCTTGACAAGCCGTGAATGGGCAGAACCGGGCCCACACGTACCCGCGTGGACGGCAGTAGCTTTATTGTCGGCCCCTTTTCGGCTGCAACCGGAAAGGGCCGATCCACAGCGATCTCTCGTCTCCCGGTTTGGAGTCTTCTTTGTCCCTGAACCACCCCGAGGAATCCAGCGGCCACCCCTCCGAGTCCACGACCCACCGCGCGCGTCTGTCCTGGATCGACCTCGTGCTCCTGGTCGTGGTCCTGGGCGCGCTCGTCACCCTTCTCGCGCTGGGCGTCGCCCTGGCCGAGGCGGTGGCCGTGGTGGGCGTGGCGGGTCTGGTGACCGCTGAGATGCGCCGTCGATTCTCGGAGACCTGACGAACTCCGTGGCCCGGGGCGCGCGCCGCTCCGGGCCACGGCCCAAGGGAAGGAGCTGCGGTGGCCCGCCCCATGAACGCGCTGCCCGTCGATGACGGCCGACTGGTGAGCTTCGCCGCCGCACTGCGTGCGGCACGGGAGCGGGCGGGCGCGCCGAGTCTGGCGGAGATGTCGCTGCGCTGCGGCGTCTGCGTCGCCTCGCTCTCGGACGCGCACGGTGGGCGCAAACTGCCCACCTGGCGCACGGTGGACGGCTATCTGCGCGCCTGCGGCGCTGACCCGGTCGCCCTGCGCCCCCGGTGGGAGGGGCTGCGCCTGGCCCAGCGCACCGCGCGGGCCGACGTACGCCATACGGCCGTCCTCAAGCGCTGGGCCACCACCCGCGAGATCACGCCGCCGCAGTGGGTGCGGGACCCGGCCGAACTGGCCCTGCTCCTGGACCACATGCGCCGCTTCCGTGGCCTGAGCCTGCGCGGCCTGGCCTGCCGCAGTACGGGTTTCTCCCACCACACGTACGGGGCCGTGCTGCGCGGCGACCGGCCGGTGACCGCCGACGTCCTGGCCGCCGTCCTGCACGCCTGCGGCGTACGCCGGGCGCCGGCCCGCCGCTGGTTCCTGGCCCTGGCGCGGGTGCGTCCCGAAGAGGCGCCCCACGTACGGGGGGTGCTGTTGGCGGCGGAGGCGCCGCCGAGCGCCCCGCGCCCGCCCGGGGCGCGCGGCCGGTAGCGCGCGGGGGGGGGCGGGCGCCGGCTCCCTCCCGTGCGCCGGCCGCCCGGCCGGCGGTCGGGCGAGCGCGCCCTATGGCCCCCGTGACCGGCCGCCCCGGGGCGGCCGGCTGTGCGATGCTCGCGGCCGGAGCGGGGGCCTGGCGGCGGGCGGGGAGCGGAGCGGGATGACGGATGACACGCGTACGGGCGGGACGCCCCGCGCCGACGGGTACGACGAGGTCAACATCTTTCTCAGGTTCCTCCAACACCTGGGCTGGGACGACCTGTTGAACGTCGGCTACGTCACGCTGCTCACGCTCCCCGCGGGGCTGTGGGACGGCGCGTACTTCCAGCGCGCCCTGGTGCGCCGTTCGCTGGCCCTGCTGGGCGCGGGCCCCGGCCACCTGGTCCTGGACGCGGGCTGTGGGCACGGCTACACCACCGCCCGGCTGGCCGACGCCGGCTGCCGGGCGCTCGGCGTGGACATCGGCGAACGGCAGATCGACCTGGCCCGCGCCCGCTTCGGGCACCGCCCGCGGGTCTCCTTCGCCGTCGCGGACGCGACCCGGCTGCCGGCGGAGGCGGGCGGTACGGAGTTCGTGGCCGGCACCTTCGACCGAGTGCACTGTCTGGAGGCCGCGTTCCACTTCGGCCCGGCCGGGCGGGACGCCTTCCTCGCCGAGAGCCACCGCCTGTTGCGTCCCGGCGGTCGCCTGGTGCTGGTGGACTTCACCTGGCCGGACGGGGACGCGCCGCGGATCGACCAGCTCGACCCGGCCCATCTGGTGCGCGCGGCCTGGCGGTTCGAGGACGTCGAGCGACGGGGCCGCTATGTCTCCAGCGCCACCGCGACCGGCTTCCGGGTGCGGGCGGCGCACGACTGGACGCGCCCCGTGGTCCGCCGCTCGGCCCGGCTGATCGGCGCCGTCGGGGCCCTGGCGTCCCACCGGGCCGGCCGCCGCGCCCTGTGCCTGCGCTGGCCGGGCCTGCGGGACTTCACCCCCGCCGACTGGGACGCCCTGCTCCCGGTCGTCGCGGCCCACGTGACGGCCGGCCGCCGCGTCGGCTACACCGCCCTCGTCCTCGACAAGCCGCGCTGACCCACCCCCTCCCGCCCGTCTCACCCACCGCGCCCGCGTCAGGTCGGGGGCAGGCTCTCCAGCATGGCCGTCTCGTACGCGCGCAGGGTGTGGACGAACAGCGTCCGCTCGGCGGGGGTCAGCGGCGCCAGCGCCCGGCGCCAGGCGGCGGCGCCCCGGGCCAACCAGCCCTCGATCGCGGGCCGCTTCGCGTCGGTGAGGCTCACGATGCGCCGGCGGCGGTCGGCCGGGTCCTCGCGGCGTTCGAGGACCTCCTTCCGGCTCAGCTCGCCGACCAGCAGGCTCACGGTCGTCGGGGCGACCTCCAGCCGGGCCGCCAGGTCGTTGACGGTCATGGGCCCGTCGAAGAGCAGGTGGGAGAGCAGGGACAGGTGGCGGGGCGCCAGATCGAGCGAACGGAGCTCCTCGGGCACCGGAATCCGCTTGGCCGCGCCCACCATGCGCGGCATGAGGACCAGCAGCGCCCGGACCGCGTCGTCGACGTCGTGCGCCGGGCCGTGGTCCAAGCCAGCCCCCGTGGTCCGGGGCTCCTCGGTTGACACTGCGCCCTCCCGAATTTACTTTTGCTGCCAAAGGTATTTTGCTTGCAAAGCAAAGCTGCCCCCAGGGTAGGCGAGCCGGGGCGTGCGCTCCGCGCGGGCCGCCGCCGCGCGTGGGTGTGCCCCGTGGCGAGGTGCCCCGTAGCGGGGTGCCGCGTGGTCGGTGGGGGCGGCTGGGCTGGCCGCTCAGCGACGGGAGGTTCCATGCCGCACTTCCAGGTACGGATGCACGAGGAGGAGCTCGACGGGCAGGTCGAGGGCCGTCTGGTCCGCTCGCTCACGCGGGCGTTGGTCCAGGTGTACGGCGAGCGGGCGCGCGCCCTGGCCGTGGTCGAGATCTTCGGTGTCCCGCGCCACCGGTGGGGCGTCGGCGGTGTGCCGGGTGGCGCGCACGCGCCGGCGGTCACCTTGCACGTGCGCGAGGCCGCGCTGCGCCTGCCGGGGGTCGAGGACGTGTCCGGACGGTTGATCCGGGCGATCACCGACGCGGTCGTCGACGCCTGCGGCGCCGACCGGGAGCGGGTGGCCGTACAGCTCGTCGGCGTGCCGGCCGGGCGCTCCGGCGTCGGCGGCGAGGTCGATCCGCCGCTGCCCGCCGCCTGACCGGCCGTCGCGCGGCCCGAACCCGCCCCGCCCGGCGCCCCGGTCGGCTCCGCCGGCCGGGAGGGGGCGGCGACCGCTGGTGCGCCGGCCGGGAGGGGTGCCGACCGCTGGCGCGCTGACCGGGAGGGTTCGCCGGGTGGGGTGGTCGCGACGGTCGGACGTGCGGTCACCTCCGGTCCGACCGCTGGAGGCGCGGTGGTCGGGCCTGTCCGTGGACGCGGCCCGACCCACCGTGAACCCCGGCCCCCGAGTGCCGAAGGGGCGGGTTCGGGGGAGGCGGGCGGCGCCGGGGAGGCGACTCAGGAGGCGGCCGGCTCGATCTCCCCCGCGAAGACGATGACCTGGTCGATGAGGCTCCGTCGCAGGTGGACGACGTCCGTTCCCGCCAGGCGCGGGCCGCCGTCAGGCGTGGTGAAGACCCACTGGTACCGGGCCCACTCGTCCGGCATGTCCACCGCCGAGCAGCGCACCATCGTGCCGGCCCCCGCCGGGTGGCGCCGGATGTCCAGCACGAACCGCTCGACCGCCGCGATGCCGTCGCTGCGACCCAGCGGCCCCCAGAAGACCACGTCCGAGGTCAGGGCCTGGGCGAGCAGGGTGGTCACACGGCTGTCGTCCGAGGCGTTGAACGCGGAGATGAACGTGTCGATCGCGGAGCGTGCGGTCTCTTCCTCCATGCCCCATTCATACCAGCCGTGTCGCGTGCGCCCGCCCCGTGAGCCGCCTTCCGAGCGCGGTGCCTCACCCCGGTCACGGCGCTAGTCGAGGCGCTGCCGGCGGGCGTGGGCGCGTGCCTTCATGCGGTTGCCGCAGGTCGCCATGGAGCACCAGCGGGCGGTCCCGGGGCGGCTGTGGTCGACGAGGAACAGGTTGCACTCCGCGTTGGCGCAGGCCCGCAACCGGTGCGGCAGCTCCGTGGTCACCCGCGACCAGGCGAGGACGGTGCGGGCGGCCAGCTCGTCCCCGGCCGCCGTCTCCAGCGCCCATGTCACGCCCGTGGCCGAGACGGTCGGGCGCAGCCGCGCCCCGTCCAGCGCGCCCGCCAACTCCCCGACGTCGGTGGAGGTCTGCCGCACGAGCCGGTGCAGCGCGTCGCGTACGCGGCGCAGCCGCTCGCACTCCGCCCGGGTGCCCCGCCCGCCCCGTGCCCGTACCCAGCGCGCGGCGTCCGGGCCGGTCAGCGCGTCGGTGGCGCGCCCGTCGAGCACCGGCGCGCTGTTGAGCACGGCGAGCAGCAGTTCCTCGTCCTCGACCACGGCTCCACCCTCCTTGACACGCTCTGTCGCGCTGTGCATGATCACTCTAACCTAACCAGTTAAAACTAGTTAAGGGGTTAACGTGGTCGCTGTTCACCACCGGACCGTGGACGTCGACGGCCTGACCGTCTTCTACCGGGAGGCGGGCCCCGCCGACGCCCCCGTCCTCCTGCTGCTGCACGGCTATCCGACGAGCTCGCACATGTTCCGCCACCTGATTCCGGCGCTGGCCGGCCCGTACCGGGTCATCGCGCCCGACCACATCGGCTTCGGCCGCTCCTCGGCGCCCGGCGTGGCCGACTTCGACTACACCTTCGACGCCCTCGCCCAGGTCACGCGCGGTTTCCTGGCCACCATCGGGGTGCGGCGCTACGCGATCTACGTCCAGGACTACGGCGCGCCCATCGGCTGGCGGCTGGCGTTGGCGGACCCGGACGCGGTGCTCGCCGTCGTCTCGCAGAACGGCAACGCGTACGAGGAAGGGTTCGTCCCGGACTTCTGGGCGCCCGTCTGGGCGTACGCGACCGACCGTGGCCCGGAGCGGGAGGCGGCGGTACGCCCCGCGCTGAGCCGGGAGGCCGTCGAGTGGCAGTACACGCACGGCGTCCCCGACCCCAGCCTGATCGCCCCCGACGCGTGGGAACACGACCTCGCGCTGCTCGCCCGCCCCGGCGTGGACCGCGCCCAACTCGCCCTGTTCGCCGACTACGCCAGCAACCGCGCGCTGTACCCGGCGGTCCAGGAGTGGCTGCGCACCCGGCGCGTTCCCGTCCTCGCGATCTGGGGCCGCAACGACGAGATCTTCGCTCCCGCCGGCGCGGAGGCGTTCCGCCGCGACGTGCCCGACGCGCGGGTCGCCCTCCTCGACGGCGGCCACTTCCTGCTGGAAAGCCATCTCGACCAGGTCGCCGAGACCGTCATCGGATTCCGCCCGCGCGTGGTCGGGGCCTCGACGGGCGGGTAGCGGGATCGGGTGACGGCCGGCGAGGCGCGCGGAGGCCGGGCGGTGGCCCCTTAGGGGTGGCCGGGGGCCGGTCCTTGGGGGTTGGCCCGAGGGCGGCCGGGGCCGACTGCCGGGGGGCGGGGGTGGCCCCTGGGGAGTGGCCGGGGCCGGCTGTCCAGGGAGCCGGGGCGGCGCCTCAGTCGAGGCGGGTCGCGATGGTGCGCGCGCAGGCCAGGGACTCGGTACGCGTCGTGTCGACCTCCAGGTCGTAGGCCACGCCCCGGTGCGCGAGGTCGGCCTGTGCGGCGGCCATGCCCGGCACGCGGTCGCCGCGCGCCAGTTCGCGCCCGGCGGCGACCTCGGGCGCGCACCGCACGCCCACCCACAGCACGTCCAACCCCTCCAACACCCGCTGCCAGGGCTCCTGCGAGGCAGGCCCACCGAGAAACACATCGTCCACGATGACCCGCGCCCCCGCCCGCGCCATCGCGCCCACCCCCACGCGCCAGGCGGCCTCCGCCGCCCGGAACCGTGGCCCGGGGCGCACCCCGCCATCGCTCGCGAACTCGATCCCGTCGTCCGAGTCCCGCAGCGCCACGGGCATCGCCTCGATCAGCGCGTCCACGGACATCAGCAACCACGGCTCGGGCAGGACCGCCTGGAGACAGCGCGCGATCTGCGTCTTGCCGGAACTGGAACCACCATTGAGCACGATCACCTGAGTCGTCACCGCGTCACGGTAGGAACGCGCCCCGCCCCCGGCAACCGAATTTCCCCCGGCCACACCCCCCTGACCAGCGAGGAGGCAGCACCCGGAAGGCGGGCCGTTGGTCGAACTCCGCCCGCTGGACGACGCGTACGCCAGGCTGTCGCCCCGCTCGGGTCGCCACGGCACCGGGCGCGGCACGTCTCACGGCCCTCAAGTCGCCGTGCGCGACGCGAGGGTGGGGGCGCCGTGCGCGGCGTGGCGGCGTCGGCGGTGGAGTGGTGGCCGGGCGGGAGGTGGACGGTCGGTTCGCCCCGGGCCGCGTACCCCGGGAAAGCGGGGTGTGGCATCCGCCGCCCGCTCGGGAAGCAGCCGTGTCGTGCGCTGACGGGGAAATAGCGGTACCGCCTTCCGGGAGGGCCTGGACGCTTTTCCGGGGCGACGCCGTAACCCGGCGCGAGGTTGGGCTAAACCGGGCGCTGGCAGCTATTGGCCAGCCCACGTACTCGGCGCTGGACATCGATCTCCGGGCCCCCGTACTGTCCCTCGTGTACTGCCTGAATATTCGACCACTATTCAGGTGGCTCGGCGTCAGGCCGAATCATGCGTGCCACATCACCATCAGGGCACGTGAGAGTTGACGGGGGACGGGCACGACCCTTGTAAGGGATTGTGCCCGAATCCCCTCGCTATCAGAGCAGTACGCGAACCCGTCTGATCACATGTCGGTACGGGTCTAGTGCGCCCGCGACGTGGTGCGGAATCCTCCCCACCCCGCCGCGGGACGCCGACCAGCGAGGGAAAGGTAAATCCAGTGAATTCGAAGAGGACCACCGTGGTGGGCGCTGTAGCCGGAGTCTGTCTGACGGGCGCCCTGGCCATGACCGGCGCGACGCCGGCGAGCGCCACGCCCCCCGACTACCGCGACTGCACCGGCAACTCCGTGTGCGTATGGGACAACAGCAACTACGACGGCGGGTTCCTGGCCGGCGGCGTCAACGTCCCTAACGTCGGCAAGGCGATGAACGACCGTACGACCTCCCTGTGGAACCGCAGCGGGTCGCGGATCTGCTTCTACCAGCACTCGAACTACGGCGGGGAATTACTCGCGAATGTGGGGCCGGGCGAGTCGCGACCCAACATCGGATCGCACGCCAACGACCGCATCTCGTCCTGGAAAGCCTGCTAAACGCCGGCTAGCGGAATAGTCTGCCGACCACCCGCCACATCCTCCGGGAATCCGTCGACGACGGCGAGGTCGGCAACCCCGCACGAAAGGCCGGGGCACCCGCTTCAGGGCCGCCCCGGCCTTTCCGTACACCCGTGAGTGGGCCATGCGCGGACTGCGACTCCCGCTCCCCGATACGCAACAGCGGGAGCGTCGCATGGAATGCGGGACGCGTCAGACATGAGGGAGCGCTGGGCGCGTGACGAAGGAATTCCGTCGGCGGAACCCTGTGGGAGAACGCGTGTGGGTAATCGGTTTCCCGAAGCGACCCCACTCGACTGGCACGGGAGATCCGTCGCCTGCTGGCCGCCGTCCCCACCCCGTCGGCCATCACCACGGCCAAACCGCCGCGCCGGTCCGGTTGGCGCCGACAGCGTCAGTCGGCGACTCGACACACAGTCACCACCGGCGACGATCTCTCAGGGAACCCACCGGATGGACCAGGAAGCCGCACTGAGGTGAGGCCGCTTCCCGGACAGCCGGTTCCACGCTGACCCGCGAGCATGGTCGCGGCCGACTCAGTGGATCGTTGGAGCTGGTGGCGCGACCACCTCGCGCAGCTCGGCGGCGGCCTGAGCCATGAGTTGAGCCAGGGTGGTGTCCGGCTCGGCCAGCCAGCGGGGCATGGCGCGCCGGTGGATCGCCAGCACCACGTCGATGATGAAGCGTGCCCTTCCGGGCTCGACGCCGCGGTGTTCGAGCGCCGGTGCCAGCGCGTCGGCGATGTCGGCGAGCTTGATCAGATCGCGCTCGGCGAGCGCCGGGTTGGCGGCGATCACTCTCGCCCGGCGCCGTAGGAACTCGCGTGGGCGGAAGACCTCCTCCGCGGTCCCCAGCGCGGCCAGCAGTGCCTCGATCGGCGTGAGGCCCGGATCGGCCGCCTCGACCTGGGCGACGAGGTGCGCCTCAAGCGCGTCGCCGGCGAAGAGGACTTCCCGTTTGTCGGGGAAGTAGCGGTAGAAGGAGCGCTCCTTCAGGCCGGCGGCGTCCGCGATCTGCGCGACCGAGGTGCGCTCGAACCCCTGCGTCTCGAACAGCTGGAGCGCCGCGCGTTCAAGCCGGCCCTGTGCGTCGGATTCCCATCGCGGCATGCGCACCAGCGTACGACAACAGGAGCTGTTATCAGCTGGTACGGTCGATGACGACAGATGCTGTCATCGGCTGGAGGTCATCGTGAGGGCTCTGCAGTTCGACCGGTTCGGCTCCCCGGAGGTGATCGTGCTCCGCGACGTCCCACAGCCGGAGCCGGGGCCCGGACAGATCCGGATCGCTGTGCGGGCGTGTGGCCTGACACCGGCCGACTGGCACCTCGTCGACGGCCTTCTCGCCGACCGGCTGCCGCCGCTGCCGCGCGGGCTCGGCCTGGAGGTCGCGGGTACCGTCGACGCGCTCGGCGAGGGCGTCGACGGCGTCCGGATCGGCGACCGCGTCTTCGGCCCGGCCACCTTCGACGGCCCGACGGCCGGCGCCGCCGAGTACGCGCTGATGCCGGCCTGGGCACGCCTTCCCGAGGGCGTGACCGTCGAGCGGGCCGCCGCGCTGCCGATGGCGGCCGAGACGGCGTGGCGCGCGCTCGACGACCTCGGTGTTCAACCGGGTGAGCTGCTGCTCGTCCACGGCGCGGGCACCACCGTGGGTGAGGCGGCGGTGCGCTTCGCGCTGCACCGGGGCATCCGGGTGATCGCCACAGCCGGGCCGACGCGGGCCGCCGCCCTGGAGGAGGTCGGCGCACAGGTGACCGCCTACGGCGAGGGCATGGCCGAACGCGTCAGCGCACTGGCCCCGGGCCTCGTGGACCGCGCTCTGGACACCACGCCGACCGGGGGCCGGATCGACCGCGTCGACCAGCCCAGTCCGGCCGGCGGCTCGCTACCGACCCTGATCGAGCTGACCGGGAATCCCGACCGTGTCCTCACCGTCTCGGACTTCGCCGCCGCGGCCGAACTGGGCGTCCGGATCACCACCGGGATCCGCTACGACCAGATGAGTGAGTTCGCCAGGCTCGCCGGCGAAGGCGTCCTGGTCGTACCCGTCGCCCGCACCTACACCCTCGACCAGATCCAGGAAGCGGCCAAGCTCAGCCAGTCCCGCCGCCCCGGCGGCAAGCTCGTGCTCGTCCTGTGATCACCACGCTGGCTCGGTCAGGCGAACGGAGCCCACACGCCCCGCCGCACGGTGACCACACCCGTTCCCGACCAGGGCCCCTACAAGATCGCGAAATCACACGGGAGTAACGGGAGTACTAGCCGAACTCTCCCCGTTGGACGGCGCCGACGAACGCGGTCCAGGCGGCTGTGTCGAAGGCGAGGGTGGGGCCGTGGGGGTCCTTGCTGTCGCGGACGGGGACGGTGCCGCTGGTGGCGGCGGTCGGTGCCCATTCGACGCAGTTGCCGCCACCGCCGTTGCTGTGGCTGGACTTCAGCCAGGTCAGGGGCGCGGGTGTCGCGGGCGTGGTGTTCATGTGGGTAGTGCCTCCATCGTCGAGCGGATGAGAACCGCGGACTCCTTGGGCGACAGAGCATGTGCCCTCATCCGATCGTAGGCCCGGCGTCGGGTGGCGGCGTCCAACGGGTCCTCCAGCAGGCTCCCCGTATCAATGCTTTCCTCGTACGCGACGAGGGTTCCCTTTCCCAGAGTCATCAGCGTCAGCGAGCCGCCGAGCAGGGCGTGCTCTCCGTGGGAGAACGGCATGACCTGGATGACCGTTGCCGGGCCGTCCACCAGCGGCAGCAGGTAAGCGAGTTGTTCGCGCATGACCGCCGGCCCGCCGACCGAGCGGTGGAGCACCGTCTCGTCGAGAATGACGGACAACTCCGGCGCGGGGTCGGAGCGCAGTAGCGCCTGCCGGCCCAGCCGAGTCGTCACCTTGTCCTCGATGTCCTCCGGTGACGCCTGTGGGTTGCTGACGCGGAACAGAGCTCGCGAGTACCCCCCGGTCTGCACCAGTCCGGGCACCACGTGCCCCGCGTACTCACTGATCGCCGTCGCCTGTGCCTCAAGCTCCATGCGGCGGCGGTACCTGTCCGGGTGGACCTCCTTGCGGGCGAGGCCGTAGAGGCGGCCGAAGAGGCCGTCGGTGCCGAAGGCGGCGTCCAGTTTGGCGGGCAGGTCGGGTGGCAGGACGGACTCGGCCGTCTCGAAGCGGTGGAGGGAGCTCTTGCTGTACCGGACGATCTCGGCCAGCGCGTCGAGTGTCATGCCGGCCGTCTCGCGCAGTCGGCGCATCTCCGCGCCGAAGAGGTGGCGGGCGGACTTGTCGGGTGTCAGGTGGCGTGGGCGGGCGGACATGTGCAACCCCTTTTCCCGTCAACGGTGGTGGGACGCGAGCCGCTTCTCAGCGTACGCACGCCTACGCGACCGTCGGGCTACGCACGGTGATTTCGCCGTTCCGCGCCGGGGTGTGGGACGGGCACGGCTGGCCGGATGCCAGCAGCGACCCGGGCGTTGGGGTAGCGGGGGCGTCAACAGGGCCTGGAACGCCGTCTGTCGCGTGCCGCCACGGGTGGCGCGTCCGGTGCCGGTGTCACGGCTGAAGCAGGGGCACGTTGTCGCGGACGGCCCTGTCCCACGCGCCGTCGACCTTCATCCGCTTCAGCGCCTTCTCGACCTTCTCGGTCAGCGGGCTGCGCTTGGCCAGGCCCACGCCGTACGGCTCGTTGGAGAGGTTGAGTCCCCCGAGGCGGAACGCGCCGGGTTGGCTGGCGGCGTACCCGGCCAGGATCGCGTTGTCGGTCGTGACCGCCTCCACCCGGCCTTGGGCCAGCGCGTCGACGCAGCGCGCGTACGACTCGTACAGCACGAGTTCCGCCTGTGGTGCGACGGTCTGGAGATTGAGGGCGGGACTGGAGCCGGTGACCGTGCAGACCTTCTTGCCGTTGAGGTTGGACGCGTCGTTGACCGTGGTGTCGCCGGCGGGCAGCAGCACGTCCTGGTGCGCGGTGAGGTAGGGGCCGGCGAAGTCGACCCGCTGCTCACGTGCCGCGTTCATCGTGTACGTCGCCACGACGAATTCCACCTCCCCGCTGGCCAGCGACAACTCGCGGTCGCTGCTGCGTACTTCCTTCCATGTGATGTCGGCCGGGGCGTAGCCGAGCGCCTTGGCGACGTACTTCGCCACGTCCACGTCGAGCCCCGCGTAGCTGCCGTCCGGCGCGCGGAAGCCGAGTCCGGGCTGGTCGGACTTGACGCCGATGCTGATCTTCTTGCCGGTGCCCTTCCTGTCGCGCTCGTTGTCGTCGCCGGCCTGGGCGGGTGACTCGCCGGTCGGCGAGGTGGGCTCGGTGGTCGGCTTACGGCTCTGCGTGGGCCGGTCGCCGGCCGTCTTGTCGGAACCGCTGTCGGGCAGCAGGACGTAGCCGAGGAGGCCGGCCAGCGCCAGGGCGCCGGCCCCGGCGGCGTAGAGCGCGGCACGGCGGGGGGTGCGCGAGGGCGGCGGGGACTGCGGGGACGTGACGTGCGGGCCCGACGGCACGGGGGTCGGCGGGCCGTACGCGGGAGGCGCCGGGGTGGACGCGGGCGGCGACCCGGCCGGGGCGACGGGCGCGGGGCGGGGCGTCGCGCCGGGGCCCGGTGGGGTGGCGGAACCCGGTGGCGGGGTGGACGCGGCGGGGCCCGGTGGCGGGGTCTTCGCGGCGGGCGGGGCCAGCGGGTAGTCGCTGTCGGCGTCGGTTGGCGCGGGTGTGGCCGCCGCCGCTGGCGTGGCCACGGGGGGCGGGGTGGCCGCCTGCCTGGCGGGCGGTGTCGAGGCGGGCTGGTCGGCGGGGTGCCCGGGGTCGGTGGTGGGAGAGGCGTCGGTGGCGGGTGTGCGGGCGGCCGGGGGTGGCGGGGTGGCGGAGCCGGCGAGCGCGGCGGGCGACGGCGTGACGGACTCGGCGGGTGCGGCGGGGGCCGGGCCCGCTGGGGTGGAGGACGTCGACCCCGTGGCCACCGCCGCCAACAGGCCATCCAGCGCCGCCGCGTCGGGGCGGGCCGTCGGCGTACGGGAGAGCAGGGCCCGTAGGGGTTCGGCGAGCGCGCCGGCTCGGCGTGGCGGGGGAACGTCCTCGCCGACGATGGCCGCGAGGGTGGCCAGCGTGTTGGCGCGCCGCATGGGGTGGCGGCCCTCGACGGCGACGTACAGCATCATGCCCAGCGACCACAGGTCGGCCGCCGCGTCGCCGTCCAGCCCCTGGGCGCGCTCGGGCGCCATGTAGTCGGGCGTGCCGATCATCGAGCCGGCGGCGGTCAGTGCGGTGGAGCCCTGGATGGCCGCGATGCCGAAGTCGGTCAGCACCGGGCGGCCGTCGGGCCGGACGAGGACGTTGGCGGGCTTCACGTCCCGGTGCTGGATGTCGGCCGCGTGCACGGCGACGAGGCCGGCCAGCACCCCGCGTCCCAGGCTCGCCGCCTCGGTCGGCGAGAGCGGCCCGCGAGCCAGTCGGGCCGCGACGTTCTCGCCCGGGACGAGCTCCATGACCAGCCACGGGTAGGGGTGTTCGGCGCTGTCCACGATGTGGTAGATCGTCGCGACGTTGGGGTGGCTGATCCGGGCCAGCGCCTGGGCCTCGCGCAGGACGCGGGCGCGGAGCTGCCGGGCCTCCTCGGGGTCGTGTTCGGCCAGCGAGGGGTCCGGCGGGCGCACCTCCTTGAGCGCGACATCGCGGCCCAGCGCCAGATCGCGGGCGCGCCACACCGTGCCCATCCCCCCGCCGCCGAGCCGCTCCACCAGCTCGAACCGGTCGTCGATCACACGCCCCACGGGCTCCCCCTCACCCCTCGTGCCGTCCGCTGGTACGCGGCGGCCCGCGCCGACACCGGGGCTGACTTTGCCACAGGGGCGGCACGGGTGGGCTGGTCGGCGGGGCACGCGATGTGCTGGTTACGGGCGGGTGTTGGGGCCGCGCCGGGGGCCGTGGGCCCGGAGCCGCCGGCCCGCACCGAGTGCGGGTCGGCCCCGCACCGGGTGCCGGTCGGCTCCGCACCGAGTACCGGTCGGCCCCGCACCGAGTACGGGTCGGCTCCGCACCGAGTGTGGGTCGGCTCCGTGTCGGGGCCGGGCCGAGGGTGGCCGGCGCGGGACGCGGCGGCGGGGCCGGGGACGATGAGCCCCATGCCGAACACGACCGACCCACCCACGGCCCTGTCCTGTCGACGGGCCGACGCGAGCGATGTGACCGAGTTCGTACGCCTGCGGGACGCGGCGGCGCGCTGGCAGATCGCACGCGGCATCCAGCAGTGGCAGCCCGGCGACCTGGGCCCGGACCACTTCCGGGACCGCCTGCGCGACGGCGAACTGTGGCTGGCCACCCTCGGGCCGGGTGGCCCGGTCGCCGGGGCCTGGGAACTGTGCTGGGAGGACCTCCCGGCGTGGGGCGAACAGCCCCCGGTCGCCGGCTACGTCCACCGCCTGATGACCGACCGCCGCACGGCCCCACCCGGCGCGGGCCGCCACCTCCTCACGGCCGCCGAGCACCGGATCGCCGCCACCGGACGCACCCGGTGCCGCCTGGACTGCCTGTCCAACAACCCCCGACTGCGCCGCTACTACGAGGACGCGGGGTACGCCGTCGTCGGCGAGCGCGCCGCGAAGCACGGTGACGGGGGCCGGTCGTACGGGGTCACTCTGCTGGAGAAGCGCCTCGGGGCGGGGTGAGCGCGGGGAGGGCTGAGCGTGGGGCGGTGGGGCCGCGCCGCGTTCCAAGCCGGTTCGCGTTCCGGGCTGGACCGCGTTCCGGGCCGCGCCGCGTTCCGGGGCGGCCCGTGCTTCCGGCCGGCCCACGGACGGGGCTGGCCTCGGGTCGGTCGGTCCGAGGGCCTCGGGGCGGTCGGCCCGAGGGGCGGGCTGGTCGGCGGGCCGCCGTTCGGGACACCCGGCCCGGCTCAGCCCGCCGACGTACGCGTCTGCCCCGGGTCCGTGGCCGCGACCTGCTGCCCCATGACCGCCCGCGTCCACTGGACGAGCCGGTCGATGACCTCCAGCACGATCCGCTGACGCGCGACGGGCAGGAACGGCCAGCTGAGCCACGCCGGCGTGGACAGCAACACCACGGTCAGCAGCGGCAGGACGAAGAGCATGACGAGAAAGGGACGAATCAGCCACGCGGACATGCGCCGACCTCCGAGTTGTCTCCCCGTGAGGGGACCCGTCTGAACGGCGACGCGAACGGGGCAGCCCACGCGCTCAGGCGCGTGGAGTCTCCGGCTGGAGCCGACGTCCAGTCATTGCCGCGACCCTACCCGCGCGGCGGGCGACGCGAACGCGTCTTCGCGTAGCGCGCTCCACCGAGGGCCCGGCCCGGCGTCCGTGACGCGGAGTGCGCCCGTGCTCCTCGGCTCGCCTCGTGTGGGTGAGGACGCGTGCGCGGGGGAGTGCCGCCGGTTACGTTGCCGACGGGCGCGGCGCCGGCGCGTACGGCACGCCGCCTCGACGAACTGTTCCGCCCGGTCGCGAGGGCCGGCGGCGAGGAGAGGTGTGCGTGATGGGGCGAGCCCTGATCGTGGTCGACGTGCAGAACGACTTCTGCGAGGGCGGAGCCGTGCCCGTGGGCGGCGGCGCCGACACCGCGCGGGCCGTGGCCCGGCTGGTCGAACGGACCCGGGACGTGGAGTACGCGCGGGTCGTCGCCACCCGCGACCACCACATCGACCCCGGCGCCCACTTCTCCGAACACCCCGACTACCGCGACTCGTTCCCCGTGCACTGCCTGGCCGGCAGCGACGGCAGCGAGTTCCACCCCGGCTTCGCTCCGGTGGCCGCCTCCGACGCTGTGGACGAGGTCTTCCTCAAGGGCGCGCACTCCGCGTCGAAGAGCGGCTTCGAGGGCGCCACGGCCGACGGCACGCCACTGGCGGAGTGGCTGCGGGCGCACGACATCGACGACGTGGACGTCGTCGGCATCGCCACCGACCACTGCGTCCGCGCCACCGCCCTGGACGCGGTCGGCGCCGGCTTCACCACCCGCGTCCTGCTCGACTACACGGCGGGCGTCGCCCCCGACACCACCGAACGGGCCACCGCCGACCTACGCGCCGCCGGCATCACCCTGACCGGCACCCCCGTCGTACGGACCTGATCCCCCCGTAGCAGCGGCCCGGGGCTGATGGCGTACGACCCTGGTCCCCTCGGCGTCAGGGTCGGCCTCCCCTGACGTCAGGGTCCGCTCCTCCTGGCGTACGGACCTGATCCCCTCGGCGTCAGGGTCTGCCTCCTTCGGCGGCGGGGGACGCTGCTCCTGGTGCACGGACCTGGCCCCTCCGGCGTAAGGGTCGGCCTCTCCCGGCGTGCGGGCCTGGTCCCGTCGGCTTCAGGGCTTGCCTCCCCCGGCGTCAGGGGCGCTGCTCCCGGCGTAAGAGCCTTGGTTCCCTCAGACGTCAGGGCTTGCCTGCCCCGGCGTAGGGCACTGGTTCCCCCCCCCCCGGCGTAAGGGCCGGCCTCCGGCGTAAGGGGCTGGCTCCTCTCGGGTGGGCCAGCGCCGAGCGCTACCGCTCGGTGGTGGGGGGCTGGCCCTGTCGGCGGACGAGGTCGCGCAGGATGGCGTGGGTGGGTTCGTCGGCCGCGACGATCAGTCCGCCCGCGCCGGTGTGTGGTGGGCGGCCGTCGAGGTCGGTCACCACGCAGCCCGCGGCCTGACACAGGGCGATGCCGGCGGTGAAGTGCACGCTGTCGCGCAGGTGGCCGTCGGTGACGTAGGCGGCTCGGCGGCCGGCGGCCACCCAGGCCACGGCCAGCGAGGTGGAGACGACGCGGGGCCGGAAGCGCTCGCCGAACGCGGGGTCGGTCAGCAGGTGCGCGGCCCGGAACCGGGGCGCGTTGGGAAACGGCGGATCGAGGTTCAGGTCCACCAGCCCTGACGCGGCCGACGGCACCAACTCCGTATCGCCATCGGCGTCACCGCCATCACCGCCATCACCCAGACCGGCGCCATCACCCAGACCGGTGCCAACAGCGGCACCGGCGCCACCACCGGCACCGGCATCGGCGTCGCCCCGCGACCACGCCCGCTTTCCCTCGGTCCAGAAGACCTCGCCGGTCAACGGGTCGGCCACGGCCGCCGCCGTGACCTCGTCCCCGTCCCGCAGCGCGACGTTCACCGCGACCAGCGGGGTGCGGACGGCGTAGTTCAGCGTCCCGCACAGCGGGTCGACCCACCACTGGCGCCGCGCGTGCTCCGCCCCGGTGCGCCCGCTCTCCTCGCCCGTCACGGCGTCGTCGGGGCGGGCGGCGCGCAGGACGTCGAGGATGGCCCGTTCCGCGGCCAGGTCGGCGGCCGTCGCGAAGTCACCGGCGCCCTTGTCGTACCGCTCCAGTGGCCCCCCGTACAGCGCGCGGACCACCGCCGCGCCGGCCCGCGCCGCCCGCACGGCCAACCGGGCGTCCGTCTCCGTGTTCGTGATCAGCATCCGCGCAGGATAGCCACGCCCGCCCGCACCGCCGCCCCACGCCACCTCGCCGCGCTCCACTCCGCCAGGGGCGCCCCGTGCCCAGCGCCGGCGCGGAAGCCGGCGCGGGGCGTACGCCGCTGGGCTGGGCGCCGGGGTCGGGCCGCCCCCCGTGGACGCCCCCCTGGGGCCGGACCGCGTGCGACGCCGGGCCCCGGGGGTAGGCCGTACGCCACGTCGGCGACGAGGCCGGGGGCGGCCGGCGACGGGCGGGGCGTCAGATGACGCGCGTCCGCGGGCGGTTGGCGCGGAGCCTCACTCCTCCGCCGGTCGCTCGGGGTGGCTCTCCGCGCGGGTCCCGCGTCCCACGCCGAGCACGTCGAGCAGGGCGCGGGTGGCGGGGCTCGGGTTGAACCGGCTCCAGGCCAGGTACTCCGTGCGGCGTGGGCCGTCGACCACGGGGACCAGCGCGAGCGCCGGATCGTCGGCCGCCAGCGGCCGGATGAACGCCGACGGCAGCAGCGCGACGCCGAGCCCGCGCGCGATCAGCCGCACGATGAGTTCGACGACGCCCGCCTCGTACGCCACGTCACGGGCCAGCCCGGCGGCGGCGAACGCCTGGTCGGACTGGGCCCGCGCGGCCGTCCCGGCCACGAAGTCCACGAACGTCTCGTCGGCCAGGTCCCGCAGCACGACCCGGTCGGCGCCCGCGAGCCGGTGCCCGGCCGGCACCACCAACACGTGCTCGTCGTGGTCCACCACGAGGGACTCCACACCCGCCGGCCGCTGGTCCCTGGGCAGCCCGAGGAAGGCGATGTCCAGCTCGCCCCGGCGTACCGAGTCCACCAGATCGGTACTCTCGCCGGCCCGCAGCACCACGCGTACGTCCGGGTGCCGGGCGCGGAAGCGCTGCAACAGCTCGGCCACGTCGATGGCCGCCGTCGTCATGATCACGCCGACCGCCAGCCGCCCCCGCACCACCCCGGCGGCCGCCGCCGCGTCGGCCACCGACCGGTCGGCGGCGGCCAGGCACTCCCGCGCCCGCACCAGGAACGCCGCCCCCGCGCTGGTCAGCTCCGTACGCCGACTGGACCGGGCGAACAGCCTGACGCCCAGCTCCCGCTCCAGGCTGGCGATCCGGTGACTGAGCGAGGACTGCACCACCGCACAGCGCTCGGCGGCCCGGGTGAAGTTACGGGTCTCGGCCACGGCGACGACGTAACGCATCTGCTGAAGGTCCACTCGATCATGATGCTCGTTCATGGGTGTCATCTCAACCATGCTTTGGTCGCATGGTTGGTTCGGGGCGAGGCTTCCCCCATGACCGCCTCGCACGAGCGGTCGCCGAGCCCGTGGCGGACGTCGTCCGCCCAGCGGGCGGCGACCGTCGCACTGACCGCGCTCGCCCCCGCGTCCTGGGGCACCACCTACGCCGTGACCACCGAACTCCTGCCGCCCGGCCACCCGCTGTTCGCCGGCCTGACGCGCGCCCTGCCCGCCGGGCTGCTCGCGCTGGCCCTCACCCGCGTGCTGCCGCGCGGGGACTGGTGGTGGAAGGCCGCGATCCTGGGCGTGCTCAACATCGGCGCGCTGTTCCCGCTGCTGTTCCTGTCGGCCGAACGCCTGCCCGGCGGCGTCGCCGCCACCCTGGGCGCGGCCCAACCGCTGCTGGTCGCCGGGCTGGCCGCCGCCGTACTCGGTGACCGACCGAACGGCTGGCGGCTGGCCTGGGGCGTGGTCGGCGTGCTCGGTGTCGGGCTCGTCGTGCTCGGGCCGCACGCCGGCCTGGACACCGTCGGCGTGCTCGCCGGGCTCGCCGGCACGGCCGCCATGGCCTGCGGCGTCGTCCTCACCAAGCGGTGGGGCCGCCCCGCCGGCGTCGGCCCCATGGCCCTGGCCGGCTGGCAACTGACCGTCGGTGGCCTCCTGTTGCTGCCGCTCACCCTCACCGTCGAGGGCGTGCCCGAGCGGATCGACGCCGGCGCCGTCGGCGGCTACGTGTGGCTCGGCAGCATGGGCGGGCTGATCGCGTACACGCTCTGGTTCCGTGGCATCGGCCGCCTCCCGGTCGGCGCGTCCGCACCCCTGGTGCTGCTGTCCCCACTGGTCGCGACCGTGATCGGCCTGTTCATCGGCGAGTCCCTGAGCCCCCTCCAGTCCCTCGGCTTCGTCCTGGCCCTGGCCGCCATGCTCGCCGCCCAGTTCCCGTCCCCGAGCCGACGCGGCTCCGCCCGCACCGACGACCCGAACGTGCGGCCCACCACCGTCGGCGACGCGGCGCGGCCGGCGGTACGCGGGGTGGTACAACGAAGCGGCGGGTCCGTGGCTCCCGCGCGACGGGACCGGGGCGCGGCGGTCGAGGCGCGGGTGACGGGGGCGCCCGCCGCTGTGGGGGGCGCGCCCGAGGAGTGAGCACGGCGGGGCGCCGGGGGTGGGTGGATACGTGTGGGAGGTCGCTGGGCCCGGGGAGTTCGTACGGCGTGGCGCCGGGGCCGGGGAGTCTGTGCGGGAGGTCGCTGGGCCCGAGGTGGCCGGACCCGGGGGGTTCGTACGACGGGGCGCCGGGCTGGCGGGTGCGGTGCGGCGGGGTGCCGGTGGCGGGGCCGGGGTCGGGGGGCCGTGCGGGAGGTGGCCGGACCCGGGGGCGTACGACGGGGCGCCGGGGGTGGAGGCCCGCGCCGCCTGTGCACGGTCGTCCACCGGTCGTCCACCGGTCCGAGGGGGCCACGGACCGAACCGGCGCCGGGTCCGGGTGCCGGATGGCCGGAGCCGCCCGCGCGAAGCGGGGCACAGCCGGCGTGCGCCGGCAGGCGAACGCATCGCCCGCTGTGCCGGAACGGTTGCGCCTGACATGCCCATGCAAGCAAGCTGGCGTGGACCGTTGCACACGCGTCCCCCCACCGCGTCGTGTCCGCACAACGTGCCGTGCGTGCAGCGTCGACGTGTCGTCCGGGCGATGCCGTGGCATCGCGCGGCCCGCGCTGCCACGGCGGCGGTCGGCACGGTGCGCGACACCGCCCGGGTGCGGGGTGAGGGGACGCCACGACGACCGTTCGAGGAGTGGCGTTGCCTACGTTCCCCATCCGCCCCGCCGCCGTGGCCGCCGCGCTGTTCGTCGCCGGTGCCCTGCTCGCCGCCCCCGGGGCGGCGGCCCAGCCGACCCCGCCCCGTCGGACGCCGCCCCACCCGACCGAGCCCGACCCCCAGGCAACGCCCCGCCCCGCGACGGCCGCGGCCCCCGGGCAGGGCGTGGCGTGGTTCCAGGCGCGGCACGGGCTGCCCCCAACCGGCGCGATCGACCCGGCGACCGCCAGCGCCCTGCGGTACGCCCCCGCCGCCGACCTGCGCCAGACGTTCCGTACCGCCGCCGACCTCGGCCCCGAGGAACGGGCCAACGCGCGCACCGTCATCGGCGTCGGCAAGGGCGCCGACATCCCCGAACAGAGCCAGGTCATCGCCCTGATGACGGCCATGCAGGAGTCGAAGTTCGTCAACTACCTGGAGCCCGTCGACCACGACTCGCTGGGCGTCTTCCAACAGCGCCCCAGCATGGGCTGGGGAACGCCCGAACAGATCACCGACGTCGCCACCTCGGCCAGGTCCTTCTACGGCGTGGCCCCCTTCGGCGACAACCCCGGGCTGCTTCAGATCGACGGCTGGCCGACCATGCCGCCCGGCGACGTGTGCCAGGCCGTGCAGGTCTCCGCGTACCCGGAGCGGTACGCGCGGTGGGAGCCGTTCGCCCGCGACCTGCTGGCCCAGGAGGGCCCCACGGTCCTGCCGATCCCCTGACCCGCGTCCGCACCACCCACCGGCGCGCGCCCGCACGCCCCCACCCCGCACGCCCCCACCCCGCGCTCCCTCGCGCACCCGCTGCCTCGCGCACCCCTCACCCTCACGCTCACCAGGAGCCCGCATGCGTACGAGACTTGTCGCCGCCGCCGTAGCCGCCGCCGCGACCGGCGCCCTCCTCGCCCCGGCCACGGCCCAGGGACGCCCCGCTTCCGGCCCCTCCGCACCCGGCGTATCCGACGCGCCCGACGTGCTCGACCACGGCTCGCGGGCCGGAACCGCCGTGGTCAGCGGCCGGAACGCACCGGGCACCCGGCTACGCGTCGACGGCGTCCACACCGCCAGCGCCCACACCCTCCCGGTCGACTACCAGGTCCAGGAGACCGGCTACTGGTGCGGCCCCGCCGCCACCCGCATCGCCCTCTCCGCCCGCCTCACCCCGCCCGGCCAGGCCGAGCTGGCCGCCCAGCTCGGCACCACCGAATCCGGTACGGACCACATCAGCCAGGTCACCACGGTCCTCAACGCCCACCTCGGCACCGGCTGGTACGAGACCAAGGAGATGCCCGACGACCCGCCCACGCCCGCACAGAAGGACCTGCTCTGGCGCGACATCGTCCTGGACATCGACAACAACTACCCCCTGGTCGCCAACATCGTCGCCCCACCCGGCAACCAGCCCCCCGGCTACCCCTCCGACCAGACGATCTACCACTACTTCACGGTCATCGGCTACGACGACGCGAACCGCACCGTCCTCATAGCCGACCCCGCCTCCTTCGGCGGCAACCAGATCTACTGGCTCTCCTTCGACCAACTGGCCAGCCTGGTCCCACCCAAGGGCTACTCGGCCTGAGTTCCCCCCAGCCGATCGTCCCCGGCCCGGGGGAGTGGGTCGGGGACGACGCGACGGGGCGGCCGGGGTTCCGCGTCGGGGTGGGCTCGCCGTGGGAGCGGGCCGTCGGTTACGGGATTCGGTTACCGGACTCGGTTACGGGACGTGGTCACAGGACCAGGCGGAGGATCTTGTCGTCCGCGCCGTTCACATCCAGTTCGCGCATTCCGATGTTCATGGACGGGCTGCTGGCCACGTCGGGGCACCAGTCGAATACCGAATGCGGCACGTTCTCCTGGAACGGGCCGTTCCACTGTCGGTTGTCGACGGCGAACGCGAACCAGTACCAGTAGCGGTTCACGTCGGCGAGGTCTCCGCCGTACACGACGGCGGAGCCGCCCGGCTGAATGACCCACCAGCCCTTTCTGCGCCACGGCTCGGGGCGGCAGCCGTTGTCGAGCCGCTCGTACATGACGTTGACGGTGACGGAGTATCCGTTCAGGAACTTCAGCATGTTCCTCACCCCTCAGTTCCCGCTCGGCCGCGGCCGCCGGCGCACCGCCGGACCGCTGTACGTGCCCTCCGCCGCCGCTTCACCAGGCGCCTCGGCGTACCCGGACCGGGTCTCCTCGGCGTCGGCGTGCGATGCGGTGTCCTCGGGCGGTGGCGCGCTGATCGCCTCGCCCGCCGCCGCGGCGGCGAGCTGCTCGGGGCGCACACCCGAAGTCGGGTCTTCTCTGCTGTCTTTCGCGGAATGATCAGTCATGATCCCGCACTCCTTCCAGGCGACGCCGCCCCCCGCGTTCGACGTCCCTGTTGCCAGGCTAATAAGTGGCGAAGCGCAGTGCTATAGAGATAAAGACCCTATTAAATAGTTAACTTCGTACATTTTTGAGGAGCCGGCGCGCGTGCCGGTGAAATTGCCGAAAGCTGAACTCGCGTTGCGCTTTTCGCGAGTTGGCGACGGCCGGTGAAAGCCGCCGCCTCGCGTCACGTGGCGTGCGTTCTGGGGCGCGTCGGCGGTGGCGGGTGAGACCGGCGCCCCGGCGCGGCGGGCGTACGCGGTCAGACGCCGAAGGCGGCCGGGTAGCGGATGGTGCCGGTGGGGGCCGGGCGGGCGGGGTCCAGGGTGAGGGCCATCATCGCCTCGTCCGGCACCTCGAACGGCGCGCGGACGCCGAGCCGGGAGGCCGGGACGAAGCCGAAGCGCGGGTAGTACTCGGGGTGCCCGAGGACGAGGACGAGGTTCTCGCCCAGCGCGCGGGCGGCGTCGAGCGCGGCCCGGATGGCGGCCGAGCCGGCGCCCGCGCGCTGGGCGTCGGGCCGTACGGCGCACGGCGCCAGCGCCAGCGCGGGCGCCCCGTCGACCCGGCAACGGGTGAGCAGGGCGTACCCGGCCAGGGTGCCGTCGGGTGCCTCGGCGACCAGTGACAGGCCGTCGATCCATGCGTCGGGGTCGGCGCGCAGCCCGTCGACGATGTCGGCCTCCAGCGGGGTGGGGAAGGCGGCGAGGGTGATCTCGCGGATGGCGGCGACGTCGGCGGCGGTCTCGGGACGGGTGGTCCAGCTCGTGGTCATGCTCTTCCGCTTCGTGAGGGAACTCGGACGCGGGGCCCGCTCGCGGCGCGCGCTCGGGCCCGTGTCGACCATGACGGGCCGACCCCTTCATGGTGCCTGGCCAGTGGCCTCGCCGCCGACAGTCAGGCCCCTCGACCGCGCCGCCGTCGCCACGGCGCCGTCCGAGAAGGGCGACCCGCGCAGCGCCGAGGCCAGGGCCGCCGACGCCCGCCCGGCTGGACGCGGGGCGGCCACACACGCCATCGGGCGGCGCCCCGCTCGCGCGGGACGCCGCCCGTACGCCCGCCGCCGCCCATCCGTCCGGGCGACACCCGCGAGGGCCCGGCCCGGGACCGTCAGGCCGGACCGTCACCGCCGGGCGCGGCCGGTGGTGTCGCACCTGCCGGCCCCGCCGTGTCCGCCGCAGCCGTTGAGCCCCCCGTGCCCGGCGTCAGCACGGCCAGGGTGGCCCGGGCCTCGTGTCGTCGCGCCGCCGAGGGCGCGAAGGTGGCGGTGAGGGCCAGGAGTGAGACGGTCCCTCCGTACGAGGCGATGCCGATCGCCGACAGCAGCCCGATCCACATCGGGCACGCACCTTTCTCCCCGTGAGCGAAGGTGCCCGACCCGCGACCGGGCCGGGGTGCGTACCGCCATCGTACGGGTGACACCAACTCCTAAGAAGAATAAGCAGAGTTGAGCGGTAACCCGTCGATCCGGACCGCCGCCCCCGCGTCCCAACTCGACCTCGAAACAACCCCGTACGTCACGACAGCGCCAACCCTCCGTCGGTGCGACGGTCGGCGCGATCGCGTCACCAACGGCGCAATCACGACCCTCCCGTCAGATGCGAAATCCGTTCACCAACCAACCGTTAGGGGCCTGTTAGGGCACCCGGGCAAGCTCGTTGATGTCGGGAACAGCCCGCACCCATCGCCACAGGAGTGACGCCATGTCTCTTTCCGCCGCTTCCACCCGTGTTCTGCGCACCGCCGCGCTCGCCGCCGTCGCGGCCGTGACCGCCACCGCCTTCGGCGCCGGCTCCGCCTCGGCCCTCGGCTCGCAGGGCACGAAGGCCGCCAAGCCGGCCGCGTGCACGGAGGCGGAGGCCAAGGTGACCGTGCAGAAGCTCCAGCGCCCGATCAACCACGTGCTGATCACCGCGAAGAACACCTCCAAGAAGACCTGCTACGCCTACAACTACGCGTACCTCCAGTTCGGCGAGGCGCAGTCGCCGGCGCAGCCGTGGAAGAGCTCCAAGCCGCAGGCCGTCGTCACCCTGAAGCCCGGCCAGTCCGCGTACGCCTCCGCGATGACCTCCTCGGCCGCGGACAACGGCAGGAAGGGCTACTACACCTCCAAGCTCGGCGTGTACTTCAACACCGCCAACGACCAGGGCAGCGTCGGCCGTGGCGTCGTCCTGAAGCTCCCGGGCGGCAAGACCTACGTGAACGACCCGCACGTGACGTACTGGCAGAACAACGTGAACGACGCCGTCAACTACGGCTGATCCCCGCCCCTTCCCGCCCCCTTCCGCCCCACCCACGTCCGGCCGCACGGCGCGCGCACCCCCCGCGCCGTGCGGCCGGCGTTCGTCGTGGGCCGGCCAGCGGGCCAACGGGCCGGCGTTCGCCGTGCCGTGCCGGGCCGGGCTGCCAGGCCAGTGCCGGGGGGGGGCGTTCGCGGCGAGCGGGGGAGCGTTCGGGCGCCGGCGGGGTGGTGGGCAAGCTGGCAGAGGGGGCGAGCAGGCGCGCGCCGGCGCGGGCCGCTGTCGACGTCCACCAGCCGGCGGCCACCGGGTGGTGGGGTCACGGCCGCGTGGGGCGTACGGGGCGCGCGTACGGCGCGCTCGACGCGACCGGGTGCGGCGCTTCGCCGGATACCGCCCGACGCCCGGCACGGCTCCCCTACACTCCGGCGGACGCGCACTGCCACCAGCCCGTGGGGGAACCGTGTCAGACGCCACCCAGCCGCCCGCGCCCGACGATCCCGCGCCCGCGGCCCCCGCCGACACCACCGAAGCGCGTCGACGCCACCTCTGCGGCGAGGTGGAGAAGATCGTCAGCGAGGCCAGCGTCGGCGCCCGCCGCGCCCAGCGTCGCGGCAAGCTGTGGAACGCCACCTTCCTCCTCGGCTTCCCCGCCGCCGTCCTGGCCGGCATCGCCGGCGCCGCCGGCCTCGCCTCGGCCGGCGCCCGGGTACCGGCGGCCGTGCTGGCCCTGCTGTCCGCCGGTTCGAGCTTCCTGCGCGCGGACGCCCGGCAGATGGCCAACCTCCGCCGCCGCTATGCCTGGCAGAACCTGGAAACCCGCGCGCGCCTCGTCCTGGCCCACGAGGCGTACGAGGGCGTCGAGCGCCTGTACGCCGCCCTGATCGGCCTCCTGGAACTACGTGCCACCATCCCCTCCAGCGCCCTGGTCCTGGCCGAACTCCAGCCCACGCCCCCACACCTGACGGCCCCCACCACGCCCCCGGCCGTGGGCACCTGAGCGGTGGTGACGCCGGGCCCACGGCTCCTTCCCGGGCGGCGGCGCCGATGGCGCTCCGCCCGGCAACGGACCCGGGGCCCTGACGCGGACGGGCCCGAGGCGGCCGAGGACGTGGCGGGCCCCGCCGTACCCGAAGGCGCGTCGCGCGGTCTTCCGATGACGCGGCGGGACGCGGCGGGGCGGCTGGGGCCGTGAGGAGGCGCCGGCTTCTCGTACGACGAGGGTCGCCCCGGGCTGCCGACCCGTACGGCGGGGCCACGGCGGGGTGTCGACGCGGGCCCCGCGCTCCCGGTAGCCGCGCAAGCGCACCGCCCCCGACCTGTTCTCCCAGGTCGGGGGCGGTTCTCCGAGAGCGGTAGCGGCAACGGTCGTGGTGGCGGTCGTGGTGGCGTACGGACCGCGCTGGCCCGGCGACTCCACCTTCGTCGCAGAGGGGGAGCGACGATCGGTGGAGTGGTCGCTCAGGTCGGGGGAGCGGGGGCCGGTGGGGCGCCCCGGACCGTGGTGGGCGTCGACCATGGTGGGCGTCGACCGTGGTGGGCTCCGGTGGCGGGCGCCGCTCTGCTCGGCGGAGCGGAACGCTGGCCGCGAGGGCGGTCCGCCCCGCGCGCCGCCGGGTGACGCCCTGCGGGAAACCGGCGTCCGGGCGCTGCCGGAGTGGCCCACGCGGGCTCAGAAGTCGTACGGCTTCTCGGTGCTCCAGTTGAGCACGTCGGCCTCGTTCCAGGAGAACTCCGGCTGCTCGCCCTTGGCGTCGACGGAGTAGTAGGGCTGGGTCTGGCCGTTCGTGTCACGCAGCGCCATCGCGAACGAGGTGGCGCTGCGGTGGTCCGTGCCGTAGTCGAAGAGGTTGACCGCGCTGTAGACGGGGACGCCGGGCGTGAGGGTGATCCGCTCGCCGCCGCCCGGACGGTCCTTCTTCGAGTGCGGCAGCGGGGCGGGGTGGTCGAAGTCGTCGCCGAGCTTCACGGAGGGGTACGAGGTGACCCAGCACGGCTTGTCACCCGTGTTCGACGCGGTGATCCGCAGGTGGTCGCCCTGCTCGCCGGCCAGGCGGTGCTCCGCGGCGACCATGAGCTCGTCGCCGACGCACTGCTGGACCTCGGCCGTCGTGTCCCCGCCCTTGTTCGCGACCTCGTCCGACCCGCTCGTCGCGGTCTTGGAACGCGCGGCCTGCTTCGTGTCGCCGCCGCCGGCCCGCTCCGTACCACTCGTGTCGGCACCGCCCCGCTGCTCCGCGCCGCCCTTGCCCTCGCCCCCGTTCTCCTGGCCCTCGGTGGGCGTGGACTGGTTCTGCGTGGTGCCGGAGGTCTTGCCCTCGCCCGCCGCCTTCGAGCCGTCGTCGGAACTGCCGCAAGCGGTCAGCCCCAGCGCCAGCGCGGCGGTGACGGTGGCCAGAGCGGCGCTACGAATACGAGAAGTACGCATGATCGGTTCCCCCAACGTGTGGTCATCTCCGGTGCGGGACTTCCTCGTGGTCGTTCCCGCGGTGTGCTCACCACTGTTCCCGGAGCCGCTGACGTCCCGACAACACCTCACTCACGTCCCACAGCCACGCCACACACCAGCGGGTAACGCCCAGCAGTGGGGCGTTACCGCCACGGCGCGGCCCGCGTTCGCGGCCACCGCACGCCCCCGGGCCAGGCTCGCGGCCCCGCGTCTCCCGGACCCCGCGCGGCCTGACGGGGCTGGCAGCGCCGGTCGTCCCTCGCCCGCAGGAGTACCCGGAGGCCCGGGGCGTACGGGGAGCGCTGGAGCCCGGGGAAGTACCGGGCGTACGAAGGCGTACGGGTGGAGTACCGGATGAGTCCGGGGCCGACGCCCTGGGCCCGTGCCCGCCACCGCGCCTGGCCGCTGGCCAACGCCCGAGGGGCGTTCGGCCGAGGCGGCGGCATCGCGATGCCCGCCCTACCGGTCCCCCCCCGCGACGGCGGCCGGCAAGGCCGTCGCGCCCGCCTCCGTGTCGTCGGGGAACGCGGGAGAGCTGACCGCTGTCCCTGGTGCGCGGCGTCACCCGGAGGCCGTGCGAAGCATCGGACGAGGCGGCCCCACCGTACCGGGGTCGCGTGGCGCGGCAACGAAAAACCGCCCTTGACCTGGTCTCCCAGATCAAGGGCGGTTCCCTGAAGCGGTAGCGGTGGGATTTGAACCCACGGAGGAGTTGCCCCCTCACACGCTTTCGAGGCGTGCTCCTTCGGCCGCTCGGACACGCTACCGAGAGAGAGCTTAGCGGACGGGAGGCCGTGCGCCGAAATCGGTTCCGAGGTGAGGGAGGTATGGGGTGGTATGGGTGATATGCGCAGGTCGTGCGCGTCGAGCCAGCAGTTCAGCGCTCGGGGCGTACGAGAGCGAGGCGTACGGCGGGGAGGGGGCGTGCGGCGGGGGGCGTACGCGCGCGGAGGGCGTACGGATAACGCTGGCCGGCGGGGCGGGGCGGGGCGGGGCGTGCGCGGGGTGCGGCGGCGGTGGCGCGCGGCAGCGTCAGCGGGGGTGGTCGGTGTCGCGGAAGAAGTGGGTCAGGAGGGCGGCGCACTCGTCCGCGAGGACGCCGTGGATGACCTCGGGGCGGTGGTTGAGGCGGCGGTCGCGTACGACGTCCCACAGGGAGCCGACGGCGCCCGCCTTCTCGTCCACCGCCCCGTAGACGACGCGGTCGAGGCGGGCCAGGACGATCGCCCCGGCGCACATCGTGCAGGGCTCCAGGGTGACCACCAGGGTGCAGTCCGTCAGTCGCCACGCGCCGAGCTGGGCCGCCGCCTCGCGGATGGCGAGCACCTCGGCGTGGGCCGTCGGGTCGCCGGTCGCTTCGCGTTCGTTGCGCCCCCGGCCGAGTACGGAGCCGTCCGGGCCGAGGACGAGCGCGCCGACCGGGACGTCGCCGGTCTCCGGGGCCCGTACGGCCTCCTCCAGGGCGTGCCGCATCGGCCCGTGCCAGGGGGCGCGCAGGGGATCAGTCATGGCACCAGTGTGCGGCCCCTCCCGCCGCCGGCCCGACGGCGGGGAGGCGGGCCCTTCGTGTCGTCAGCGCACCGCCTCCAGTACCTCCCCACATCCGAGGACCTCCGCGATCTCGCTGAGCGCGTCGTCGCTGAGCGCGCGCAGCTCCTTGGCGCTGATGCCGAGGTCGGCGAGTACCTCCGGGTCGCCGAGCGGGCCCGTGGGCACGGCTTCGCCCGAGGTCTCGGACGCGTCGTCGTCGTCCGGCTCGGGTTCACCGTCCTCGGTGCCGTCCAGGTCGACCAGGCGGTCGAGGTCGGTTTCCGCGTCGTGTTCGGTCAGCTCGTCGGTGAGCATCGCGCCGTACGAGCTGCGGGCGGCTGCTGCCGCGTCCGAGACGTAGATGCGCGGGTCTTCCTCGCCGTCCACCCGGACGAGGCCGAACCACGCGTCTTCCTGCTCGATGTAGGCGAGCACCGTGTCCTCCTCGACCGCGGCCCCTCGGGCCAGTTCGGTCAGGTCGGACAGGGTCTCCACGTCATCGAGCTCTGTGTCGCTCGCTTCCCACCCGTCTTCGGTGCGCGCGAGCAGTGCGGCGAAGTACACCGTGACTCTCCCACTGGTCATAGGCGTGCCGGGACCGACGGGGCAGCGCCCCGCCACTCGGAATCGTGGCAGAAACCAGCGCGCCGCGAGAGGTCTTCTGGACTGCGTCGTGCGGCTGTCCGAAGTGTTGTCACTGACGGATCACCCCTGGAAGCGCTCGGTGATCCGTACGTACGTTTGGTAGTCCGACGATCACTTAACGCGCGCTGTGCGAGGGTGTGCCCGCTGCTCAACCGGGGTGGGCCGAGGTGACGTCGGTCGCACCCCGGGCGTGCCGGGCGAGGGCGGTCGGTGGTGTTTCGGCCGCCGGCCCGCGCGCCCGCTCCCCGTGCGGGGCGCCGCCTCAACGCGACCCGCGCGGACGGTGTGTCGCGGGCCCTTGGGGCGGGCGCCGTGTGGCCCGGGTGGCGGCAGCGTCGTGGCCCGGGCGGCGCTACCAGCGAAAGGTGCGCATGCGCATCGCCTGCCGCATGCGTGCCGCGCGGGCGCGGCGCGGTTGGACGCGGTCGCGGAGCTCGCGGGCCTCGTTCAGCTCGCGCAGGAACTGCGCGCGCCGCCGGCGCCGGTCGGCGTCGTCCTCCGGCGTCGCCTCGTCGCCGCGTTCGTCTGGGTCGGACATGGACACCACCTCGGGCGCGGGCCCGGCTCCGGAGTGGTGTGCCGGGCGTACGTGCCCACTTTCCCCCGAAACGGTGGTTTGATGCCACCGAGGCCACAGCCCGCCAGCGGCCGTGCACGACGAGGTCATCGCACGTGCACTCGGTTAATGTCGGTGCCATGCGTATCCACGTCGTCGACCACCCGCTGGTCGCGCACAAGCTCACCACGTTGCGCGATCGGCGCACCGACAGTCCGACCTTCCGGCGCCTCGCCGACGAGCTGGTCACCCTGCTCGCGTACGAGGCGACGCGCGACGTGCGCACCGAGCAGGTGGACATCGAGACCCCGGTCACGCCCACGACGGGGGTGCGGCTCTCCCACCCGCGCCCGCTGGTGGTGCCGATCCTGCGCGCCGGGCTCGGCATGCTCGACGGCATGGTGCGGCTGCTGCCCACCGCCGAGGTCGGCTTCCTGGGCATGGTCCGCAACGAGGAGACGCTCCAGGCCTCGACGTACGCCTCGCGCATGCCCGACGACCTCTCCGGGCGCCAGGTCTACGTCCTGGACCCGATGCTGGCCACCGGCGGCACGCTCGTCGCGGCCATCAGGGAACTGATCGCGCGCGGCGTCGACGACGTGACGGCGTTGTGCCTGCTGGCGGCGCCGGAGGGCGTCGAGGTGATGGAGCGCGAACTGGCGGGGACCCCCGTGACCGTGGTCACCGCGTCCATCGACGAGCGACTGGACGAGCACGGCTACATCGTGCCCGGCCTCGGCGACGCGGGCGACCGCATGTACGGCACGGCGGGCTGAACCCACCCCCCCCCGGCACGCGCCCCCGAGGCGTCCGCCGCCCCCTCGCCGCTCCCCGCCCCGTACGGCCCGCCACGCGCGACCGGTGCCCGCCGGCCCGTGCGGCCCGGAGGCGGCGTCCGCCGGGGCCCGTGCGACTCGGATGTGGCCGCCTCGGGCACTGGCGACCGTCGGTCCCCCGAGGTGGGTGGCTGTCGCTCGGGTCCGCCCGGCGCGGGCGGCTATCGCTCGGGCCTGTCCGGGGTGGGTGGTTGTCACTCGGCCCGCGTGGCGCGGGTGGTTGTTGCCCCAGCGGGAGCCCGGCGAGATCAATCGCGCCGGGCTCCCCGTGCGCCGAGAGCTTGCGTACCGATCGCGTGCCAGCTGGACGAGGGGGCGGGCCGCGCTGGCCCGGTGGTCGCTGGCGCGGCTGGTCTCCGTCGCGGTCCCACTGGTGATCGGCGGGTGGCGGTACGCGGTGTCGGCCACCGGCTTCGCCGGCGCTGTGACCGGTCCGGCGGGAGGTTCGAGGTGAGGCGGTCGGGCGGGCGGGCGCGTCCGGTGATGGTCAGCCGTCGGTCGCCGAGGTCGATGGCGTCGCGCTTCCCGCCGCGGGAGGTCGGGGAGCCGTCGCGGGAGGTCCCGGGGGCCGCCGCGTGGCGGGGCGGGTCAGCAGGTCGGGTCGGGGCGCGTGGCCGGGCTCGCCAGGGCTGTGAGCGCCCGGTCGGCGTCCCGCTTGGCCGTCAGGTTCCGGTAACCGTCGCCGATGATCAGATCGAGGTCCCCGCCCTTACGGGCGTCGGTCCTGGCCTGGGCGCCGGTGAGCTGCGTGGCGAGTACGTCGACACGGCCGTCGCTGGCGACCTTGGGCCCAAGCAGCAACCCGGTGCCCTTGACCTTCTTGTCGTACGCCGCCGGGGCGTTGCCCACCTTGCCGACCTTGAAGCCCCGCTTCCGCAGCTCGTCGGCGGTGTCCTTGGCCAGACCGCTGCGGGTCGTGGCGTTGTAGACGTTGACCGTGATCGCCGTCGGCTTCGGCAGCGGCCTGACCGAGGGGGACGGCGCACCCTTCGAACGGCACGCGCGGCTGTCCTCCGACGCGTGCGCCGTGCTGCCACCGCCACCGGTGAACACGTCGATGAGCTGGAGCGTTCCCCAGCCGACAAGGCCGAGAACGAGGGCTGAGCCGATAGCGGCGAACACGATCCGATGGCGGTTCTTGGGACGGCGCATACGCGGGTAACGGTCACCCGTGATGCGGTACTTTCCGCCCATGCCGGGGGGCGTCAGCATGCTCATGGCGGCAGCGTAGTGCGGTCCGCCGCTCATGCCTACTAAATGATCAACCGTTCGAGCCCGGCCCAACCCGATCGGCGCAGCCCACAACGCCGTTGGCGCCGCCGGACACCAGCGTGCGTCAGCCCAGTTCCAGCACGCGCGCGTGCAGCACCTGGCGCTGCTGCAACGCCGCTCGCACCGCGCGGTGCAGACCGTCCTCCAGATAGAGGTCGCCCTGCCACTTCACGACGTGCGCGAACAGGTCGCCGTAGAACGTCGAGTCCTCCGCCAGCAGCGTCTCGAGATCGAGCTGCTGCTTGGTGGTGACGAGCTGGTCAAGACGTACCGGGCGTGGGGCCACATCCGCCCACTGGCGGGTGCTTTCCCGGCCGTGGTCGGGGTACGGCCGCCCGTTTCCGATGCGCTTGAAGATCACACGGAAAGCCTACCGGGCCAGCGGCACCCGGCGCAGCCATGAGGCGAGAGTACGGAGCCGACATAGGGCCGCATATCGGGAGTGGCTACGCGCGTGACGGGCCCCGCCACCCCCGCCCACCGACCCGAGACGGCTCCTCACTCCGCTCCAGCGCCCCTTCCCGGCCCCACTCCGCCCCCTCATCTCCCCGCCCCTGGTCGACGTCGAACCCTTACGAACTCCCCCTCCCCCTCCCCGTCCCCCTCCCCGTCCCGCGCCCCCTCCTCGTCCCGCGCCCCGGCCGCTCTCCGCCCCCCGCGACGGGCTTCGCCCCCGAGTCCGACCCCGGTCTCGCCTCGGCTCCCGCGCGGGCCTCCCCCACGCCCTGCCTTCGCCCCACGCCCTGCGTGCGTCCCATGCTCTGGTGCCGGCCTGCCCCCACACTTGGGTTCGCCCCGCGTGCCGTCGTTCCCGCCGCCTTCGTTCGCGGCTCACCGCTTCCCCGACTCCGAGCGCATTCCGCCCCGCACGCGCTCCCTCGGCTCCGCGCTCGCTCCGAATGCCTCCACGGCCTCCCTCGCCCCCCGTGTCAATCGCCTCTACGCGGGCGGGCTCGCCTCCCCCTCCGCCCCGGTCTCGCCGGGCGCCCCCCTCCCTGTCCGCGACCGCTGTCCCCCTACCTCTCGCCTCCTCCGACCAGGTTCGCCGTGCGCCGTCGGCTCCACATTTCCCTGGCGCGCAACCCCGCCGTTGTCCCCGCGCCCCTGTGTGCCTGCCCTCGGGCCTCGCGCCGCCCCTCGGGCTTCGGGTCGCCCTCCTGCCGACGCTGGCGCCGTGCCCCGGACCGCGCCTGTGTGCCGTCTGGTGTCCCGCGATCCCCGCCGCCGTCTGGGGCCGGCGGCCTCGTGAGGCCGGCTGACCGTCTCCGGGGCTCGCTGAACGTCCGTCCTTCCGCACCCTCCTCGTCTCTCGTTGGGCCTAGTCACGCGCCATCGACGGGGCTCGTCACGGCTCGTATCGCAGGCCCCTTTCGTGTGGCTCCCTCCCTTCGGGGTGGTGTCCTCGGCGCCTGGGTCGGGTCGGCGCTTCGGCGTTCTGACCACTGCGGTGAGTCGTCCCGGGCTCGCCCGCCCGCTTCACCGGCCTGGTGTTTCCCGATCCGATCCGGTCCGGTTCGGTGGATCGGCTAGCTGCCTCGCTTCGTCGCCCCCTTGCTGGTGCGCGGCTTCGTCCCGCCGCTCGTGTCCCGTGGGGCCGCCGCGCGGGCCGCCTGCTTGGCGCTCTGCTTGTAGGCCCGGACCTTGGCCAGCGTTTCGGGGCCGGTGATGTCGGCCGCCGAGCGGTACGCGCCCTCCTCGCCGTACGCCCCGGCGGCCTCCCGCCAGCCCGCCGGTCGCACGCCGAACTGCTTGCCGAGCAGGGCCAGGAAGATCTGGGACTTCTGCTTGCCGAAGCCCGGCAGGTCGACCAGGCGCCGCAGCACCTCCTCGCCGTCGTCGCGGTCGCGCCACACGGCGGTCGGGTCGCCGTCGTAGTGCTCGACGAGATACGCGCAGAGCTGTTGAACCCGCTTGGCCATCGAACCCGGGTAGCGGTGCACGGCCGGCTTGGTGGACAGGAGCTCGGCGAACGCCTCCGGGTCGTGGGCGGCGATGGCGTGTGCGTCGAGGTCGTCGGTGCCCAGGCGGCTGGCGATCGTGTACGGGCCCGCGAAGGCCCACTCCATGGGCACCTGCTGATCGAGCAGCATGCCGATCATGGCGGCCAGGGGGCTGCGGCTGAGCAGTGCGTCGGCGGCGGGTTCCTGGGCGAGTCGGATGCTGGGCTTCATGGTGGTCGGGGCGCTGGTCCCGGCGGGCGGGCGGGGGCCGGGCTCGCCCCGTCCTCCTCTCCTGTTCGGGGGCTCTCGTGACCGTGCTCTCGTGTGAGTGGTCGTGGATCGTCGTGGCGTATGTCCATCTTGGCCTTATCGTCCTCATTTCGCGTCGTGGCGCCTCACGCCTGGTGGGAGCCCGTCCCGGTTGGTGGGTGGTCGCCGGAGTGGGGTGGTCGCGGCGGGCCGTCGGGCCGGGCTTTCGTCGATTCCAAAGTATTCCTTGACACGAATATTCCCGATGGAGAATACTCGAAACATGGACGCACTCCTCATCGCACTGGCGGACCCGGCCCGTTGGCGGCTCGTGAGCCTGTTGGCCGAGCGGCCCCGGCCGGTCGGCGTTCTCGCCCAGCTCGCCGAGGCGCGCCAACCGCAGACGACCAAGCACTTGCAGACCCTTGAGCGCGCGGGTGTCGTCACCTCCCACCGCTCCGGCCAGCGTCGGATATACGCGCTGCGGTCAGCCCCCCTGCGGGACCTGGCGGCTGCGCTCAACTTGCTCGCCGACACGTCGGACCAGGTCGACGGTCCGCGCGTGACCTACGACCGGTACGGGCTCAGCCTGCGGGCCGAGCGGCACGCCGCGGTGGCGACGGGGTGGGCCGACGACCGTTCCTTCAGGTTCCTCCGCTCTCTGACGGGGCGCCCCGAGGCGGTGTGGCACCACCTGACGGAGGCTCCGCTGATCGCTGGCTGGTGGGCGCCCGACGACCTGCGGTTGTCCGAGCTCGTCTTCGAGGCGCGCCCGGGCGGGCGGATCGTCCAGGAGTACCGCGACGTCGAGGACGTCGACGGCTCCGACGTGGTCGCCGGGCGAGCGGAGGGTGTCGTGGAGGACGTACGCCCCGGTGAGCGTCTCGCCTACCGGCTGTCCCCACTGCTTCCCGACGGAGCCCTCGCCTTCACCGCCCATGTCGACCTCGACCTCCGCCCCACCGACGGCGGCACCAACCTCGACGTCCACTACCGCATCACCGACAGCACGGTCGACTCCGCGGACTTCGTCGCGGGCATCGAGATCGGCTTCGGGCAGAGCCTCGACAAGCTCGCGGCGACCGTCGCCGCGCAGGCGCCGCCGCCCGCCGCCGACGAGTCCGGCCCTGTCGCCGAGCACCTCGGCGACAGCGCCGGCCAAGTCATCACGCGCGAGGCCGAGGGTGAATACGGCCTCGGCCAGGACGACGAGCGCGCCGGCCACGACGCAGACGAGGCCGTGGCGACCAAGCGGGACCCCAAGGCCCCCAAGACGAGGAGTGCGACATGACCGGGCAGACCGACGGCCGCAGGGTCGTCACCAACATGAACCTCTCCCTCGACGGCCGGTACGCCGGCCCGAGCGACCCGCTGGATATGAGCTGGGTGATGCCGTACGCCCACACCGACGTCGCTCGCGACCACGTCACCCGTCTGTGGCAGTCAGCGACGACGGCCCTGCTCGGACGGGTCAACGCGGAAGGCTTCCTCGGGTACTGGCCCGCCGTCATCGGCTCCGAGGGCGTCGATCCGCGAGACGAGGGGTTCGCGCGGTGGCTCGTCAACACCGACAAGGTGGTGCTCTCCAGCACTCTCGGTGAGGCGCCATGGGAGCGGACGACGGTCGTCGACAAGCCGACGGCAGAGGTGGTCGACGACCTCAAGGCGACCGAAGGGGGTGACATCCTCGTGCTCTCCAGCGCCAGCGTGATCAAGGCGCTGCTGAAGGCCGACGGGGTGGACCGACTGGCCATAACGATCTTCCCGATCTTCCTTGGCGGCGGGCCGCGCCTCTTCGATGACGGCCTGCCCACAGGACGGTGGGCCCTCAGCAGTCAGACCACGGGCGAGTACGGCACGGTGGCGCTGGTCTACGACCGGGTGCGCTGAGTCGCTGTTCGACCACCGCACCGGCCCGTGAGCGGACCCGCGAGTGGGGCGCGGGGACGGCACGAGGCAGGCGACCGGGAGGAGGTGGGCCACCGAGAAGGGGCGCGAAGGTGGGGCGCTGCTTGCGGCGGGGCGTGGGCGCGGGGAGTGGCAGGCGTGGGGAGGTGCGGAGCCGGCGGGCGAGTGCGGCAACCGTGGGGTGGGCGGGTACGGGGGCGATCGGGTGGCTGGTGCTGGGGTGGGGTGGGCGGGGCGCGGTTACACGCGGTGTTGGGAGCGGGGGAGCGAGGCACGGGTGAGTTCGGGGTGAGGGAGGGATGATCGGGGAGACATGGCGGACCGGCTGCGGGCCGGGCAAGATCGGTTTGGCGGGCGATCGGGACGGCGTGCGCCCGACTCGGCGGAGGGGACGGCTTGCTGTGAAGGTAGTGATCTTCGGCGCGACGGGAATGGTCGGCCAGGGCGTACTGCGCCAGTGCCTGCTCGACACGTGCGTGGAGAGCGTGCTGGTGGTCGGTCGGACCTCGCTCGGGCGACGACACCCCAAGCTTCGTGAGGTCATCCACGGAGACTTCACCGACTTCTCGCCCATCGGACCCGAGCTGACCGGCCTGGACGCCTGCTTCTGGTGCCTGGGTATCTCGGCTGGCGGCAAGCGGGAGACGGAGTACCGGCGGGTGACGTACGACTACACGATGGCTGGTGCGCGTGAGCTCGCCGCCCGTAGCCCCGGGCTGACCTTCACCTACGTCTCGGGGGAGGGCACCGACGGCAGCGGCCGGGCTCGGGCCATGTGGGCGCGGGTCAAGGGGGAGACGGAGAACGCGCTGCTGGCCCTGGACGGCGTGTACGCGTACCTGTTCCGGCCGAACTACATCCACCCCGTGCACGGCGAACGTTCCAAGACACCGCTGTACCGGGCGGCGTACGCGGCCACCTCCTGGGCCTACCCGGTGCTCAGCCGTGTCGCGCCCGGGCAGGTGACCTCTACGGAGCGGTTGGGACAGGCGATGATCACCGTCGTCGAGCGGCGCGGCAACGGCGAACGGGTGCTGAGGAGTCGGGAGATCAACCAGATAGCGGGCGGGGCGGGAGTGGCCTGACGCCGGCACGGGGTTCCGGCCGGGCCTGGCCAGGGCGGCGGGTTCGCTTGGTGAGCGGGGCGTAGGCCCGCCGATGCGGCCGGCTCGCTTGGGAGCGGTGCACACGCGGAGTGGGTGGAGCGTGGCCTGGCCCCGGCGGGCTGCCTCGACGGAAAGGGGCAGCCGGGGCCCCGGTGAAGGCCAGTGGGGTGGCCCTCACCAGGAGGGTGTGGAGTTGGCCGGGTGGGGGACTGGGGTGGGGGTGCGCTCGGGGCCTGGTTAGTCGCCCCCGCCGCCTCCGTCGCCGCCCCCACCACCGTCGCCCCCTCCGCCATCGCTTCCGCCGCCGCTGTCGCTTCCGCCGCCGTCACCCCAGCCGTCGCCGCCCGCGCTGTCGGAGCCGCCGCCCGAGTCGTCGCTTCCGCCACCGAGGTGGGTGAACCAGGGTTGCTCCCAGGCAAGGGGTTCGCCTGGGTCGGGGGCGGGGCGGCGGGTGCCGAAGCGGATGGAGCCGGTGCCGTCGCCGAGGGCGAAGGCGATCGCGAAGAACTGGGCGAGTACGGCGTCGAGTGGGTCGGCGCTCTCGTACTGCACGTTGGCGAGGGGGAGAAGGGGGAGATCACGAGTGCGGACGGGACCAGCGCGGTGCAGGCGGGCCACGAGCCGGCCGTCGCGGTGCAGTTCGGAGCTGCGGGAGTTGCGGCGGCGCAGTTCCCACCGCCCCTGCTCGGTGCGCAGGGTGACGGCGCGCTGGGACTTGCGCCAGCTGTGGGTGACATCGAGCGAGGCCGGCCGTTCGCCGACGGTCACGGTGAGCATGGTGGCGGCGTCGCGGTGGCCGGAGGGCATGCCGTACGGGCCGCGTAGCCGGACGGCCGGTGTGCCCGTGGCCCAGACGTCGGCGCGTACCAGCCGGCGGTCCACGGTGACGGTGATCGGGCCGGTGGGCCCGGACGACTGGCGGCGGGCTATCCACAGCGGTACGCCGTCGCGGTGCGCCTGGGCCGCGGCGGCGGCCACCGCTTCGGCGCCTCCGCTCAGCCGTACGGCCGCCTGGCCGAGCGCCTCGGCGAGTTCGCGTGCCCGCCGCGCCTTCACCGGCTTCACCGAGCCGGAGGCGCGGACCACCGGGACGATGCCGCTGTCTGCGGAGAGTGCGCCGAGTACCCGTTCGCCGCCGCCCCCGCCGAGCCACTGGCCGCGCAGGAACGCGTCGGCCATCGCCACCGTGTTGAGATGGGACAGCGGTGTGCGGGCGCCACCCACGCGGAGTGTCGTGTCGGTGAGCTCGACGGTGCTCGCCAGCGGATTCCAAGACTTCTCGGCGTAACTGACTTCGTTCACCGGTCCCCCAGGTGTCGTTCTCGTCGCTCGCGTGTCGTCCACGCGCTGTTCTTGGTGTGGCAGTGGCGCCTGTTGGTCGTGGTGTCTTCGGTGGATCATCCTGTCGCGCGGGTGTCGGCGGTGCTCCGGCGGGTGGGCGGGGGCATGGCGTACGGGGTGTTGTGGGCGAGGACGGAGACGCGGGCCGGGGGGGCGTGCGGTTGCCGGTGACGCCACTCGCGATGTGTGGCGCCGGGCCGAGGCGGGCGGGTTCGGTGGTTGGGAGGCGGGGCGGCGGGGGTGCCGAACCGGTTCGGTCGGTGGCGTCGGGCTGGGAGTGGCCCGGGGAGGGGGACGTGGAGCTGCGGGTTGGCCGGGCTGGCGCGGTCGGACCGGGGCTTGGGGCGCGACGGGGGCGAGCGGTTGTCGAGTGCGGTGTTGTCGCGGTGAGGGGGCGAGGGTGAGCACGGGCGGGCGGGATCGGGATGGTGAAGGGGGCTGTGGGGGCTGCGCAAGGTGGCGCCGAAACGGCGGGGAAGGGGGAGTGTGCTGGTGGGGTGGCTGAGGTGGTGATGTCGTGCGGGGGGTCGGTGGAACCGGGGGTGCCGTGTTCAGGCCCGTCGGTCCTGGGTGGCAGGTGTGCATGGCGCCGCAGACCAGCGGCGGGCCGAGCGTTCGCCTTCCACAGCGGATCGCCTGTGGCGGGCGTGGGCGTCGCGAGCGGCGCGCACTCGGCGGGGTCACGTTCACCGGCGCGTGGTCACAGGAGAGGGTTGGTTGTGTCGCAGCGGCCCGCGTTGGCGCGTACGACATGTTCGCGGGTTTCTTCGACGCGGTGGCACCGGCCGACGTCGACGGGGCTGGCGTCGCCGGCTGACGCGTACGGGAGCGCGGTGGTGCACCTCGACGTGGCGCTGGTGCGCTGGGCGCGGGATGTTGCCGGCGCGTTGCCGGGCCGCGCGGCGAGGGGCGGCGCCGGCGCGTACCGGACGGAGACGTCCCAGGTGGACATCGCCGTGGGTGGCCCGGGTCCCCTTCTGGCGGCGAGTTGGGCGTGGGTGCGTCCATGAGGTGCCGGGGCCGCTCCGGTCGGTGTTCGCCGACCTACTCACCTGGGGGTGCTGCGTTGGGCGGCCTCGCGCGCGACATCGGGTCGCTGCGCGAGAGGCGCGCGGCGGGCACCGCGCGGGACGCCGGGGCGCGGGTGGGTTCGTGGGACGGCGACCGCCTGGGGGGTGACGTGTGGGTGGCTGGCCGGCGCGGGGACACGCGGGGGGCCGGTCGGCTGGGGATGACACGTGGGCCGGCCGGCCGTTGGCGGTACGTGGGGTGGCGCCGTGGGCCGGTCGCGCGGGGCGGGGCGTCTGGCAGGGTCGGTCCGTGACCGAACACGGGGTGACCCTGCACCGCACAGAACTCGCGGACTGGCGCGCGGTCCACACCTGGGCGTCCCTCGCCCAGGTGTGCCGCTTCCAGGCGTGGGGGCCGAACACCGAGGAGGAGACGCAAGCCTTCGTGGCAGCGGCCGTCGAGGCGTGGTCGGACACGCCGCGACGGCGGTACGCGTACGTGGCGCGGCGCGCGGGGGAGGCGGTGGGCATGGGTGAACTGCACGTCCGTAGCCAGCGCCAACGTCAGGGGGAGATCACCTACGTGGTGCATCCGGCGGTCTGGGGCCGGGGCGTGGGTACGGCGATCGGCGCGGCCCTCCTCGCGCGTGGCTTCGGTGAACTGGGCCTCCACCGCGTCTACGCCACCTGCGACCCACGCAACACCGGTTCGGCCCGGGTGCTCGCCAAGCTCGGCATGACGTGGGAGGGCCGCCACCGCCACACCACGCTGATCCGGGACGGTTGGCGGGACTCCGAGGTGTTCGGCGTCCTTGAGGAGGAGTGGCGCGCGCGGCTCCCCCCGCCGGCGCCCGGCCCATGGACTGGCGGATAGTGCCGTACCCGCGCAGGTGGGCCGGGTTGGTCGCGCGACGCCCACCCCCACCGAGGAGTGGCCCGTCGCTGCGGGGTGCCTACCGCCGAGGGGTGGGCCGTGGCTGCGGGGTGCCCGCTGCCGAGGGGTGGCCCGTGGCTGCGGGGTGCCCACCGCCGAGGGGTGGCCCGCGGCCACGGGGTGCCCGCTGCCGAAGAGAGGCCCACCCACCGCCACAGGGCGCCCATCGCCGGGGAGGCGCCCGCCCTCGTCAAGGGGATGCCACGTCGCCCATGAGCTGCTCATCGCCGAGAGGGGTGCCCCTCGCCAAGGGGGCGCCCACGGCCAAGGAGGCGCGCCCGTCGCCAAGAAGCTGCTCACCCGCAGAGGGGGTGCTCGGCGCCAAGGGAGGCGCCCGCCCTCGCCAAGGAGGTGTGCCCGTCGCCCATGAGCTGCTCATCGCCGAGGAGGTGGCCGATGCCGAGGGGCGCCCGCCCCCGCCGAGGAGATGCCCGTCGCCAAGAAGCCGCGCACCGTAGATAAGGGCGCGCCCGTCGCCAGGGGGGTGCCCGCCCTCGCCGAGGGTGTGCCCGGGGGCGGGGGTTGGACAGGCTGGCCCGCTCGGCGGTCGGGCATCCTCAGGTCTCATCCTGGGGTCTCCGCGCTCCTCCGCTGGGCGGACGTGGTTCGCCGTGCTGGACGACGCGCGGCTGCCGTGTCCAAAGCCAGCATGTACGTCATGACGACAGCGAACGCTCCCCTCCTCGCCGCTGGTCCCGCGCCCGTCTGGGCGCGCCGCGCCGCGCATGCCATCGCGTTGTGCGTGATCCCGTCGGGTCTGTGGCGCATCGCCATGGCGTCCGGTGTCTACGTGGGCTACAGCGACCGGGTGCTGCGTGACGTCTTCAACATCCCGGGCTGGGGCATCGCCTACGTCGTCGGCCTGTCCGTTCTGGCCGAGTTGGCGGCGCTGTTTCCGCTGCTGCTCGTCAGCGACCGGTGGCGGCCGCTGCGTCCCGGGACCCTCGCCGCGCTCGCCTGGACCGCCTCGGGCGTCCTGATCCTGGTGGCGCTGTGGCAACTCGTGGTCGCTTTCACCGTCGAGAGCCAGACGTACATGTCGAGCGGCACGGCACAGACCGTCTGGGGCGTCGCCTTCGCCCCGCTGCTCGCCGTCCCTGCCCTGATGACCGCCGTGACCTGGTCGTACGCACAGCGGCACCGGACGCGGGGACAGGCGTAACTCCCTGCCGCGTGTGGGCGGTGGCTGCCTGGGCGGCGAGGCCCCACCGTCGTCACCCGACAGGCGGGGACGGCCTTCCGTCCACCGAGGTCCAGGCAGGCCAGGCCGATCCACTCGCACCGGTGGATCACCTCCCGTACCGCGTCCTCACCGGCCCGAACCAGCCGCGTGACGACCACTACGCGGCTGCCGCCGGTACGCGGCCGTCGCGGGTACACGGCCGTCAGGGGCAGGTGGCTGTCGCCGGCACGCGGTTGCGGCCGGTACGAGGCTGACGCCGGTCCGTGGCTGAGGTCGGCACGAGGCGGTGACCGGTACGCGACTTCCGACGGTACGCGGCTCCATCCGGTACGCGGCTGCTGACAGCGCACACCAGCGGCGTCCTCGCCCGTCGGTAGCCAACCGGGGCCCGTCGGCAGCCAACCGGGTTGGCGCTGCCCCGGCACACGATCCGCCCGCCAGCCGCCAGCCGCCAGCCGCCAGCCGCCAACCTCCAGCTGCCGTAGGCTCACCGCCAACCCCCAGCCGCCAACCACCGGTCGCCCAGGGCCCGTCGCCAACCGCCGACCACCCACACGCGGGTGGGTCCGCCTCACCCGCCGTACGCGCGCAGGAAGACATCCACGGCGGCGTCAACGGCCGCGCCCCCGACAACATTCCCGGTGGCATCCACGGCGCCACCCCCGACTGTCCCCCCGTCTGAGTCCCCGGCCGCGTCCCCCGCGCCGGCGGCGCCGTCGGCAGGTTCGGGCTGGTACTCCAGGGGTCCGGTGAGCAGCGCGAGGAAGTGCGCGGCGGCCAGGTCCGGATCGCACGGGCGCAGGTGGCCGGCGAGGCTCAGGCGGGCCAGCCGGTCGGCGAGGGCGGCGCGTACGCGGGGCGCGGTACGGGCGTGGACGCTGGCCGCCAGGCCCGGGAACTGGGTGGCCTGGGTGCCCGCCAACTGCCGTACGGCGCGCGCGTCCTGGCTGGTCAGCACGGCCAACAGGGCGTGGCCCGCAGTGGTGAGCGAGGCGCGCGGGTCGCCCGCCGTGGCGGCCTCGCGCAACGGGTCGACGGCGGCGACACCCTGGGCGCCGACCCGGTCGGCCATGCCCTCAACGGCCTCGCGGTAGAGGCTCTCCTTGTCGTGCAGGTGGTTGTAGACCGTCGGTTTGGCGACGCCCGCCTCCCGCGCGATGTCCATCACGCACGTTCGCGCGTAGCCGTGCCGGGCGAAGACGGCGAACGCGCCGTCCAGGATCGCCTGTCGTCGCTCGTCGCGCCCACGGGCCGCCCGCCCGCTGCCGGTTGACACTTCTGAACCCATGGGTTCAGTCTAAGGGTGAACCAGCGAGGCAAGTTTTCTGAACGGACTGGTTCAGGTCGTATGGGAAAGCGCAGGCTGACGGAAGGGTGGGACAGGCGTGATCGTTCACATGCTGCGGTTCGCGTTCAAGGAGACCGCGACCGAGGAGGACCGCGCGCACGTGCTGGCGGTGCTGCGGCGTACGGCCGCCATCGAGTCGGTGTCGTTCGCGACGGTGGGCCAGAACCTGGGTGGTCCCGACGGCTTCACCCACGCGTACTGCGTGGCCATCGCGGACCTGCCGGCCCTGCGGCGCTACATGTACGACCCGGTGCACCTGGCCGGCGACCCGGAGATCATGCCCCACCTGGCCCGGATCGCCATCGGCCCGGACCTCTCCGACGACATGACCCCGACACTGCACAGCGAGCTCCTGGCCCTCCACGAGGAGAAGGCCGCCCGTTACCCCGACTGGGCCGCCGACCTCGCCCCCCTCCTCGCGGCCTCACCCCCACCGGGCACTCTCGTGGGCTGACGCCCCGCCGGGTTCCCCCGTGGCCTGACGCCCACCGGGCAGCCATCGACCCGGCCCCCTCCCGCGCCCCCGGCCGGGGCCCCCGCCCCGGCCGGGGACCAGGCGCCCTCTGCGACTGGTCAGCGATCACGCACCCTCCACGCCCGGCCGGCGAAAGGCCGAAAGCTCTCGCCTCGGCGCCGGCGCGGCCACGGCGCGCGCCCCCGCCGACGGTGCGCCCGAATGGCCTCGCCATCCGGCCGCCCGCCGGCACCCACCCACGGTTCCCGCCCCTACACCAGCCCCGCCAGCAACTCGGCCACCTCGCGCGGGCGGCTGACGTAGCCGACGTGGGACAGCGGGAGGGTGTGGACGTCGAAGGGGTTGTCGGGGGTGGCGGCGTCGGCGTCGGCGATCATGCGGTTCTGGAAGGCGAGCGGGACGCAGCGGTCCCGGGAGAGCCGGACGAAGGTGTGTGGCACGCGGCCCCAGGTGGCGGGGTCTATGACGGCGCCCGGCTCCAGCGGGTTCAGGTTCTCGTCGACGTCCAGGGTGTCCAGGAAGGAGCGGAACAACCGGTCGTCCGCCTCTCCCATGATGGCCGCCTTCAGCTCGGCGAAGAGCGTCGGATCGCTGTGCGCGGCACGCCAGTTGAGACGGGCGTAGCCCTGCTCGACGGGGTTGCCCACGGCGATCTTCGTGGTGGCGGGGTCGAGCAGGTTGTCGGCGCGCTCGGGCAGGTCCACTTCGCCCAGCAGCGTGGGGACGTCGGCGAAGACGAGGGCGGAGAGGTAGACGAGCCGGTCGACGAGTTCGGGTACGGCGTTGCCCAGGGCGCTGAGGGTGAGTCCGCCGAAGCTGTTGGCGACGACGGTGACGGGCCCGTGCGCGGCCAGCCGGCGCACGACGCCGGCGACGTGCCGCACGTTGTCGGCCAACGTCAGTCCGGCCAACGCGGAGGGGGCCGAGGCGAGTGCGGAACCGTCGGCCGGCGCGCGGTGGTACGCGGCCGGCTGCCCGGCGGCCAGCCCGTGCCCCGGCAGGTCCACGGCGTACGAACGGTGGCCGAGCAGCGCGAGTTCGTTGCTCAGCGGTCCGAAGGCCAGGGCGTTGCTGGAGCCGCCGGGGATGAGGACGAAGGTGGGTGAGGAGGTGGAAGACATGCGTACGCTCCGGATCGTGCGGCTACCGGCCGCGGGGGATGGGTCGGCGCACCGGGCCGCGCGAGGGCGCCCGGTCAGCGTGCGGAGCGCGTACGGGAGAGCTGCACCGTGAGCACGAAGAACATGGCGGGACGGTAGCAGGGCTGGCGGGGTGGGGCGGGCGCCCCCCGGCCACGGTGCGGGCGGGGCGCGGCGGAGGGCCGCGTGGTCGCGATCCACAGGTTGGTGCTGAGCGGGCTGTTGGCCGTCACCGCTGGCCGTCGGGGGAGCAGCGGGGCGAACGAGGCGCGCTTTCCGGCCTTGCCCCAGGCGTGGAACAAGGAGGAGGCGCCCAGGAGCCCGACGTAGCCGGTCGGAGTGAGTACGCCCGCCACGCGCGCGAGCGGCACGGCCCCCAGCGGCACGGCCCGTATCGCGGCGTCGGTGACCTGGAGCCGCCGCGCGGGCAGCCGGCGCCGCCACCTGCCCAGGACCAGCGCGCCCAGTGCGCCGGGCAGGACGTAGGCGGCGACGGCGATACCGGCCAACGCGCCCCGGCCGCCGTCGGGGCCGAGGCCGAGCGCGAGCCACGCGACCGCGACCACCGTCATGCCGCCGCCCAGGTCGGACAACGCGAGGACGGGCGTCAGTCGCCGAAGGCGCGGTTGGCGAACAGAGCGCGGTAGGAGCCAGGTGTCGGACGGCCCGCATCTCCTGAGAACGTGCAGGTCACGGTCGCGGTTCCGGCACGCTTGAAGTCAAGGACGGGCTGGGGTTGGGGAGCCGGGGGGCGGGTGTGCGGTACGTGGCCGTCGGCGAGCTCGTGGACAGCGCCGGCGTGCGGAGGTCAGCGCCGCGCCACGGGGAGGAGCGTGGTCTGCTGCCCGGCGCGCGTCGCGAGGGCGGGCGCCGGGTCCGGCCCGCCGCCGCGCTCCGCCGGGTCGCCCTGATCGGGATGGCGCAGCGGGCCGGGTTCCCCCTCGCCGAGATCGCGCGGCTGCTGGCCCGACGACACCATGCCACGTGCCAGTGGCGGGAGATGGCCACGCGCGCACTCCCCGTACTCGACCGCCACATCGCCCAGACCCAGGCCCCGCGACCGGCGGTCGCGGACTGCCTGGAGCGCGGCCGCAGGAGACTCGACCCGTGCACGTCGCACGACACACCGGACCCGACGCCCTGACCGCGAACACGCGGCGGACCTGCGGCGGACAGGCGCCACGCCCGGTACGCCCGCCGCCCGGCACGGTCGAACTGTCCCATACGGCCCGGCTCCGCCGACGGGGAAGCGCCGGCGCACGCCCACCCGGCCCCACGCGCCCACACCCGCCCACGCTCGGCCCCACGCGCCCACACCCGGCTACCCGCCCACGCTCCGAGACGACCGGTGACTCAGGCGACAGGTGACGCGCATGGCCGGCCACGCACGCGCATGCCAGCCGGGGCCGGGTACGAGCCGCAGGGCGGCGCCGGCGCCACCCCGCTGAGCGCGCCGGCGCGGGAAGCGCTGGTCAGCGCCTCCGCGTGGGCGGACCCGGGGGCGGGGTGTTCGGTGCGAGGACGCGGTACGGAGAGCCGGGCCCGGGGCGCGGTGGATGAGAGGGGCCCGGAAGGGCCGCTCATGGGCGAGCGTGTCCGGCGCTGGTCGGGCCCCGGCGGCCATGCGCGCGCCGCCCGGTGGCTTCGGCGGCGCGCGCTGGTCGCGGGGAGTCCGGTCACCGGCCCGGTCACCGCCCCGGCCGCTGGTTGCCGACGGTTGGGGCCGTGGGGCGGGGCGGCCGGTCAGCCGGGGGCGCTACTTCCACTTCTGCCAGTTGGCGCCGTTGCAGCTCCACTGGACGACGCCGGCGCCGTCGGCGGTGCCCCTGCCGTGCACCTCAAGGCACTTGCCCGTGTTCCCGTTCCTGATCTCGGTGAGGACGCCACCGTTGGTGTTGGTCCACTTCTGCCAGTCGCTGCCGTTGCAGCCCCACTGGACGGCGCCGGCGCCGTCGGCGGTGCCGCCGCCGTGGATCTCCAGGCACTTGCCCGAGTTGTGGTTGGACCAGGTCCACGTGCCCAGCCGACTGTCCGCCCGGTCACCCTGCACAGCGGCGGCGGTCGTCGTGGAGCCCGCCGCGAACACGAACAACGCGGCTGCCGCCACCCTGACGGGCTGCGCCAAACGTGCTGACATGTGTGCCCTTTGTTGTCGATGAGGTTGATTGGGCACGCATATCGTGACTGCCGGACAGTTCGGTTCCGGTGCAATTCGGTGCGGACTGTCCGATAGTCAGCGAGACACAGACCGCTTCGGCGTACTTGACGCCCGGCCCCGTCCAGCGCCCCCGCCCGCGCCGCGAGCGACAGGGCGCCGGGCGCGCCGACGGACTCGCGTACTCCCTCACGCCGATGTCACCCGGCCCGTGGCCGTCGTCGCGCCCGCCGAGTCGGCTACCCCGGCTTGATGTTGCCGAGCTGGACCAGGAGGAGGACCAGTCGGTACGCCTCGGCGAAGTCCGTCGCGGTGAAGGCGACCGTGCGGCCCCCGGCCTGTCGGCGTACGCCGGGGACGAGGGTGGCCAGGTCCACGGTGGTCGGGCTGGCCAGGTCGGCCTCGACGGTGACCGGGCCGGGGAGCGTCAGCGGTGACACCTGGCCGCGCCACGCGATGGCCTCGGCGGACGCCTCCCGCAGCCGCTGCCGGGCCTCCGCCGGGTGGAGGGTGATCGCGGCGGCCTGCCCGACGGCCTCCTTGACCGGCACGGTCCGCACGTCCGGCACCAGTTCGGCGAGCTCGGCGCAGGCCACGTCGTCGCCGCTGACCAGCAGCACCGGTACGCCCAGGTGGCCGGCCATCGCCGCGTTCAGCCCCAGCTCGCCCATCGGGCGGCCGTCCACGCGTACGTCCAGGACCGCGTCGCTCATCGAGTGCGCGAGGACGGCCGGACCGGCGCCGGCCCGCCCGTGGTAGCCGACGAACAGCACCGCGTCCGTGTCCGCGTCGAGCCCGCCCAGCATGCCCAGCGGGCGCGGCTTCCCGCGCACCAGCCGCGCACGCCGGTCCAGCGCCTCCGGCAGCAGGTTGCGGAACGTGCCGTGCGCGTCGGCCACCAGCACGCTCGCGCCGGGCTCGGCGTCCAGCACGCCGCTGACCACGGCGTTCGCCTCGGCCGTCATCAACTCCCGGCCGCGCGCGTAGTCGTAGCCGGTCGGGTTGGTCTCGGTGGAGTGCACGATCCCCGAGATGCCCTCCATGTCCACGGATATCAACACCCTCATGGTTGCCGGAGTCTACGGAGGGCGCCCGCGCACGCCGGCCCCACCCCCCGGGCGCCGGCCCGCGTGGAGGCGTGGCCCCTACCTTCCCGGGCAGCCCGTGGCCAAGTCGGGCTTCCGGACGTGGACCGCGCCCGTCCCGTCGATATGCAGGAACTCGGCCTTGCTGTCCCCGTCGACGTCGGCGAACTGGATCTCCGTCGGCGGGGCCTGGGTATCCGGCACGATCTTGCAGATGTCCCGGGTAGGGACGCCGGACTCCGCGCCGCCTAGGTTGATCCAGCCCCGCGCGCCGCCCAGGGGGGTGATGAGGATCGGGTCGGCACGCCCGTCTCCGGTGAGATCGGCGTACCTGAACTCACGGTTGAACTCGGTGCCACTGATCCTCGTGGGAGAGGACCATCGCAGATGCCACCGGCCGCCCTCGATCTCGCTGCGATTGAACCAGACGGTCGTCCTGCTGCTCGGTTCGATCCACAGGTAGTCGACGCGCCCGTCCCCGTCGATGTCGGCGAACTGGATCTCCTTGAGGCTCGGCACACGATCGGCGGTACTCATCAACGGCACGTTGGCGGCACCGTCATACCTCTTCGCGCACATGGCGGAGTCGGACGGACTCTCCGCCCCCCAGGTGTGGACGGCCACCCCGCCAGTCGGAGAGACCACCATGCAGTCGGGCCTGCCGTCCTCGTCGATGTCACCAAAGCGCAGCGCGGCGCCGTCCGCGCCGGGTGCGGGGACGTACGAGTTCTGGCCCTTCCCGTCGCTCCGCAAGCGCTGTTTCTGGACGCCTCCGTTCCACCAGAAGGCGAAGTTCTGGGCCTTGTCGACAGTGAGGTATTCGGCCTTCTTGTCCTTGTTGATGTCGACGAGCCAGAACGTGTTCGATGACGGGAACTTCTCGGGCGGGATGACGCCCTTGTCCTCGCTGCCCTCGCTGTCCGTACGCGGCGGCCCCGGCGCGATCGAACCGGTCGCCCCGGCAGACGGTTCGGGGGCCACGGTGGGTGCGTCGTCGCTCGGCTTCCACGGCGTCGGGGCGAGGTACAGGACCGAGGCCACGACCACCACGGCGAGGGGTACGCCCACCGTGATGACCCGGCGCCGCTTCCCGGAGTGCTCTCCCGTGGGTGTGCCGGAGGCCGACGCCGGGTTCGGGGTGAGGACGAAGTGCTCCGCCGGTACGGGCTCGGGCACGTACGGTTCGCTGCGGGTGGCGAGGGCGAGGCGGCGGAGCGTGGTGAACGTCCGGTGCTGGGGTGAGTCGGCCCGAAGGATGCTGGAGTGGTCACCTGGCAGGGCGGAGCTGTCCGGGAAGACGGACTGCGCCGAGACCCGGGACACCACGCCGTCGCTCTCGCCCGCGTAGACCGAGACCGGAATGGGGCAGGTGCGGTCGGTGACGGCGGTGGCGTGGACGACGTCGCGCACGACTGTCCGCAGGGTGGCGCTGACCTGGTCGTTCAGTGGGCGCAGGTCCTTCTCCTGCGGGTGGCGCGCGCCCAGTGCGCGCCGTCGGAGAGAGAGCAGCAGTTCGGAGCCGTTGGTCGGGCAGGCGAGCATGACCAGCCGTTGGATACGGGCCAGTTCACCGCCTCTGCCGTCCTGGAGCATACGAGCCAGATAGCGCTGGGCGACCAGTCCGCCCTGGCTGTGGGTGAGCAGCAGTAGTTGGTCGAACGCGCCGGCTTCCGTCGCCAGGTACTCCCGCAGGCTGTCGGCGACCGTGTCGATCGACGGGAAGACCCGCAGTGGACTGAGGGGCAGCAGCCCGGTCGCGTACTCGAACGCCAGCGGTTGGACGAAGCCGAGACTCCGTTCCGCGACGATCAGTCGGCGTAGCGGCTCCCATGCCTTCGGCCCGGACATGAACCCGTGGATCATCACGAGGCCCAGTCGGCTGTCCTTCACGATGCCGGTCCCCTCTCCTAAGGATGGGCGTCATGATTCCCTTCCCGAACCCTTTTCTCATGCGAATCCCGAAGTGGTCAGAAGACCTCCTGGAGCGGGGTCCGGGCCGCGCTCCGGCGTGCTTTGGGCGGCGTGGCGCTGGTCGCTTCATGTACGCGCCGGGGCGGCCCGCCCCGGCGCGAACTTCCGTGCGAGGACAGCGCCTTCGCCTACCGCGTACGCCGCTTGGTGCCCCCGCGCCCCTGCCTCACTCCTCCTCGCGTACGACGCGGGCGAAGTCGGTGACCACCCGGCGGAACAGGTCGTGCCCCGGATGTCGCCCGGCGTGCCGCAGACTCCAGTCCTGCGCGTCGTCCTGGCTCTCGCACCCGCCCGACTCGGCCCGGCAACCAGCGGTCATGCAGAACGCCTCGAAGGTCACGCCACCCTCCGGCGCTCGGCGAATCGTGTGCTGAACGAAGCGGTACACGGCGTACGTCATGCGGGGCCGAACCCCCGCCCGGCACCGCCGCCGCCGTCCAGCCGGGCCGGGTTGCCCCAGAACACGACCGGCGCGCCCGCGCCCGCCCCGTCACCCCCCAGCCGCAGCCCGCGCTCCTCGGCCACCCGCAGCACGTCGCCCAGGCTCTCGGTCAGCCGCGCGCAGGTGTAACGCAGCACGTGGGCGGGCTGCCGGGGGATGGACAACACGTCTTTGGCGTGCGCCAACAGCTCGTGGCTCATGGCGAGTTGAATGTGCTCGCGGCCTTGCGCCGTGCTGGCAGCCGAGCCCGATTCCGCCACCAGGTGACCGCTTGTGTCATTTACCGACTGGCACTGCTCGTGCCCCGTCGAATCGTTCCCTACGTGTGCACTACCGCTCACGGCGATGAACCCCTTTCTCACGTACCGCACTGGACTGATTACAGAGTGAGGTTCGGCGGAGTACCGTCGCCAGGGGGATCGGCGTGCCAAAGCACTGAGCACAGATGGAGTCAACGCATGGCCCTGACAGGTGGACTCGCACACCGCAACGCGTACGGCGACGAACTGCGGCAACGACGGGAAGCGCGCGGCTGGACACAGGAGGAACTCGGAACGCGCGCCGTGATGTCGCGCTCCCACATCGCCCACATCGAAGCCGGCCGCCGATTCCCGACAGCGGAGGACGCCGTCCGTCTTGACCAGGTACTTGAGACCGGTGGCGTCTTCCGACGTTTTCTCCCCGACAGCAAACTCGCATCCTTCTTCGCGGGCGTCGCCCAAATGGAACCGCAGGCGGTGATGATCCGCGAGTTCGCCCAGTCTTTGGTGCCAGGCTTGCTGCAAACACCGGAATACACGGCAGCTGTGTTTGCCGCCGGATTCCCTCGCCTGAGTGAAGAGCAGTGTGCGGACAGCATTCGCACACGTCGTGCGCGTGCCGACATCCTGGACAATCCGATGCGCCCCGAGCTGTGGGCCCTCCTGGACGAGACGGTGCTACGGCGCACCATTGGCGGACCATCGGTCATGGCGGCGCAACTCCGACACATCCGTGAACTAGGAGCTCGCCAGCGTATTCGTGTGCATGTACTGCCGTTTGGCGTTGGTGCCCACGCGTTGCTGGAAGGCTCAGTGACACTGATGCGCTTCGACGACATGGCGCCGCTCGCCTACGTTGAAGGGCTGAACACTGGCACTGTGCTGGACTCTCCGGCGGTAGTCGAGAGGTGCCTCGTGTCCTACGATCTCGCCTTGGGCGACGCCCTGTCGCACCGCGAATCCCTGTTTTTTATCAGGGGAGTTGAAGAGGAGTACGAGCATGCAGGTCGGTAACGGCATCGCTGACGCGTCCACTGTGCGCGCCTGGCGGAAGTCGAGCTACAGCGGTGCCAGCAACGGCAATTGCCTTGAGGTCAGCGATGCCTACCCCAGTGTGGTCCCTGTCCGTGACAGCAAGGACCCGCAGGGCCCGGCACTCGTCTTCGACGCGGCGGCGTGGTCCGCGTTCGTCGGGGCCGTGCGGCGGGGCGAGTTCGGCTGACGTACGAAAGCGCGGGGCACCGCTTGGACTGGCAACCACACGCCCAGCGTTTGGCGACCTCCGTCGCCGCTCCCACCTCACGCTGGCGCGAGCCACTCACGTTGACGCCTCGGCACGTCTTCGTGCCGCGCTGGTGGGAGCGGGACGGCGGGCAGTGGGTGCTGCGTGACGGCCAGGCGGACGAGTCCGCCTGGCTGCGTACGGTCTACGCGGACGACACTCTCGTCACCCGCGTTGGCGCCCTGCACGCTGACGCCGCCGGCCCCGGCGACCACCCCTCCGGTCGCGCCACCTCGTCCAGCACGCTCCCCAGCCTCGTCGTACGGATGCTGCGGCACGGGTTGCTGTACGACGGCGCTGACATCGGGGTGATCGGTACGGGGACGGGGCTGAGCACCGCCCTCGTCGCGCGGCGCTTCGGGGCGGGCCGGGTGACGTCGGTGGACGTGGACCCGTACCTGACGGAGGCCGCGTCCCAGCGGCTCGGCTCGATCGGGCTCTCACCCAGGGTCGTCACCTGCGACGCGACCGGGCCGTTGCCCGGCGACTTCGACCGCGTCGTGTCGCTGGTGGCGCTACCCAATCTCGCCAGTGCCGTGGCCGCGCTCCGACCGGGCGGGCGACTCGTCACCACCCTCGCCCGGATGAACCTCATCGTCACGGCCGACACACAAGCGGACGGCAGTGCGCGCGGGCAGGTCGAATGGGACCGGGCCGGGTTCATGGTCACCCGGTCCGGGGCGGACTACCCGTCGAATCAGGCGGATCTTTCGGACGATGCGCGTCACCACGAAGGCGAGCAGGTGACCACCGGCCGCTATCCGGTGGTTGACGTGAGCGAATCCTGGGAGTTGCAGGCCATGCTGCAACTCGAAGTTCCAGGTGCGGTCTCGTGCTACAGGGAACGCGGTGATGACCGCACCGCGTGGCTCGTCCACCCCGACGGCTCCTGGGCGCGTGCGACCGCGCACCGCCTCCAGCCACCCGAGGTCCACCAGAGCGGTCCACAACGCCTGTGGACAACGCTCGAACGCATCCGCAACCGCCTCAACGTGAGCGGGGCGCTCCCCATCTACGGCAGCCGCGTCCACATCACCCCCGACGGGGTGGTCCACTTCGCGCGCGGGGGCTGGCGGGCCTCGTACGGGGTAGGGGCGGCGGCTCCCACCCGTCCCGCGACCCGACCGGGTGGCCCACCGGGTCGCCCGGCCTCCGCACGCTGACCCTGGCCGACGGCGGGCGCGCGCACCCCTGCCCCCGCTCGCTGCCGCACGACCGTGCCGGGAAACGGCTGGGCCCTCGCGGACCAGTGGTTCGCGAGGGCCCGGAAGTGGGTGCCGTCAGTCGTCCAGGGCGTCCTTGAGCTTTTCCTTGGCCTGGCGGGCGTCGCCCTTCGCCTGGTCGGCCCGGCCCTCGGCGGTGAGGCGCTCGTTGCCCACGGCGCGCCCGGCGGCTTCCTTGACCTTGCCCTTGGCCTGGTCGATCTTCGCCTCGGTCTTCTTGTCGGCAGCCATGTCACTCACACCTTGCGTTGCTGGACATCAGGTACAACCACCGTCTGACCGCTGTCGGCGTGTTCAAACACGACAAACTGTCGCCAGCACCCGAGCACCGCACCGCTGGTCGGCCGGGGCCGCCAGCACGACCGACCCGAGCGGGCTCTCGCCGACCGGCCGCCCGGCCGTGGCTTCGGTGTGGTGGGCCCTGGCGCCGGCCTCGGCGCCACGGACCCGCCACACGGTGCTCAGGGCAGCTTGTCGGAGGACCGGCCGCCACCGGGCGGGTGGGTGTCGTACCAGATGGAGAGGTCGCGGGTAAGCCCGTAGCCCGCGCCTCGGACGTCCTCCCACAGCGGTGGGTCACGGAAGAAGCCGTGCGACAGGTGATCCCTGCACTCCAGGCGTACTCGCCAGTGCTGCGCGCGGGGGCCGATGTCCGTGACACCACGAGTGCGCCCGTGCTCGTACAGCTCCACCTCCAGGACGTACGAGCCCTTGTACGGGAACGCCTCCAGGCAGACGACCTCCACCCAGTCGTGCCGGTCGAGCAGCTCGGAGCCGAAGTCGTGCATTCCCATGAGGAAAGGAGTGAGGAGGTCCGTGATGCGCGTGGTCTCCATGAGGTGTCAGCACTTCTTCTGAGTCGTGCGGATCTTGTCGGGGTTGGTATAGGCGGTGACGATACCCTGCGGCTTTATGTGGGGCTTCCGGTTCATCTTGCCGGGGTTCTCGACGACCTTGAACCGGCTTTTCACAGGGCACTGCCTGACGATGTCGTCGTAGATTCTCCGCCCTGGCGCGTCGACGGTGACCGTCCCGGAGCGGATGGTGTTCGCTATCTTGCGGTCGAACGCGGTGGACCAGCGGCCCTTCTTCCCGAGGTGCCGGTAACCCCACGTGGAGGAGCCGCAGCGCAGGACGACGAAGAGTTTCGGGCCGACCTGCGGCCCCCGTCCGTAGGTGCGGACGATCTTGGACTCGGCGGCGTGGGCGCACGGGTCCTTCGCGGCCCGTGCGGCAGCTTCCGGTTCGGTGCGGCCTGAGACGTGGGCCGTCCCGGGGGCTGCGGCGCCGGTCCCCCCGATGGTGACGGCAAGGGCAGTAGCGGCGAGCGTGTGTCGCGTCGTGGGCATGTCTTCCCCTCGGATCAGATTCAGGTGGGGATGCGAAGAGAGCCCGATGAGCATATGGATAGGGCCACTTCGGCCGCCATTGTCGTTTTCGGCAGTACGCGCCCAGGGAGCCGGCGTCCCGTGAACAAGCCCTGAGCCGTCGGTGGGCGACGTGGCCGAGGAACCGCCATCGCGCGCTCCCGGAAGCGGCCTACGATCCGGCTTACACCGACGTACTGGGCCGTGGCTCCGGAGGTCCGGACACGGTCTCTCAGCGGAGGGCCGCCCCCATGACCAGCGACCACAGCCCCGACAGCCCGCCCGGGCCCCCGGCCACCGGGCCCGCCGGCCCTCGCGGGGTCGGCCACAGGGCCCCGCCCGCCCCGCCCCGCGAGGCCGGCCCCGCCGGGGCCGAACGGCCCCGCCCCACCCCGGCCCAACTCGTCGCGCACTACGGGATGGAGCCGATTCCGCGCGAGGGCGGGTGGTTCCTGCGGACCTGGGCCGGGGCCGAGCGTGCGGACGGGCGGCCGGAGGGGTCGGCCATCGTCGCGTTGCTGACGGACGCGCCCGACGGGTTCTCCGCCCTGCACCGGCTCGCCTCCGACGAGACCTGGCACTTCTACCTGGGTGACCCGCTCGAACTGCTCCTCCTGGCGCCGGACGGGTCGCACCGCACGGTGGTGCTCGGGCCGGACGTGCTGGGCGGGCAGTACGCGCAGTTCACCGTGGTCGCCGGCACCTGGATGGGTGGGAGCGTCGCGGGCGGCGGGGCGTGGGCGCTCGTGGGCTGCACGATGGCGCCCGGGTTCACCGACGCGACGTACGAGCACGGCGTCGCCGACGACCTCGCCGCCCGCTACCCGCACGCCGCCGACCGCGTCCGCGCCCTGTGCCGGCCGTGACGCGGGCCGCGCACGCGGGGCGCGCGGGGCTCCCGGCGCCGGCCCAAACGTGGGGCCGCCCGGCGCCGGCCCAGACGCGGGGCCGCCCGGCGCCGACCGGGACGAGGAGGCCGGACACCCCGTGAGCGAACCGAGAGGCGTATCCGACGTGAGCGGACCACGCGCGCACACCACCGGCCTGCCCGACCTCACCGGGCAGGTGGCACTGGTCACCGGCGCCGGCGGGTGGATCGGGCAGGGCATCGCACGGCGGCTGGCCCGCGCGGGCGCGGCCGTCGTCGCGCACTACCGGACCAGCGGCGACGCCGCCCGCGCGCTGGTCGCGGAGATCGCCGAGGCGGGCGGGGACGCGCTGGCGCTGGGCGCCGACCTCGCCGACGAGGCGGAGTGCCACCGGCTGGTACGCGAGGCCGCCGCGTGGCGCGGGGGCCGGCTGACCGCGCTGGTCAACAACGCGGGCGTGCAGCCCGTACAGCCGCTGGACGGGATGACGCTCGCCGACTGGTCCGCCGTCGCGGACACCAACCTGCGCTCGACCTTCGCCTGCACCCAGGCCGCGACGCCGATCCTGCGTGCGAACGGTGGCGGCACGATCACGCACATCGCCTCCATCGAGGCGAGCCAGCCCGCGCCGGGCCACGCGCACTACGCCGCGTCCAAGGCCGCCGTCGCGATGCACGCCCGGTCGGCCGCGCTGGAGCTGGGGCCGTACGGGATTCGGGTCAACTCCGTCTCGCCCGGGCTGATCGGCCGCCCGGGCCTGGCCGACGCCTGGCCCGAGGGCGTACGCCGGTGGGAGGCGGCCGTGCCGGTGGGCCGCCTGGGGCGGGCCGAGGACGTGGGCGACGCGTGCGTGTTCCTGGCCTCACCGCTGGCCTCGTTCGTCACCGGTCACGACCTGGTCGTCGACGGGGGGATCTCGGCCCGCCCGACGTGGTGAGCGGCCCGCCGCGTGGAGGGTGGCCCCCGGGTGGAGGGCGGCCCGCCGCGTGGGGGTGGCTCCGGTGTGGAGGGCGCGCCACCGTCTCGCGCTCGCGTTCGGCACAATGCGCGGCATGGAACTGCGTGGAGAGAACGTCGTGTTGCGCCCCACCACCGACGCCGACGGCGCGGTGCTCGACGCGATCGTCCGGGAGCCGGAGGTCGCGGCGTGGTGGGCGCCGCCGGAGGAGTACGGGGACATGTTGGCCGTGGTCGTGGACGGGGAGGTGGTGGGGGCGGTGCAGTACGAGGAGGAGGACGACCCGGAGTTCCGGCACGCCGGCATCGACATCTTCCTGACCGCCCGGGTGCACGGCCGGGGCCTGGGCACGGACGTGGTGCGCACGCTGGCCCGGTGGCTGGTGGCCGAGCGCGGGCACCACCGGCTCACCATCGACCCGGCCGCGGGCAACGCCGCCGCGATCCGCAGTTACGGAAAGGTCGGCTTCCAGCCGGTCGGCATCATGCGGGCGTACGCGCGCGACCACCAGACGGGCCGGTGGCAGGACGCGCTGCTGATGGACCTGCTCGCCGACGAACTGGTCTGACCCGGGCGTGCGCTGGGCGCCGCCGCCCCGCGCCGGCCGCCCCCCCCCCCCCCCCCCCCCCCCCCCCCCCCCCCCCCCCCCCCCCCCCCCCCCCCCCCCCCCCCCCGCCCCCCCCCCCCC